>CAYQFV010000137.1:0-11794 GCA_964416845.1 uncultured Phycisphaeraceae bacterium | reverse complement strand
CGTCGTGGTTTTTGATCATTTCGATCATGGTCTTGAACTTCGGTGTGTCGCATCGGTTGCAGAGGTCGAACAGGACGCTTTCGACGGTGGTGACGGCCGCGCTGTCGTGTCTCATGCGGTGGAGCGCGGTCTTGTGGTCGAGCTTGCGCCGGGAGCCGACCGCGTCAGCGCAGACGCACACTTGATAATCCATCAGTAGCAAATCGCCCACTGTCTGCTGCACACACACGTGCGTCTCAATGCCGCAGAGAATGACTTGGTCGGCGCCGGTAGCCCTAAGCCTCTCGCGAACTTCTTCTTGACCGCACGCACTGAATGTCGACTTTTCGAGCGTGGTCGCACCGGCAGAGGCGAGGTCGTCGGCAAATGTCGAGTCCGTCGGCCCAATGCCCTTGGGGTATTGCTCGGTCACGATGACCGGCAGGTCGAACAGCGCTGCCCCGCGGATGAGCAGACGTGCGGCTTGGGACAGTTCTCCTGCGTCGTGGATGAGCGGAAGTAGCTTTTGCTGAAGATCGACGACCAGTAGTACTGATCGGTCAGGGTCGAGCCGGTTCGGATTGAGCACGCTAAACGCCCCTTTCGTATGGTTGGCGAGTTAATCGGTTTTGCCGATACCGCCACGGAGACTTGTCGACTGGCCTTGTGCGGTGGTGGGCACTGTCGACTCGGACTCTTGCTGACCGCTTCCTGACGGGCGCGGCGGGGACACGCTACGAACGGCGCGAGTCATCGCTTGGGCGATGGGGATGCTTGTTCGGCTCGCCGCTCATTGGTTGTGAGGAGCGCGTCGAAACGCCGTCGCAGGTTCGAGCCTCCCATCTCGCGATCGAAGAACTTCTGTTGCTCAATGCTCTTGATGATCTCTTTGGGATCGTAGTCCAGTTCGGTGCGACATTGCAAGTCGCGCAGAAGCGCGGTCCATCTTGATCGGTCGCCCGGTTTTGCCGCGCGAAAGAGCGTGTTGTAGAGAGGCAACGCGTCGGCGTAGTTCGCAATGGCGAAGTAAGTGTCCGCGACGCCTTGGATGGCGCGGCTGTCACGCGGTTGGTGGTCAGCGTATCGGGCGGCGTTTTCGTTGTAGCATTGCTCGAAGAGAGATTTCGCGCGATCGTAGTCCTCCTTTTCGAGGGCGGATCGAGCAAGCTGTAACCGCAAGGCATAGACGGCGGATGCGTCGAAGAGATCGGATCGCTCGCCCGCGAGGTCGTACAAGCCTTGTGCGATGACGTATGCGGATTCGCTGCGTTTCTTGGCACGTTGGATTCTGCCGGCGGTTTGGTCGCGTTGAATTTCCTCGTGGAGCGAATCGAAGAGGCCTTGAAGCGTGGTGGCTGCTCCAATGGGATCGGTGGAGACATATTGCGGAATGAGCTGGGACGCTTCCTCGCTGCGATGAAGACCCTCGAGGGCGAGCATTCTGGCGCGAAGTGCCCGGCCGAAGAGCGCGTGTTGGTTTGCGAAGTGCGTTTCGAAACCGTTGACGGTGTCGAGTGCGCGTTGCCAGCGGTTGACGCCGGTGAGGACGTACAGCTCTGCGATCAGGATTTCGGCCCGGGCGGCGAGTTGGGATAGTTCGTCTTTTCGGTTGGTGTCGGTCTCTTGCTCAAGGGCGTCGAAGATCTTCTTGCGGGCGGCGCGGATCGCGGCGATGGCGGGTGTGGCCTTGCGGCTGACCTCCTCGGGGCGGTCGGGGTTGCCAGCGGCGAGTTGTTTCACTGCGGTGGCGCGCGATTCTGCAGCGAGGAAGACCGCGTCGAAATACCGCGGGTGCGACGGGGAGACGGCAGCGTAGGCGGTGGCGGCGTCTTGGGTTCGACCGATCTCGGAGAGGTGCTGAGCGAAGAAGAACTGCCAGTAGCGTCCGGCGTCTGTCTCGGGATAGGTGGTTGTGAGGGTGGTGAGGGCATCGAGACAGAGGCGTTTGACTTCCGGACGGGCGGCGAGGGCGGGGTCTTGGTAGAGGTTCCACGCGAGTTGCACCGCGAGGGTGGCTGCTTCTGCTGCCCGGTCAAACGAGGGGAAGCGTTCGGCGACTTGGAGGAAGGCTTGGGCTGCGTCAAGTCTTCGACCTCGCAAGTGTTGTGCGACGCCAAGATTGAACGCAGCCTCGGCGGCGAGCGATGGCGAAATCTTGAAGTCGGGATCGAGTATCGGCGACGCAATGTCGACCGCTTTTTGGAGGAGTCCGGCCCGCTGGTCTTCGGCATCTTTGATGATGCTGTCGGCTGGGTCGAGCCCGCCGGATAGGCGTTGGGCGATTGACTGCTGCATGGTGCTCGCTTGGCCTAGCAGGTCGGCGAGGACGGCGCACCGTTCGAAGGGCGTGAGGGTGTCGATGTTGGAGTCGTCGTTGATGAGTTGGCCGAGGATGGCGTAGATGTCGTTGCGGTAGGCGACGTTTTGGGCGGCGAGGGCTGAGAGGCGAACGACGGCCTTGTCGCGCAGAGCAGCCGCTTCGCCGGTTCGTCCGTTGTGGGAGGCTTGCGTCGCGCGTGCACGAAGCACTGATCGGTCCAGCAGGGCGGCGATGATCGATAGGCCGACGTTGTTGGGATCGCGACGGTAGATCTCTTCGCGAAGCGCTTCGACGGCCCGCCCGGCGGCGGCGAAGTCTTCTGCGCCGGCGAACGCTCTGGCCTGCTCGATCCGCGCGAGGGTTTGAACCCACGCGAGGGCGTGTCGCTCGTTGTCACTTAGAATGTTGGAAACGACTTCGATCGCACGTTCGAAGAATGGGACTGATTTTCGATATTCCCCCATGAGGCGGTGGGTCATGCCGGCCAGCAGAAGCGCTTGGGCGCGGTAGTGGGTTTCCGCGTGTGGGATGTTGACGAGGTTTGATTGGGTGATGAGGTAGTCGAGTACGAGCGTGAGGTCCGCGATGTTGGATTGGGACAGCGTGTCTTGTGCGAGGGCGCGATAGAACCTCGCCCAGGCGAGCATGTATCCTGTTCGGGCGAAGTCGGCTTCGAGCTTGCGAACGTCTCCGGAGGTTTCGAGTTGTTCGTACTGGCGTGCGGACATCGCGTCGAGCGCGTCGTATTCTGACTGGAGCGAGTTGTAGAGTGCTTCGGTGACGGCGACGGCTCGCTCCATGAGTGGGCGAAGCTTGGCTCGATCGGCGTCTCCGCCGCCCTTGTAGAGCAAGTTGGAGGTGAGTCGATCGCCCTCGGTGTACAACAATGCTTTGCTCAGTTCGATCCGCCAGGTTCGGACGCGGGCATCGTTTGGTTGATCGTCGATGAGTTGCTCGAGGAGTCGGTCTGCGGCGGCGAGGGCGTCGTCGCGCTCGCGAGCGGAGCGCGATGGGTCGGCTGCTTCGGCGAGTTTGACGTCCCTCGCCAGCAGAACGGCTGTGATGGGGTCGGACGGCGGATGTTCCACCAGATGCAGCGCGAGAAGGTCGGTCAGTCCTCGCTTCTTGAGGTTCTTGTGGAACCTCGCGGTGTTGAATCGTTGTCCTTCCGGATAGGAAGCGTCCTGCGCTCGGGCGGCTGACGCGAACATCGTCACGGCAACCAGGAGTACGCGTGGTGCGGCGCGATGGTGTCGATGACCGGCGTGCCGGGCGCGAAGGGGGGAATGGGTCAAGCGTCGCGTCCGCGTGTTGATCGGTGAGCGACCTGGATCTCGCGGCGGTCGTTCTGTTGTCAGTGAATCACTGGTCACTTTGCACACCAAACGAGATGCGTCGGCAGCCGGCGCGTACGGCGGCGTTCCAGCACCCGACGACGTGATTCCAGATGACGTCCGGCGTCGCGTGGATGACAACGGGTGTTTGGTCGTCGAACCCCGGGTTGGTTTGGATGTCGCTCAGGAATGTTGCCAATTCGTTGAAGGTCGTCGGGGCGTTGACGAAGTGTTCCACGCGGATGGTGTAATCTGTGGGCCCGTCGCCGGTTTGCTGTACATGGATGACGATGGGGGTGATGGGTTCTGCGACCTGGCCTGCGAAGGCGCCTTGACGGGGCAAGCGTGACGGGAGGAGTCCTTCGGCGCGTTTGAACGTGGTGGTGGCGATGAAGAATATCAGCAAGAGAAAGACGACGTCGATCATCGGCGCGAGATTGAGCGTCAGCACCGTTCCTTCACGCGGGGCGCGTTTTCGCCGTGGCGTGTAGTGAACCACGTCGTTCGGGTTCGCCGAGTCGGATGCGCGGAGTGTCATGGTTTTGGCACTCCGTTGCCCGCTTGGGCGACGATGTTCATCTGCTCGATCCCGTTTTCGGCGACGATGGTCATCACTTCGCGCACCGCGCCGTAGCGAACGCGGCGATCAGCTCGGACGATGACTTTGAGGTTGGGCACGAGGCGTTTGTGCAGCGCCAATCGCTGGGAGATCACGGCGAGCGATTCAGGGCCGCTCGCGCCGATGCTGTACACCACGTCCGACGGCGTCGGACCGGTCCGCTGAACGTTGATGATGACGCGATCGGTGAGCTTGATGTTCAGCGCCTGGCTGACGTCGGGGTTGGGGACTTCCATGGGCACGCGTTCTGCCGACGCAAACGTGCTGACCAGGACGAAGAAGATAATCAGTAGGAAGACGACGTCGATCATCGGGGCCATGTTGAAGACCAGCGACGGTCTGCGGCGGTATTTCTTTGCACTTGCCATAATCGGTTCGTCTTGAATCCTCGGAGGCGGTGTCAGACAGTGTCCGGCGGCGATGCGGCGGTCCGCGGGGCGGTGGGGACTGTCTTGACGGCCACCGCCGTTTCGGCGATCGACCTTGCCCCGGGCTTGAACGGTGCGAGAAGTCGATCGGCGGCCAGGGCGCATTCGGCGGCCAGTACGTCGATTCTGTTTCGGAAAATCGCGAAGACGCTCAGCGCCGGGATCGCCACAAGTAAGCCCCAAAACGTCGTGACCAGGGCGACTGAAATGTCGTCGGCGATGCGGGCTGGTTCGGGCATGCCGCCCGCTTCTCGGATCGAGGCGAACAGGCTGATCATGCCGTACACCGTTCCGAACAATCCCACCATGGGGCTGATGTTGCCGATGACGTTGAGGTATTCGATTTTTCGCATCATGCGGGCGGAGCGCTCGTCGAGCGTCTCCTCGACGGCGCGTTCCATGGCGGCGTAGCCGTTGGCCGATTCGAGCAGACCGATGTTGATGACGGCAGCCAGCATGTCGGGCTGGTCCTCGGTGTAATCCAATGCTTGGGCGTATTCCCTACGACTGAGGTGGTCGGCGATGCGTTCAAACGACTCTGCTGGCACGAACGTTTTCCTTCGGATGGATAGACAGTATTCGATGGTGAGCGCGACCGTCGCGACCGAGAGCGGAACAAGGATGAACCAGGTGATTGCGCCGCCCTTGCGGACGAAGTGGTCAAACACGCGCATCGCGCCACCGCCGCCAGCCTCAGCGCCGGCGGCCATCACAGGGCTTGCCATCGCCCCAAACATCAACAGTAATCCCGACAACCATGCCATGCGTGCCAAAAGTCAATCCTCTCAAGAACAGAAGTACTTCTCCCGTGGACGGTGCGCTGGACAAGGTCGGGTCATGGTGGACCGGCCCGAAGACGATCAATGGCCGCCGTCGCCCGTTCTCGCAACGGTTCCGAGATTCTCGGATTCGCGATGCATTCGTCAAGCAATTGTACGGCGGTGGCGGGTCGACCGATCAGCTCGTGGACCCGGGCGGTGATGAACAGCGCTTCGGGAACGAGTGGATCCTTGCGGTAGTGACTGACGACACGCATCGCAGCCCAGCCTGCGCGGATTCGATCGGAATCATTCTTGGCGGTGGCGAGCAGGGCTCGAGCTTTGACGATCAGCACTTCGGCGAGCACTTCCTTGGGCGCGCTGAGCAGGTCGGCGTTGACTTCTCGCAAGACCAGCGGCGATTGGCCGTCGGCGATCAGGTGGGTCAGCGCTGCCGCCCGAATGCGGTAGACCGCCCGCGTGGCCACCGACAGGGGGATCGGCTGGCGAACCAGAGCCGTCGCAAACGCTTCGGCGCGTTTTGGTCGGGCGCGTTCGATGATGATGTACCGTAACGAGTCCAACACCACCCGAGCACTTTGGGAGTTGACCGCGTCGATCTTTCCGTTGATACGGCGAATCGCCCGATCGATACCGCGCGGGTTGGTCGCGGCCAGAGAACCGGGCAGCAGGGTGGCTACCAACGGTGCGCCGGCGGCTTCGTCGTCCAGCAGCGCTGTGACGTGGTCGACGATCAGGTCCACGCGGTTGCCACGACGGGCTGCGAGAATCAGACGGGCACGGACCAGCCGTTGCCAAAATCCCGATGCAAGACGCACGGCTCGCTCGTAGTGTGATATGGCCTGATCGGGTTGGTCTTGCTCGACGAGCCGCTCGGCTTCGTTCAGATCTGCGAGGGCGGAGGCTGTATCGACGCGGAGGCTTTCAATCTCACCGAGCGGAATGAACCGCAGTTCCCCGGACGGCGTTCGGTAGGCGATTCTCGCGCCGTCCAAGTTGACGATCTTGATGCGCTGTAAGACGGATTCTGCCGAAACAATGCGATCGGCCAACGCGGTCGCGGGTAGCGCAGCGATCCACGCGCAACAGGCTGCAGCGACGAGGCGGCGGGATAGCTGGATGGTTTTGTCTCTAGAAAATCTCATCTTCGGACACAAATCGATACTCGCCGTTGTGTTCCCTGGCGATGCGTTCGAGAAGCGGGGCACCGGTGCGACTGACATAGGCGATGGTGAAAATGCGCACCCTCCTGCTGCGGTTCAGTTGGGAGAGCAACGTGACGACTTTGGGGTCGAACTCGCCGTCGGTGAGAAAGTAAATCAGATCGGGGTCGACGGCGAACGCCCGCCTCAACGCCAACCTCGGGTCCGTACCGCCGCCCGCCGCGATCTCGTTGACAAAGCGAAAGGCTGCGCGCTTGTTCGCCTGAATCGCACTGACCAGTCGCTTGGGCGGGTTTTCGAGGGGGGCACCGGCGTTGAAGAAGATGACGTGGAACTTTTGTGATCGGCGAAGCTTGCCGATGGACTGCCGCAGCTCTTTCTTAACGCCGTCGATCGTTGTCAGCATTGAGCCTGATCTGTCGACCACGTACACAATTCTGCGCGCGCCGCGGGCCTGCCCTCCGAGGCCGAAAAACTCGGGACCGCCGCTACCCGACGATACGCTGAAATCGAACTTGTCGAGATCGCCCCCCGCCGTGCCGATTCCCAGGATGTTCAAGCCGGTGGCCTGAGCGGGCGCGACTTGGGGAATGGGTTGGAATTCCTGCGGTTTGAACTGCAACGGCTTGACGCGGTCGACGATCTCGCTGGTCTTGACTGGTGCGGAAGGCGTGAGCGACACCGACGGCTGGTCGACATCGCCGACGATCGCGGTGAACGGCGGGGGGGCGGCTGTTGCGTCGCGCGACATTCCCGACAGCCATGGGATGAGATACATGACGCCGAACAGAACAAGGTGGTACATCGCCGACAACAACCACACTGACACCACTGCTCCGCCCGCCAGCTTGCCCGCCCGAACGATGATTCTGTGTTTGGGCCCACCGGTCCCAGGAACTGGGTCATGGCGATTTGTGTCGGGTTGCGGTTGATCCATGTGGGCGAACTCTTGGGTCGGCACTTCGAGGTCGTTGCGGGGTTCCTCGGTCCGAGATCTACCGGGAGTGACGCACGCCACCGGCCTGGGATGGTTGTGTGCATGGCCGCATCTGCGGAGCGATCAAACGTCAATCGCACCGGTCGTATCCGCACAGCGGCGCGGGCCGCTACGGGACAGGCATAATTTAGTGTAGGATCACGGTAGTGCGGGGTCAACGCCGGCCGTCTCCCCTTCGGCGTGCATCTTTGTGCCAAAACGTGAGCTGCGCAACGGCCCTTGGCGGAGCGTCCGGCGTTGCGGGCGTTGCGACGAGCGAATATGCTCGCGCGTGCGAAAGGCGTGGGAGAGTCTTTCGATTGTCTTAACGGCGAGCGTCGTGGGAGAAGTCCATGGTTCATTCACGCCTGTGGCTAGCGGTGGTGGCCGTTCTTGGGTGTCCGCTGGTGGTTGGCGCGCAGCAGCACGAGTCCGCCAAACGCGCTGGTACGCCGATCGTTCCGCATCTGGCGATATCGCCATACCCTGACGGCGTTACGAACGAGGATGAGTACGCTCAGTGGCTTGCCCGGGAGTCAACCCGGCTGGAGGAGGCGGCGGCTGCGGAATCTGAGGATCCTCGCAAGCGGATCGAACTCAAATTGATCGCCGTGAATTCGGTATTGGCGACCCAATGCGAACCGGCGATGTCACGATTCATCAATGGCATCGACCGCGAAGACGACCGTCGGTTGGTTGCGAGGCTGACTCAGCAGAGCGCCGCCAAGATCGAATCGCTGCGGAAAGCGATTCTGGCCTACGAAGACTTGGACGATCACGATGCCGAAGCGGTGGAACAATTCAACACATCAATTGATACCTTGTCGGCTTTCTCCGATGCCCTCAATGCGATCGTGAGTCCGTCGGATGGCTCCGAATCGGTCGCCCCGCGTCGACAAGCCGCCATCAAACTTGCCGAATACCTCGAGGACGAGCGGCCGACTGTCGCGATAACGGCGATGTTGTGGCAATCAGTCCTTTACGGCCGAGAGGGGCGGATCGACCGTGCGATGCGGTCTCTCCCGAAGGTCACCGAGTCCCTCCACCAGGCAGCGATCGCATTCGATTTCTTCGCGAGGCTGCTGCGATGTCGTTTCGTCAAAAATCGCGGTGCGCACGCGACGGCGTGGGCGTTGCTCCTGACACTCGAAGAGCGGGCGCGGGATTGGTTCCCCAGCGGCCGGGAGCGAGACGAAGCGGTTCGGTCTGCCGTTCTCGAAAAGATATCGATTTGCGATTCCTGGCCGGGCGCGGCGAACGAGAATGAACGCAACAAGATACAATCCTGGTGCAATGCGACCACAGCCGAGTTGCGATCTGAGTACTTCGGCGACGTCGAGCAGCCGACGCTACTCCGCCTGCCGTGGGCCGCACCCATCGTCGTTGATATGGTCGATCCTGAGGAACCGTCGTCTGAAGCATCAGACCAAGACAACACCATCACCGCGCCCAGCACGAGCCAACCGGCCAAGACCACGCCGGAGGAACACGCCACCGATCCCGATGATTCGGACGCGCCCGACGATTAGAGTCGCGCAACGCTCGCGGTCTGCTTGGCGACATGTTGTCGAGGGTTCAGCGTCTTGTTTTGAAATTGACGCCGTAGTCCGGCCGTTCGATGGCCAACGAGGACAACCAGTCGAGCACGAGGTTGTAATCCCGATCGTTGCGATCTCTGAACGTCGGACGAATGGGGATCGGATGTACGGCGGCGGCGTTCTTCACCTGCGACGCCGGCAACCCGTAGGTGAGCAGCAGGCTTCGCTCGGGTTGGTCGCGGTCGATGAGATATCCTTTTCCAACGGCCGTCTGGTGCAACATGAGGTAGTTCGCATAGCCGACATTAACGGCGAGCATGTTCGCCGTAAGCAGTCGAAAACTCCCGCCCGATGCCCCGCCGTGACAGTCAGCCGTGCCACAGCCGCGTATCACGATCGGCTGCACCTTTCGCAAGAACGTGCGCATCCGCGTCGGGTCGGTTTGAACCATGACCTTCTCGCCGAACTGTTTCGGTGCGTGTTTAAGGATCAGTTGGGCTTGTTCCAGTCGGGGAAGGCGAAAGAACTGCGCCCGATCTAGGTCGATCGATCCGTCGCGGCTGGCGGATTGCTGGAACGAACGTAGTGCAGCGTTGTCGATCCGCACGCGGGCCTTTTCTCTGTCATCGGGATAAAGCTCGGCCCGTCGTATGCGTTGAATCTCGTGCTCGCTCAGCGTGCGGATGACCGCGTTTCGTCGGCCTCGTCGGCCACCTGCTTGTACGTCGTGTTTGCGTTTCTTGCGCAACTTCGTGCGGGCGATGTCGAGCAGAAGTTTTGCCGGCTCATGGTTGGGCGTAAGATTGAGAACGATGCGACATTCGTCGGCGACCCACTGCCATTGCTCCTGAGTGCGACACCATTTGGCGAGGGCGAAATGTCCGGCTGCGTCGGTGGGACTTAGCGCCTTGCTCCGACGGGCGTATTCGTCCTGCACCGCATCGGTCGCCATCGCCGGCGACGCGAGCAGGGTGACCATGATACCCAAACAACCCGACAGTCGTCGTAGAGGGGGGCGATTCATTCTTGACACCTTTGAAGGCTTCAGACTGCAAGTTGACGCTCGCACCGTCTCGGTGGACTATAGACACCTCGGAGACGGACTTCAACACCCCCGCCGGTCCCGACGGCGGTCTTTGGCTGAACGAGATGAGTGACGCAGACTACGAGTACTTCCTCTCCCATCCGGTCGTGTTGGATACGGGCGGGCCGATCGTCTATCTCGGTATGCTTCACACCGTCTCGCCTGCCGGATTCACCTTGGAAAACGCCGACCTTCACGACACTCGATCCGGACACGCGACAACGGAAGAATACGTCAACGCGGTGCGACACAGCGGCATCTCCACCAACCGCCGACGCGTGCTGGTCATGCGCTCGGCCGTCATGAGCATCTCGCGATTGGCAGACATCGTCGACGAGTAGAACGTGACTCGTCGCTGCCGGCACGATCAGGCGCGCGGGCTATTTGCCGGGTGTTTTTCGTTTCGCAGCGGCTACCGTGTCAAAAAGCTCGTCGAAGGTGATTGTCACCGGTTTGTTCATCGTCGCCGGCTTGAAGGTGTCTTTCCACGTCGCGAAGGACAACTCCAACCGACGCTGTTCGGGAAAGTACACCAGCGAGTGGAGCGTGCCGCCGTCCGGCGCAGCCGCCGCGACCTCCGAAAGGGCTTGCCACGCAATCTGGTCTGTGACGCTCTCCTTGAGGGTCTTGCGCAATTGAGAAAAGCGACGCAGGGAGTCATCGCTTGCTCGGGTGGCTGGTCCGAAGCTCCCACTGAGGTAGTGATTGGTCGTGATGCTCCAATCCGGGCCATTGGGATTCAAGCTGGGGCCGTCGGCGTCCGCTCGCAGCACGAGTTCCGGAGTCGCCACCGCTGCGACCCACGGTGTGACCACGCGAACCATGTAGCTGTAAGCGGTCTTGGCGAGTATCAGATCGTCTCGCATGCCGCGTGCCGCCCGGCCGGGACGGCTGCGTTCCAGCACGTCCTTGGCGAGCAGTGCAGTCGGTGTGAACTGGCGATTGGGTGCGTCTGCGCGGCGACCGGTTCCGTCGTGCAGAAAAATCGCCACGCCCTCGTCGTTGAAGCCCGTGAAAGCGCCGATGTACCCCGGCCAAGTAATCGTTGCCACCTCATGGCGATCTGTCGGCTGACGAACCAGGATGGACTGGTGCGACACTGTCGCGGGGCTGAACGCGGGGTAGTCGAAGTTGCGACCCGAGATGACGCCGACTTCACCGGCACGGTCTCCCCACACTGTGAATCCGGAGCAGCCGAACGCCCGCAACGCGTCGATGGAATTGTAAAAAACCACGTCGTCCAAGACGAGTCGCCGCTTCAGGAGTTCAAGTTTGGGCGCAGCACCGTAGAGGGCGCTGATTCCGTCGAAGACTCCTTTGATTTCGGATTTCGCGGCGGGCGGGATTTTGATGAAATCCTTCAACGCCTTTCGCGTTTTCTCGTATCGCTGAATATCGTCGGGATAGAGCTGCGCAAGCATCACCTGGAAATCCGCGACGAAATCCTTGCCGACCAGGTATCCGTGTGCGAATCCCATTTTCTCCGGCGAACCCCAAACCCGAATCACACGGAACGGGCCGATCTTCTGGAGGCGGCCGTTGAGTTTGCGATGCTGGGCGGATGCGATCCCCGG
>CAYQFV010000136.1:0-11927 GCA_964416845.1 uncultured Phycisphaeraceae bacterium | reverse complement strand
ATTTGGTCCGGAAGGTGCTCGGCCTTGATCGCGCCCGGTCGTCGCATGAGGCGCACCAGCATGTTCAGCGATTCTCCGCCGTCGTAGAGCGGCAAAGCGAGAAGCGAGCCCATGCCCTTGAGGTATTCACCGGCAGGGTCGTCGTCACGGATGGATAGGTCATCAATGATGCGTGGCTCGTTCCCGTAAAGCAGATCGGCGAGCAACCCACCCTTGTGCAGCGGAAGGCGGGGCTTTTCCTTCCACGGGTCGAGCGGTTCTTTCCACTGTGAAGACCTCGTGACGCGATAGTAAGGATGCTCGAGGTCACGTCGGCTCAACGAAAGGCTGGCATCGCGGGGGTACAACTCTTGGGCGCGCACGGAGTATCGCCGGACCATTTCCTCCGGATCGGTCTGCAGGCTCACTTCGCGCATGAGCGCGACGCTTTGACTGATACGCTTGCGAAGCGATTCGGAAACCTCTTCGAACATACCCACCTCTTTCCCTGTTCGCTGCCGACGGGCCTGGGTCGTCCAAGAACGCACAGCCTCGGAGCGAATCACCCGTCAACGCCCGAACCGATCTTCGTGCGAAGGCCCGCGGCACGATTCTGTCTGTTTCCGCCCGAAACGCAACCGCACCCGCCGGACGACCGGTCAACGCCCATGATTCACCCCCACCACGCGCCGGTTGGATCGGCGATGCGTCGTGCGATCGGTCGATGTGGAAATCTCCTGCGTTAGAATATGTTGAGAACGACGCCACCGATGATGGCGATCAGGCTGACCAATGTGACGACGCGGGCAACCGTGCCAGCCGTGCGCTCCGCAGGAAGAGCGCGTGCCTTGTTCGAAAAACTAAACGCCAACGGAAACCCCGCCACGATCATGCCCGTACCGAGCAGTTGACGTGGATCCCCTCAGCAAAACATCGATCGAACCACCGCCCCGCCCGCAGGCACAAGCGACAACCCCAGTGCTATCCAGCCGTTCATCGAAACCTCACTCCCGTGATCGCCCGCCGCCCGAACCGAACCCGTCACGCGGACCTTAGTCAGGGCTTGCGCCTACAGTATACCACAGGTATCGCAAATCGCCCGCTCCACCAATCGCGCGAAGCGAACGACTCTCGCGTTTTCGAATCACACCGGATCGCCTGTTACGGTAACAATGGCGTCCAGCTTTTGGATAACTTCGGAATCAATCTGGTCTGCAGGAACAAGACTGGCCAATTTGTGGTAATCGGTCTTTCTAAACGTAATCGGTAGATTCCGCGCCTTGAAGAAATACCGAAAGATGCGGTCGAGCACTTTGCCGGTCGCTTTGACCTCGGGTGACCAAGGAGAACGATTGTCGAGTTCAAGAAATCGCGTCACCTCGGCAATGGCTTCTCGCATCACCTTCTCGCGATTCCTGGCTTCTTGCTGTCCGAACAGGTCATCCGGCTGATCGTGCCGCGTCCACGCTAGTAGCACATTCTCGGTGCAGAAATAGTTCTCGATTTCGTTACGGGTCCACATCACTTCCACAAGATCACGATTGGATTTGAGTTTCTTTCTGAGTTGGTCAAAGATGGCGATGCCACGAAGGTCGGGCGCCGCCTCGCGCAAGCCCCAAAAATGGTCTCGTGCTTTCTGGGGTTCATTCCCGACGTAACGCACGAAAGGACGGTTCAAGTGCTTGCTCGCTGCGTGCCCCAGCGTCTCGGCAAATGCTCGCAGAATCTTGAGGTCGCTCGACCCTTCGAGATACAGGACCCACCCCGCTGTTTCCGCCAGGCAGTATTGATCCCAGCCGATGGTGTTGAGGGCTTTGCGAAGTTGCTGCCCCTCGTCGTTCATGACGTGAGGTTTGCCGACGAAGGAGATCACCTTGCCTATCCCCGCGGCCTCATTCAGAATGACTTCTGAATGGCTGGCGGCGATGATTTGCGAACCCTGTTCGTCGGCGACCGTGGTCAGCAGATTATAGGTTTCACGTTGGCGAAGAACCTCAAGATGGGCGTCCGGTTCGTCCAGAAGGAGCGCCGTCTTGGGATTGGCATACAGATAGGCGAGTAGAAGAAGCGTTTGCTGAAGTCCCCGCCCAGAGCTGGACAGGTCGAGTCGGGTGCCTTCCTCCTCGTATTTCATGACGATTTCGCTTCGTTGCGGTATGTATTCTGGTGCCAGCAGTCTCGTGCCGAACAGGGACTCAATTCGGTCCGTGATGTTCGTCCACGCCTTCTTTCCGTCTTCCTTCTGAAAAAGCTGATGGCACAGGTTTCGAAGAATCTGTGCGGTCTGCCCTTGTCCGATCAGGAACCCAATTTCGCCCTCTTGTTTGAGGAACTCACGATCGGCCAGTCCTGACATCGGTGGCAAGTAAGCGATTCTCAATGCCGAAGCCTGGGGAGGTGGGTCCGAAAACTCCGTCTTGCCGACCGGTGTCTCCTCGAACCCAGGCTTTCGGAGTGGTCGACAAAAGAACGACTCGTCATTGCTGTAGTCGAATTCCAGACCGCAAGACCACTTCTCGTCGCTCGTGATTCCATCAACCGTGACATCGATCCGAACGTTACGCGTTGCCTGCTTCCCGTCGACCTGCCGCGAATCCCTCGTGTGCGTACGACGCCAGAGCAGGTTGGCGGATGGAATGGGGATCGCAATGAGGTCGCGTCGGTTGATTGTCACGCCGGGGCGTTTTTTCGGTGTTTCCTTTCCGCCGCGTTTGGCGTCTAGTAGGCGAAGTCCCACGTCCCAAAGAGCAAGCGCTTGCAGAGCACTGGTCTTGCCAGAGTTGTTCTGGCCGACGAAAACGACCGACTTGCCGAGTTCGATGTCGACGTCATCGAATTGTTTGAAGTTTCGAATTTTGAGCCGTGTGAGCATCGCCACCGTCTTCTCAGCGAGGGTAGAAAGCTCGCCTCGAAGAAAGGTACGGGTGAAACGATGGTCGTCAAGCCGAAACCACGCCTTTCCGCGCCGCACGCGTTGGTTCTATAATGTTCCAATGTCCGAATTGCGGCCTACTGCGCGCGTGGCGATCTTTCGTGGTTTTCGGCGGCGGTGTCCGGCTTGTGGTTGCGGACGATTGTTCGATGCGTGGTACACTACGCGGGATCAGTGCGACGCCTGCGCGTTGGACTTCCAAGCCCATGACGGTCAAACCTGGGCCTTCATGTATTTGAGCACCGCAGGCCTGACAGGGCTGTTTGTTGCGGTCATGCTGCTTGTCCGGCCTGAAGACTTGTTTGCCGGCCGGCTGGTGCTCTTTGTGGCGGCGGTGCTGGCGATCGTCGCGTCGCTTCCGATCCGTAAGGGGATGGCGATCGCGGTTGAGTACTTGGTCAGCCGTTCGTGGGACGCCGACGACACGCCCGACAGTTGAAGCTGGCAGTCACCAGGTTGCGACATCCAGGATTGCAAGACAGCGTCGCGGCGGGCTGCACCGTGACGCTGTCCACCGTTGTTTGCGCGCAGTGTCTACAACGCGCTAATCGTCGTCGAAAATGCCAAGTTCTTCCACGATTTGACGAATCCGTTCGTCGCGCTGATCAACGTCTCGTTCCAGTTGTTTCTTGACCGCGTCCAGCCTGCGTTCGAGTCGTTGAACTTCCTGGTCGCGTAGCTTGAGACGCACGTCGAATTTTTCTTCGACCAAACGGCGAATTTCACGACGCAGGTCTCGCAGCTTCGCTGAGTCGGTCGTTTCAAAGTACATCTCGACGCGCTTGTGAATCTCCATCTCGAGTTGCTCTTGATGAATCATCAGTTTGCCAGCTTCGGGATTGCGCTCCAGCATCGACATCATGCGTCGCATACGCGGTACGATCTGGGCAAGCCTCCGTCGGAATCCTTCGGGGTTCTCAGCGCGAAAGGCCTTCAACTCGCGAAGTCGTTCGGGGAAATGCTCTTTGAGGAACGCCTGAACCCTCTCCACCTCGTCGGCAAACGCTTCACGATCCACAGGCGCGCGATCGCGGCGGGCAAACCTCGCTCGGTCGGTGCGAGGGCGACTTCGGCGACGCAGCGCGCCCTGCTCGTCAGCCTGGTCATCGGCAAGCGCCAAGCGCACACCACGGTATCCGCGTCGCCCGCCGTCGGTCCCCTTCGATCGCATAGCCAGCCTCAAGGATCGCTCCAGGCGACGATCCCGCCGGACGCGATGTGCACGCGGTTTCGACGCGTGGTCAACGCTCTTGCATTTCGGCTTCGACTCTGCGGGGCGATTGTCGGCCACACGCGACGCAGGGTCGGCCAGCGCCGAACCGCCGCTGACGGCGAACATGCATTGAGCAAGTGCGATGCTCAAGAGGATCCTGATTGACATGGTGCTGCCTCCTTAGTAGGACATCGGTCCATCACACGGTGTTGTTCAAGATGACCGCCACCCGCTACAGCCAGCGACACGCAGCGGCTACAAGTCGTTCTTCCTCACGCCCGCGTCGATCCCATATCGACCGATCGCGTCGCCGACCTCGAACAGCAACGGGTCGTTCCATTCGTCGGCACCGTGCTGGTGGACATCGGTCACCAGATCCAAGAGGTCGCTTTCGATTTCCATCAGCGCGAGCGCGGTGTCTTCGGTAGGCCGGGACATCACGTCGATGAAGCGGGCAAGATCGGGATCGGTCACTGCGTCGGTCGTCGACTGGTTGAGCACCGAAAGGCATGCGAACGCCACAGCCGCCGCAGTGACCATGATGGGTGCCCACGGCCTGAAGACCGCCGGCTGGACCGCAGGTTCGCACGCGAGCGCGTGTCGAACCGCGGCCTTTGCTGCACTAAGGGCCGCGGCGACCTCGGGTTCGGGCGCGACCGGCTGCCCGGTGCACTCCTGACGGACCACAAACTTGATCCGCTCCATTGCCAACCCGTCGGGTGTCGGAGTCGAAAAACGTTCGAGCCATTCTTCATCTCGCCGGATGTTGTCGGTCTCGGTGCTCATCGTGGTGTTTCCATCAAGAGTCGTAGCTTCCGCAAGCCTCGATGTTCCCGGGCAAGGGCCGTCCCCAGTGGCGTTTCCATCGCGGCTGCGATTTGGGCGAACGTCAGTTGTGAGAAATGTCTGAGCATGACAACCTCTCGCTCTGCCACCGGTATCTGTTCGAGCGCGTTTTGCAATTGGTCGCAGAGCTCTCGATGTTCGGAAGATTCACTCGGCGCGGTGGCCGATGGGTCGGTGAGCGCGAACCGCTGAGTTGTCGATCGTTCGTCGTCATGGTTGTCGTCAATGGACACGTGCGTCGGCTTGCGCTGCAAGCGTCGGATTCGATCCCGAACGAGGTTCGTGGCGATTCGAAACAACCATGCCTCGAACTGCCCTTCATGTTGGTATCCTTCGATCTTCTTGACGACACGGAGAAACAACTCCTGAAGCAAATCCTCGGCGTCAACGCGCGAACCCACCATGCGGCAAGCGTATCCGAACAATCGCGGGCCGAAGTGATCGATGATTGCGTCGAACGCGTCAGGCTCTTTGTTCCGGGCGCGGTGGATCAGACTTTCCAAGCGATTCTGATTCATGTTCACGACGTCGATTCTAACCAGCACAACGCCCCAGCAGCCTGTTTATTGCATCACGCGATGTAATGTCTTGTCACCCAACGATCGTGTCCATTATCCGGACGATGGCCGAATGTCACGCGCGATCGACAGGCTCCCCGTCCCACAGCCCCCAAGGTCCGTTGTTCGCAAAACGCAAAAAAAGGGCGCTCACGATCGCCGCTTGCTCCGAGAAAACTCGGGCGCGTTGGTGGATTCAACAAGCCTTATCGGCGCTGAGGATGTCCTGTCGTCGGTCGGCGGTGTGCATTCAACGGCGCCCGTCATGTGGACGATGACACCCGGTGCGCACGCGCGAGCGCTGCGTATTTTGTAGTCTGCATAGGGTGTGAAGGTCTCGACACTGTTCTTGCCGCAGCCCGTCTTGGCTTGGGAAGGCGAGAAGTGTTGGGATCGTCGTTGAGAGGATCACGCGTGTTGGATCGCATCGGTCACCATAGAGACGCCGCAATCGTCGCGCTGGCGTTGTGTGTGTTGCTGCCGTTCGGGTGTGGGACGGAGATTCCGCCGATCGACGCGCCGCCCGACGCGGGCGCCGACCAGCAAGGCAACGGCGGTGCGGATTCCGCCGGTTTTGCATTCTCCGAAGATCGCAACGCGACTGTGGCTGCGTTGCCGTTCGATGAGTCGACCCTGCTCGTGCGAACACTGCCCGGAGCGTCCGATGTTGACCTGAACGAAGCGTACACGGACGCCGGTGCGACGCTATCCAAGAAGATCGAACCCATTTCGATCAGTGCGCTCAGTGTCGAGACCGGAGCGTTGACCGCTGCCGCTGCGAAGCTGTCGCTCAACCCATTGATCGAGTCCGTTCACAAAAGCTATTTCTACGACGTCCAGGAAATACCCGACGATCCCGAGTTTGGTCGACAGGGGCATTTCGACGTTATCGGTGTTCCGGCTGCGTGGGACACGACCACCGGCGACGAGGACCGCGTGATCGCGGTGTTGGATACCGGCGTGGACCCGACGCATCCCGACCTGGTTGACAAGCTGGTGGCTGGCTGGAACGTCTACGACGACAACGCCGACTCCGCCGACGTACTCGGACACGGGACGGCCGTCGCCGGCAGCGCGGCCGCGTCATCGAACAACGGGCTCGGTGTGGCAGGTGTGAGCTGGTCGAATCCGATCATGCCGATTCGCATTTCGAGCGAAGACGGGCGGGCATCGAGCGAAAACATCGCCACCGGCGTGGTCTGGGCGATTGACCACGGAGCGAAGATCATCAATGTGAGTTTTGCACCGTTGGGCGCCGACGCGACGGTGTTGTCTGCTGCCGACTATGCTCGTAGCGCGGGGGCGTTGGTGTTCATCAGCGCCGGCAACGGCGGGAAATCGCTGAACTTCCGCTCCAATGACGCGGCTGTGTTCATCGGAGCATGGGACGTGACCGGCGAACTGGCGTCGTTTTCGGACACCGGTCCGTTCGTGGATCTGGTCGCACCCGGAACGCGCATCCGCACGACGGCGATGGGGGGTGTCTACCGACGCGTGAATGGAACGTCGTTCGCCAGCCCCATCGCGGCTGGCGTGGCGGCGCTGGTGTGGTCGGTGAATCCCGATTTTCGTCCAACGACCGTTTTTGAGATACTTTCGGACACTGCGACCGACTTGGGCGACCCGGGACGCGACGAGTTGTACGGCGTGGGATTGGTGCAGGCGGCGGACGCGGTGTCGTTGGCGTTGGACATCGTCGAGGAGCGCGACCGGCGCGCCCCGACGCTGGATTTTATCGAGCCGGAGAATGGGAAGGAAGTATCGGGGTTCCTGCGGGTTTCCGTGGGTGCGTTCGACTCGGTCGGCGTCGCCGACGTTGTGCTGTCGATTGACGGCGAACCGTTCGCAACGGACCGAGTTAAGCCATACCGGCTGATGATCAACACGCGCGACCTCGCGTCCGGAACCCACACGCTTTCCGTTGTGGCGACCGACACCTCCGGAAATGTGTCGCGATCGAAAAGCGTGCGGATTCAAGTTCGCGGTGGCGGCAACGGGGGTAGCGGAAGCGGTGGCACGACAGGCGGATCGTCGGGCGGCGGGGGCGGATCAGAAGGAGCCGGTCTGGAAGACTCGATCGACCCGAACGTGGTGATCAGTTCTCCCGTTGACGGGTTTATCGTGGCGACCAGCGTGGCTGTCCGGGCGACGGTGAGTGATAACGATGCCCTTCGAAGTGTTGAATGGCTCGTGGATGGGGTACGTCAGAGGTTCGAGACCATAACCGGAACTCGTCAGGCGGTGGAGTTTGTGTGGAACGCTTCCAGGGCGTCCAATGGTGTTCACCGGATCACCATTCGCGTTCAAGACGAGTCGCGAAACACCGCTGCTGCCACCGTCAGCGTGACGAAAGAGTAGTGCTTGACGAAGTGTACGACGCGCGTCGAGGCAAGTGTCAACGACAAATGTGAAGATGGGGTTTCGTTGGGAGTGGTGAGAATCATCGGACTGAAGACGACGAGTTGGTCGCCTTGGGCCAGTGGATAATATCCTCTGCGTGCGGCGAAATCGCAGAATCCCGATTGCAAGTGGCACGAACCCGCGATATTATGGAGCAGGACGGGATGCTCAAAGTGGGGAGCAAGATGGTCCGAGAACACTTTGGTATGGGGCTTGGCGGACTCTGTCGGCGTCGATAACTTATTCTGTCACCAAAAGTTGAAACGCTGGGGCTTCGTGTGAGTGGTTTCGTGAGACCGTCACGTGCGTTGTAGTGGATCGGGGCAGGTCGGAACGAGGAATCGAACGCGGTTCTTCAGCCGGCCACGGGCAATGCGTGTGCTGGATAGATTCGAGTGATTCATGCGTCTCCATTGCGTGTGCGCAGTGTGAGGCGCCTTCGGACCAGGAGCACGGAGGTGCATTCTGGGGGCGTACATCAATCCACGGATGGAACGCCCTGGGGGCAACTGTGCGATGAGTCATTTCATCCGCAGATCGGTCGCTCTGGTTTTGGAGTTGGCACATGAGTTTGCACGTGTCGTTCACATGATCAGCGTCCGAGGATTGGTTTAGGGGCGTACGCAATCGGACAGTCAGACGTGGCCACGAAACGGGCGAGCCGCCCGCGTGCCACGGGTGTGTCACGGAGCGTCGGGTCTTCTTTTGGGACTCGTGCGTTATCGGGATGTGTTCGCGTCGTCCGGGCGATTGTCGCTGGGGAGACGGGGTTCATGATAGCGGGGAGTTTGTGACCGTTGCAGTCCATCGCTTGGTACGCTCGTAGGTTGCACTCAATGTCTTTGCCGGAAGTAATCTGGCGAATTCGCGGCGTGGTGCGCGATTCCGCCGATCGCTGGACCGTCGGCACACGGGAGGTGCCGCTGTCGTTCGACCGCGTCATGAACGGCGAAGGCATCGCAGGGTTGATGCGTTCAGCCGCCTTCGGAGACTTCTTTGGAACGCTCGGCGATGGTGATGACGTGCCCGCCGAGATCAAGCAGCGATGGCGAAGCGACGCCGTGTCGCGGGCCGACGCCGTTGCCGACCACCTGCTGTCGTTCTTCGATCTTGAGCATCAGCATCTCGGAGCGAGCATCGACTGGAACTACGAACACAAAGCCCGCAAATCGACACCCATGGTGTTTTCGGGCGACATAGACTATCGCGATTATTCGGTGACCGGCGATTGCAAATTCGTTTGGGAGCCGAACCGTCACCACCAGCTTGTACTGCTGGGGCGGGCCTACCGCTGGACGGGTGACGAGCGATATGCCGTCGCGGCGGTGGAGCAGTTGGAAAGCTGGATGGATCAGTGCCCGTTCGGCCGGGGGATGAATTGGCGAAGCCCGCTGGAATTGTCGATCCGGCTTATCAACTGGGTGTGGACTTTGGAGTTGATCCGCGGGTCGAAGGCGCTGTCGAATGCGTTCGTGGAGCGAATCGCGAGTGTCATCTACCGACACTTGTGGGATGTAACGCGGAAGTTTTCGCGGTATTCGTCCGCTAACAATCACCTGATCGGCGAAGCGGCGGGCGTGTACATCGGCAGTACCTATTTTCGAGGGCTGAAGAACGCTCGACGTTGGCGTGGTCGCAGTCGTGAAATTCTGCAGGCGGAGATGTTTGCCCAGACGTACGAGGACGGTGGAAACCGTGAGCAGGCGTTGGGGTACCACTTGTTCGTGCTGCCTTTCCTGCTCTTGCCGGCGATCGTGGGTCGGCACGACGACGACGATTTCGGGCAAGCGTACTGGGGCCGCCTTGAGAAGATGTTCGAGTTCGTTTCGGCGTTCATCGACGGAGACTCGGTGTCGCCGATGTTCGGTGACAGCGACGACGGGTACGTGTTGGATCTGGGAATGAACTTGGGCGATCCACGCTCTTTGATGGCGATCGGTGCGGTGCTGTTTGACCGGAACGACTTCAAGGCGCTGGCGGGCGATTTTCCGGAATCAGCCTACTGGCTGCTGGGCGGTTCGGGCATGGGTCGGTTTGATTCACTGGACGTCGCTGACGTGTCCTCGACCCGACGCTCTTGCGCTCTGTCGGATTCGGGGTATTACATTTTGAGTTCAGACACGGGTGACGGTGCTTCGCCGATCCGGGTCGTGTTTGATTGCGGAGAATTGGGGTTCAAGTCGATCGCCGCTCACGGTCATGCGGACGCGCTGAGCTTCACGCTACGAGCCGGCGGTCACGATATCTTGGTCGATCCTGGCACGTACGACTATTTCACGTACCCGTGCTGGCGCAATTATTTCCGCAGCACGCGTGCTCACAACACGATCGGGCTTGATGGGACGGACCAATCCGAGATGTTGGGTTCGTTCCTGTGGGGTCGCAAGGCGAACGCGCGGTGCTTGCGTTGGGAACCGACCGACGCCGGCGGGCGAGTCGTGGGCGAGCACGACGGGTACAGTCGCCTGAACGATCCGGTAACGCATCGGCGAACGGTGTCGCTGGATGCGCCGGCGGGCGTTGTCGAGGTAGTGGATGAACTGGTGTGCGACGGGCGCCACGAGGTTGCACTCGCGCTGCACTTCGCCGAGCACTGTCGCGTCACGCCGTCGGGGAAGAATCGATTCGACGTCGATTACGGCGGCGGTCGCGCAACCATCGCGTTGGATGGGTTGCTTTCAGTCGAGTTGTTCCGTGGTAGCGAAGATCCCATTTGCGGATGGGTGAGTAGAGGGTATCACCGCAGAAATCCTGCGATCACGTTGGTCGGCCGTTGTACATGCAACGGCGGATTGAAACTGGACACGCGAGTCGTGATCGAGGCTGTTCGTGAAGTGGAAGACGTCGCTGGAATGCGACCAGTAGAGACCGGCGTCGCCCGGTAGCAGTCGAACAAGTACGAACGTGAGCCGCATGGCAAAACGAACCACAACATCGACGGACAAGTGGCATCGGGCGACTCCGAGCGCGTCGGCATCCGCAGCAGGCCGCAGTCAGGCTGTCTCCGAAAGCAGCGGAACGGCAAATGTCGGGGCGATCATTCTTGCGGGTGCCCAACCATGGGGAGGGTGTGTGCTGGAGCGCGTCGTGCCACGGGTGCTCGCGCCGATTGCGAATTGCCCACTGATTACCCATGTTCTGAGCTGGCTGCACGGCGGCGGCATTGCGAGCGCCAGTGTCTGCGGCAACAGTTACACAGCCGTTGTGCGGCGAAGCCTGACAAACGGTCAGGCCGATCGCCATGTGCCGGCCGGATTGAAGCTGGATTACTTCGAAGACTGGTCGCCGAGAGGGCCGGCGGGTTGTATCCGAGACGCCGGGTTGGGGAACGACTGCGAGACGTTGGTGGTGGTCGAGGGATGCATGATCCCCCAGATCGATGTTGACCGACTGGTGCAGTCGCATTGGCGATCGGGAGCTGCGTTGACAGTGGTGGTGTCGAGCGAGAGAAAGCAAAGCTTGGCACGCAGCGAGGGGATGACGCCGACGGGGTTGTATGTGTTCAGTCGCGAGGTGCTCGCCCACATTCCTCCGACCGGGTATCAGGACATCAAAGAAGCGTTGATTCCGGAATTGTACAAGTTGGGGCTTGCGGTGGTGACCCATGCGACATCGAACCCCGCGCCGCGTGTGACGTCTGTGGAGTCGTATCTGGCTGTCAACGGCTGGATGCTCAACGTGCTGGCGACCGACGGGAGCGGAATGGAGCGCTGTGGACTTCGTGGTTATCGAACGATCGGCGACGCGGGAATTCACACGACGGCAGAGGTTGATCCGTCGGCGCGGCTGATCGGGCCTGTGTTGGTCGGCGAGGGCAGTTGTATCGGGCGTGGCGTCACGCTTGTGGGACCGACGAGCATCGGTCCGAACTGTACGATTGAGGATGACGCGGTCATCGGGCGTTCGTCGATTTGGGGCGACTGTCGGATCGGGCGCGGGAGGTCCTGTGTGCGGTGGCTGGCGACTGTGCTGTGTTGGGTGGCGCCCCCCCCCCCCCCCC
>CAYQFV010000135.1:0-11973 GCA_964416845.1 uncultured Phycisphaeraceae bacterium | reverse complement strand
GTCGGAGTTGTCTCGTGCGAATGTACGTGTTTTACATCCTGTTGGTCGTCACGATGGCCTGGGGGGTTGCCGACTGGTTCGTCGGGCTATGTGGCGTCGTGTCGATGTCGGCGTTGATGCAGCACGAAGACATGCCCCGGCAGATCGGGGGCATTCCCGGCCTGAATCCTGCCAACGTTCTGCTGGCCTGGACCATGCTGATGTGGCTGGTGCAGCGATCGACGATACCACGGGTGCCGAAGCTGCCGCCCATTGGTCGGGCGATGCTGGTCGCGTACGTGCTGACGGTGGTTGTCGCGTGGGCTCGTGGCGGCATTGACCTGGGGTCTTTGCGTGGCCCGTACGGGGAATCGTCGTACGCCACTTTCACTGGCTACACGATCGAATTCCTGATCAATCCAATCAAGTATCTGATCCCCGCGCTTTTGCTCTATGATGGCCTGCGTACGCGGCGGCAATTGTGGTGGATGCTGGCGGCATTGGGGGTGATGTCGCTGCTCTACGCGGTCGTCGTGATCAAGAACGTGCCACTCTCCGCGTTGCGGGACGAAAGCGGGTACATGCGCACCCGCCAACGAATTCAGAAGCAAACCGGGCTTCATGCGAACGACATGGCGCTCGTGATGGTTCAGGCGTTTTGGGCGATGATCGTGTACACGCGTTACGCTGTGAATCGCAAGACACTCTTTGCGGCGATTGGCGGGGCGTGCATCGTTGGTTTGGCTTTGGCGCTCTGTCATTCGCGAGCAGGGTACATCGCGGTCGTCGGTACGGGGTTGGCGCTCGGTGTGGTTTGTTGGCGGCGATTGCTGCTTGTGTTTTTCCCCGCGATCGCCGTCGTTTGCATCGCATTTCCAACGATACCCTCGCGCGCGCTGACCGGCATCGGCGTTTCGGTTAGTGCGGAAGAGCAGGTGAACAATTGGGACGAGATCACGGCTGGCCGGACGACCTATTTGTGGCCGGCGGCGATGCAACAGATTTCCGAAGCACCTCTATTCGGCGCAGGCCGGCTGACCATCTTGCGAACCGACATGTACGACGCCATCACCGACGCTGAGGGTGCTTGTCCGACTCACCCGCACAACGCGTATTTGGAGGTCGTCTGTGATGGTGGCATGGCGACGCTCGCCGTGATTGTGTTCGGTCTTGCCGGATTCAGTTTCTTGACCATTCGTTTGAGCAGAGACAGTCGCAGCGAAGTCTGTCGTATGATCGGTGCGTTGGGGCTGGTGTCTGTGATGCCGCTCGCGATAATGGCGCTCTCGGGTCAGAGTTTCTGGCCTCGCGAAAATGTCTTGCCGTTGGCCTGCGTGATGGCGATTGTTCTTCGGGCAAAAACGTTACGCGCTGCGGCCGAAGTTCGTTTGACGCCCAATGGTGTCCGAGGTGCGGTACGCCGAGTTAGTGCCCGGCTGACGGCGGGGCGACCGTGGCAGTCCGTGGGCAGTTCTGCGTTGCGGGCGCGCGGCAAGTAACATTGATCGGGCGCGTGGCCCTTGGTTGGTCGGACAAGACCGGACGGATGCTCGGCGTGAAGGTTAGGGGTGTTGATCGTGAGCGTGATGGTTGAACAAGAAGAATCGGTCGCGGACGGTCAGCACGTCGTGGAGGTCGATTATTGGGCCGCACGGTGGGATGAAAAGGAGTTGGTGCGTTTCCACAGGCCTCCTCCGTGGCATGACGTCGTGAAGCGATTCCTTCCGCAACGCAAAGATTGGACGCTCTTCGAAATCGGATGTGTGCCGGGTGGCATGCTCGTCTATTTCAACAAGGAATTCGGCTATCAGCCGGCAGGCATTGATTATTGCCCCCGGTTGGACATGGTCCGCGCGACGCTTGAGATCAACGGGTGTGATGAAGCGAAGGACTTGTTCGAGGGCGATCTCTTCACGTTCACGCCGCCTCGCGGCTACGACGTCGTCTTTTCCGCCGGCTTTGTGGAACACTTCGAGGATTACATGCCGGCTTTTCACAAGCATGCCGAGTGCATTCGGCCGGGCGGTCTGTTGGTGCTGAACGTACCGAACTATACGCACGTTCAGTATTGGATTCGCAAGGTGTTCGATTCTGAGAATCTCGCCAAGCATCGTTTTGAAATCATGAAGCCCTCCGTGATGCGCAAAGCGGTGGAGGATTGTGGCCTAGAAGTGCTTTATTGCGGTAACGCTGCCACGTTCGATTACTGGGTTGTGCAACGCGGGACCGGATTCAAGAGAAAACTGACCTGGTTCTGCGAGGGCGTGGCTGGCAAGATCACGGCTTTTCTCGAGTGGGCCGGTCTTGAGAACATTCCGACGCGGTGGTTTTCACCCTATACCGTTTGTGTTGCGAGGAAGCCGCAGTAGAAGGGGTTAATCGGGTGACCGACGGGCCGGACAATTCCACAAAGGCCGGTCCCCAGCAAGACGCCGGATCGTCTCACCGTACATCCGCCACGCCGTCGGGGGGCATGGCGAGAAACGTGTTCGCCAACTGGGCCGGTCACTTCCTTCTCGTGATTAGCGGCTTCGTCCTGCCGCGGCTCATCAATGATTTCATAGGCCAAGAGCGGCTGGGCGTGTGGGATTTCGGGTGGTCGGCTGTCGCCTACCTCTCGTTGCTGACGTCGGGCATCGGTTCTTCGGTCAATCGCTACGTCGCCAAGCATCGTGCCACCGGCGATTGGGACGGCTTGAATCGAAGCACCAGCACCGCCAGTGCCATCTTCTGGACCATGTCGTGTGCCGCGGTGGCCATCGTCGCCGTCGTGACGATCTTCCTGCCGTCCATGCTGCCGGATTCGTTCGCACCGTACGTCGCGGAGGCGCAGTGGGTGGTCGCCTTCCTGGGGCTGGCGGTCGCGGTGAGCATGCCGGTCATGGTTCATCACGGCGTGATCACCGGATGTCAGCGCTACGACCTGGCCATGTTCGCTGAAGCAGGCGGTCACCTAACGATCATCTGTGGCCTGATCGTTGTCCTTTCGTTCGGCGGAGGCCTCAAGCCCATGGCGGTGACGGTTCTCGCCGGACGCTTGATCGAGTGCATTCTGAAGGTCGTGATCTCACACCGGGTCTGCCCGCAGCTTCGGATGCGCCTTGGGTTGGTGTCGCGCTCGTCGATCAAGCAATTGGCGACATTCGGCGGAAAGTACTTTCTCGCGCAGACGGCTCGAATCTGCCTCTACCAGGGCAACAGCATGATGGTCGCGTTCTTCATCGGGCCCGTCGCGTTGCCGGTCTACGCGCGATCGGTCGCGCTGATTCTTCACGCTGACAAATTCCTCTTTCAATTTGGGCGGGTGCTGATTCCCACCGCCAGCACCGTGCAAGCAAAGGCCGCCGCCGGGGATCTGCGTCGGTTGACGCTTCGCGTCGCGCGCTATTCGTCCTTGTTGGCCCTTCCTATCGTGGCGATCCTCGTAGTGATGGGAAAACCATTGCTGACGGTGTGGATGGGAGAGAGTTTCGCAGTGCTGCCCTTGTTGCCGATTCTCGCCCTGGGACATCTTGCCGGTCTGACTCAGACTGGCGCGTTCTTCACGCTGCTCGGCATCGATCGCCACGGCGTGCCCGCGCTCGCGATGCTGGTTGCGGCGGTCGTCAGCGTCGTGACGAGTTGGTTGTGTCTCGGCGTGTTTGGTCTGGGTTTGATGTCGGTTGCGCTGAGCATGGCTTGTGCGGTCTTTGCTGCCAATGCTCTGGTGACGCCGATCGTTATATCGCGCATCGTGGGCGTGTCCGTATGGCGATACTTGGCGGAGACGATTGGCCAATCACTGATCATCGTCGCCCCGTTCGTGCTGTGCCTCGTCACGGCGAGAGTCTTGTTTGCCGATCGCAGTCTGCTGTCATTGGGGACCGGCCTCGGAATTGGCGGCCTCGTGCTGGCGGTCACGTATTGGCATGGAGCGGTTCCTGACACGCTCAAAGACAAGGTGCGCATCCGAATTCGATCCTCGGTTCCTTGGGTTTCAAGATCATGAAGCCGTCGGTTTGTTTCGTTGCGCTCAAGGCCTACGCCGTGCTGTCGAATGACGACGCAGTGCGTCACATCGGCGGCGCTGAGGTCCAGCAGTGGCAGATCGCGCGCGGCCTGGTCAAGCTCGGGTACCGGGTGTGCTTCGTGACGTTCGACCACGGTCAGCCGGACGGCGAGAGCGTGGATGGAATGACGGTTTACGTTGCCCATCGCCGTGATGCGGGCGTTCCGGGTCTTCGATTCTTGCACCCCCGCGCCACCAAGACGTGGTCCGCGATGGCCCGAAGCGCGTGCGACATCTACTACCAGCGTACCAGCGATTCACTGACTGGCATCGTTGCGGCCTTCTGCAAGAGACGTGGCCGAACGTTCGTATTCGCTGCCGGACACGATGGCGACTGTTCGCCGGAACTGCCGTTCTGCGGGAACACGCGAGAGCGCGTGCTCTACCGCTACGGATTGAAACGCGCCGCTGCCGTCGTCGCGCAGACACGGTCGCAGCAGGAAAACCTGGATCGCCATTTCAACGTTCAGTCCTGCATGATTCGAAGCTGCTTCGCCGGACCGGACGACACGCCCTTGCCCTCAGAGGGTCAGCAGTCGAATTTCCTGTGGGTCGGACGATTCGCGCCGGAGAAACGCCCGGAACTGTTGCTTGATGTGGCTGATCGTTGCCCGGATGTTTCGTTTGACGTATTCGGAGATGGACCGGCGACTCAATGGGTGACCAAGTTGAAAGGCCGAATGGAGAACGCGCCGAATGTACGCTTGCACGGATACGTGCCGTACCGTGAACTTGGGCGTCATTACGCACGGGCAACGGCGTTGATCAACACCAGCCAATCCGAGGGGTTCCCAAACACGTTCTTGGAAGCGTGGGCTCGGGGCGTTCCGGTCGTTACCAGCTTTGACCCCGACGGTGTTGTCGAGGCCAACGATCTCGGTGTGTGCGGCACGTCGGCGGATTCGCTGGCCGATGGTGTTCGGCGACTGTGTCACGACCCGACACTCCGAAACACGATGTCGCGCTGCGCGGTCGCGTATTTTCGCGAGAACCACACCGTGGTTGCTGCGGTCGAGGCGTACGATCGGCTTTTTATGCGACTCGCCTCGCACAGCGCCCGTCCAGCTTTGCGGGCGACGACTCCCCTGCCAACGCGGAGTGAAACCTGATGTGTGGTATTTGCGGTGTTTGCATGACGGATCCTTCCGCCCCGGTGTCGCGGGATTTGGTCCGCGCGATGACGGACCGACTGCGGCATCGTGGTCCCGATGGCGAAGGACTTCTCATCAAGAACAACGTAGGGTTTGGCCACCGCAGGCTGAGCATCATTGACCTCGAAGGTGGCGATCAGCCCATTTTCAACGAGACCGGTGACATCGGAATCGTTTTCAACGGCGAGATTTACAATTACGTCGAGTTGATGGATTGGCTGATCAAGAAGGGGCATCAGTTTCGGACGCGAAGCGACACCGAGGTCATCGTGCATTTGTACGAAGAGTTCGGCCCGAAATGCGTCGAGCGACTTCGTGGCATGTTCGCGTTTGCAATCTGGGATGCCCGTGATGGCTCTGTGCTGCTGGCGCGCGACCGGTTCGGCATCAAACCGCTTTACTACGCGGCGGCGGACGATCGACTGGTCTTCGCCAGCGAGCTGAAGTCGATCCTGACGGACAAGAGTGTCGCGGGGAGCGTCGATGGTGGCTCGCTGGAGGAGTACCTCGTCTACGGCTATGTGCCAGGAGACCGCTGCATCGTCCAGGGCGTATCCAAACTGCCTCCCGGGGCGACGCTGCAATGGCGGAACGGAAGCATCGTTGTGGAGAACTACTGGCGGGCGTCGGTGGCGGTGGACGACTCAGCCGACGAACAAAGCAACCGCGACGACATAGCGCGTGTCCTCTCCGAGGCGGTGCGGATTCATCTCCGGTCGGACGTGCCGTTCGGCGTTTTGCTCAGTGGGGGTGTGGATTCAGCCATGATGGTGGCGATCGCCACCCGAGAGCTTGGCCGATCGGTCAAGACCTTCACCATCGGGTTCGACGAAGAGGACTTCGACGAGGTGGTTGTCGCGAGGCTGACGGCCGAACGTTACAAGACCGATCACCACGAACTTGTCGTACGCAAGCAGGATCTTTCGGTATTGCCGGAGATTGTATGGCATCTGGACGAACCGTTCGCTGACCCGTCGGCGGTTCCCACGTATTACGTTTGTCGAGAGGCGGCGCGCCATGTCAAAGTCTGCCTGACAGGCGATGGCGCGGACGAGATCTTTGGCGGCTACGGGCGCTATCGCCGGGCGATGTCGTATCGACTCGTCGATTGGTTGCCGGGGCGATTGCGGTCAGCCGTCTGCGTGCCGGTCGCCGCCGCCATGCCCCAATCCATGTTCGGCAAGGGGTTCGTTGAGCGCGTCGGCAGTTCTGGTGCGGGCCGGTACTTGGCGACGATCGGCATATTCACCCCCTTGGAATGTGCGGCGCTTGTGGGTTCCAACCGCGACGAAGCGACGACGCGGCTGACGCGCTGGTTGGCGCCTTACTTCGGTGATGAGACCGTCGATACGTTGCGCATGCTTCAACTTGCTGATCAGAACACGTATTTACCCGATGACATTCTCGTCAAGGCGGATCGCATGTCGATGCAGAACTCGTTGGAGTTAAGACCGCCGTTCCTGGATCACGAAGTTGCCGAGATCGCCAACCGCATGCCGTCAAGTCTTAAGGTTCGCGACGGAGTGGGCAAGGCTGTGCTCAGAGACATCGCGCGGGATCTGATTCCGCCGGAAGTTCTGCGTCGTAAGAAGACCGGTTTCGGCATTCCCATCAAACACTGGTTTCGCGGCGATTACGAGGCGACGGCCCGCGAGACGCTCTTGGCATCTTCATCTCGGCTGTCGCGATTCGTCGACCAGCGACTGGTCGAACGCATGATCGTCGACCACCAAAAGGGCATGCGCGACCTGTCACGTCGAATCTGGTCGTTGCTCATCCTTGAGCAGTGGCTTAAGAGCTATGACATGTGATTCGATCCATATCAATCGTTGTCTGTGACGGTGAACGCGTGGGTTATCTGCCCGCTGGAGTAGGCTGGTCCGCTGACGCTTTGAATGACCAAGTTGACGGTTTCGCTGGGCTCGGTGATCGCGTCGTCGATGACGGTGATCGTTGCGGCTGCCGTGGCCCCGCTGCTTGACCCGGAAGGGAAGGTGACCACCTGAGCGCCAATCGGGTTGAAGTCCCGCGCGGTCAGGGCGGTACTGCCGAAGGCTTCAACCACCGTCACGGAGACCGCTGCTAGGGTCGTCCCGCCGCCGGCGAACGTCAACGTCAGATTGACGCTGTGGACACCGACCGCCTCGGTCGCGGTGCTGGTCGCAGCAGCAAAGCTGACCGTCGGCAGACCCACTTCGACGGCTCCTCGATCGACAAACGTCTCGGGACCAGTCCCGGTGTCGGTGACCGTGGTGTCGTCGAACGCAGCGAATCCCATCTGCAGATCGAACCCGGAATCGATCGCGCCTCCGGCGGGCAGCGGCGTGAAATTGGCGTGAACTTGGTCGCGGATGAACTGCATTGTGTCGTAGAGCGACCCCTGATCCGTGGTGTCGATGACCCCATCGGGGTTGGTCAGCATAGGATCTCCGCCGATGGTCTGGGCGCCCTCATCCTGGTGAAGACATCCGTCACCGACAACGTTGTAATCGGAGTTGAGAATGACGGACGATTGCGAGAGCGGACAGCCGCCGCCGGTTGAGCCGGCCCGATAATCCAGAAACGATCCACCGGAACGATTGTTACTGTCCGTGATGTTGTTGAGAACCACCGCTGCGGTATCCGTGTTGTTACCGGCACCAACATCGAGCACGATGCCGTGGTCGTCGTTGCCGTACACCGTGTTGTTGTAGAAGAAGTTGTGCGGTCCCTCCGGGCTGATGTCCTGATCCAAGCCGCCCCGGGCATTCGCAAAAACGATGTTGTGCCGCACAACATGGTTGCCTCCGCCCGCGCCACCGCCCGCCCCGGTGCTGACCTTGACCCCATTGCCGTCGCCTTGGGCGGTGTTGCGGCCGTGATTGAACACGATGTTGTTCGCGATAAGAACATCGTTGACGCTGGTGGCGTCGAGTCCGTCGTCGGCATTGTCGTGGACGACCGAGTTGATCACCCGGTGCCCGCCGTTCGTGCCAGCCAGCAGGAATTGGATACCGTCGGAGTCCTCATCGTCCCCGTTTTCGTTGTTGTGGACGTAGCAATTGTCGATCGTGATGTTGGTGGGAGTTCCGGGTACGCTACCGCCGGCTCCCAAGACCTGAATCCCGGTCCGCCAAGCATCAACCACTTCACAGAATTCGAGGGAACAGTCGATGTTTCGTCCGCGTATCGCGATTCCAGTGGCCAATGCTCCGTTGACAGAAGCGCCGCCAAACCCACAGTGGATCGCACGAATGTTGCGGAACGTCGCGTTTCTCGAATGCCACATGATGGCGCACGCGCCGCCGTCTCCCGGGCTGGTCCCGTTCTGGGTTCCCGTTACGGTAAAGCCGTCAACGGTGACGAATCGACCCTGGTCAAGGACCGAGTTGCTGCCGATCGTGATGCAGCCGGTGCGAACACCCTGCCCATCGATGGTCACCAGGTCGTTCTGAAAGTTCTTGAACAGGATGGGACGCTGGGCGGTCCCATTGGCAGTGATCTTGACCCACTCGTTGTAGGTCCCTGCTTTGACAAAGACGATATCGCCGGGGAACACTCGATTCGCGGCCTCCTGAATCGTTGCCAGAGGGGCAGCTTCCGTTCCGGGATTGGTCGTGTCGTTGCCAGTGCTTGCGTTGACGAAGCTATCGTACAAAACCGTTAGGTTTCGCACTTCATTGGTAGACTCGGCCATCTGAAACGAGACCGAAGTGGCCCGGACATCATTATCCGGCCTCACGACGACAGTCGCGTCGAACGTCGCGGGGCTTCCGGAGAATTCGTCGTTTGGCACGAGTAGCGAAAACGTGCCGTTGCTGGTCGTCTCGACGAGCGGCGGAACCAGAGACGTCGGCGGGCTGCCAGTTCTTTGCACTTCAACCGTGATGGTTCGGCCGGTCGCTGCCGTGCTGTCGTCGCCGCGAAGGAGGCTTCCGGATATGAGCGTACCCGGACACGTGCACTCGAGTGGGTTCCCCGGAGCGAAACAGCTTCCGGAACACGGTCCAAGGACGCCGTCGCACATTTCGCTCACATCAAGCACGCCGTCGCCGCAGAAGCAATCAGCCGAGCACGCGGCGTTGTTTTCCACATAGCCGGCTGAATCGCTGGCGTCGGTGTCGCACGTGCCGTCGCCGCACTCATTGGTGCAGGTGGCTGAACAACCATCGCCGCCAGCCGTGTTGCCGTCGTCGCACGTTTCGCCGGATTGCAAAACACCGTTTCCGCAAACTTCTGAGACACAGTTGGCGTCGCATCCATCGCCGTTGTCCGTGTTGCCGTCGTCGCACTCCTCCGTGCCCTCGACCAGGTTATCACCGCAGATCGTACAGGGGCTGGGGTTGCACGACGCGCCGTCGCCTTGGTAACTCCCGTTGGCAGCGGTGCAGTCAGCGTTGGTCACGACCACGCAAATGGATGCCCCCGGCGCACAGCACGCACCGGTCGGTGGCGCTTCGGTCTGGCAGGTCGAACTGCAACCATCGCCGTCGGTCGTGTTGCCGTCGTCACATTGCTCGCCACTCTCTACCGTGTTGTTTCCGCAAACGGCGGTCGGTCCGCCGCCGCCACCTCCGCCACCGCCACCACCACCACCACCGCCGGACGGCGGGGGGATGTTACGCGTCTCAACCGTAAACGTCGTCGAATCGGAAGGCGTATCGTCCGAGTCCGTCAACGCTCCGGGTTCAGACACCGTCAATTCGAAGACGAGGTTTTCGGTCGCAAGCTGGATGTCAGGAGCGGTAAAGGTCACAATCGCCAAGGCGCAGATTTCATTATCGTTGCACTCTCCGGCGAGCGCATCGTCGTCGGTCGGGTCGCAACAACGGGTTGAACCGGGGTCGTCAGCGGGGTCCAAGAGGGCGACGGGCGGCCCACTCGTCTGACGCCACCTGAACACCAGCGGCACCAGTCCGGACCCGGCAGAATCCGTCCCGTCCAACCCCACTGGCGTTCCCTCGTTGACGCAAGCCTCCACAGGGCAAGGCGGCGTGGAGAGTGACGGGAAGATGAACACCGCCGCTTCAGGGTCGGAGGACACAATCAGCGGAGCTTCGGCGGCAATACCTTGCGAGAACGCCCGCTGAATACCATTGCACGTTCGAACAACGCGTAGCGCACCTTCTCCGGATTGGTTCACAGTGAAAGTGGTGGCGCACTCGTCGGGTTGATCAAACGTGCCGGCAGAGTCCGGATCCGCTTGCCAAACGCACGTGCACGCGTCGATCCCCAGTCCGTCGGCGTCGGTTTCCGGCGGCGGGGCAGATACGGCGAATTCGTCGCCCGTCTGAAGATTCCGAAGATTCACTCGGTTGCCCGATTCGACCGAAGACGCGAAGTCCGACAGGTCGTTCAGGGCGAACGCGGCGTCCAAGTCGCAACCGTCGGGAACACCATCATCGTCTTCGTCGGCCTTGTCGTCGGCGCCGGCGCACACGTCGCAACCATCGGCGATTTGGTCGCCGTCGGCATCAGCGTTGTCGTCGAAACCGTCGCATCGATCACAGCCATCGGGCACGCCGTCTTCGTCGGCGTCGTTGCCGTCAGGAGACCCTTCACATCGGTCGCACTCGTCAGGAACACCATCGGCATCGGCATCGTTCGCGTCGGGTGATCCGGGGCATCGGTCGCACCCGTCGGGGATGCCGTCCGCGTCGGCGTCGTCACTGTCGACAGAACCTTCGCACTTGTCACAACCGTTCGGAACGCCGTCCCCATCGTCATCAATGCCATCGTCAAACCCGATGCACTTGTCGATGGCGTCGCTTACTCCGTCGCCGTCGCTGTCACCGCCACCCATGGGGCACCCGGGAATCCCCGCAAGCAGGGCGATCAGTAGCAATGATCTAAGTACGCGTGCAATCGATTTTCGCAGCATGGCATGCGCTCCACAGGTTGCCGCCAAGACTTCCGACCCCAAAAACCGCCCCAGGATGTGGTTGAACTACCCCGCTAGCCCTCGGAAACCGGCCGAGAACCGCAAACTATACTCGGAACTGCCATCCCGAGTCAAACAAGCGGCAAGTCGTCAGGGCGCGTCAGCCGATACAAAGATACGATCCGAAGCTTCGGGATGCTAGGAGGGGCTTTCGGGCGAATTCCCTTTGCTTCTTCCGTCGATTCGGCGGACAATTCCCCCTTGGGAGGCTTGGCATGGCTTTGGGGTCCGGCAAACCAGAAAACGTTGTCTTGGCAGCCGGAATCGGCGTCGCCTTGATCCTTGCGAGCGGATTCGGCTATCGGACGTTGGCCGATCGCTACAACAGGCCTTCAGACAGCATCCCCCTTGCGCCCGGGACCCTCGCCAAGATTCCGATGGAATTCAACGGCTGGTTCGGCGTCGACAAGCCGCTCGACGAAGCCGTAGCGCGTGCGACCGACACGAACGACCAACTGAATCGGGAATATCGCCGTCGCGATGGTCGGGCGGCGGTGACGATGTTCGTCGCCTACGGCGTGCGTCTTCGTGATCTCCAGCCGCACCGTCCGGAAGTGTGTTATCCGGGTGCGGGGTGGACATGTGTTGAGCGGTGCCGCCCGACCCCCGCCACTCCCCCCCGGTCGCGCGTCGGCCGCGGCTGATGGGTTGCAGAGGCAGTTGCAGAAGCGCGTGGCGACGCGTCGGCGCCGCCGCCGCCTGGCCGACCACCGCGTCGAAGCGCCGGGGGCGGTATCGCCGCGCGATCACCTGGTAGGGAGCCGGGTCGGCCCCCCCGGTCGACCCGGGCGACACCACGGTTCCGGTGCCTTCACCCGGACTGGGAAGTTCGCCGGCCGTCATCGATCTCCGCGCCTCGGTCTGCGGGCTTCAGG
>CAYQFV010000134.1:1899-12076 GCA_964416845.1 uncultured Phycisphaeraceae bacterium | reverse complement strand
GCACCTGATCCGCCGGCATGACGACCTCGAACACCACGGAAAGAAACCCCTCACCAACCCCGCCGGGCCGGTCACCACCGAAGAGCGACGGGTCGTACAAACTCGAAAAACGCAACTCAAGTCCGATCGTCCCGTCTTCAAACAAGCGGACTTCCGAACTACCGGCGGTAGAAAATGACGCGCCCTGCGTTCCAGGCGTGGTCAAATCAAGCGCGAAGAACGACGCCTCCCGAAATAACGTCGTATCCACCGAGTCGGACACCACCGGCCCGCCGTCGAAGACGTTGGCCGTCCCCTCCCCCCGCACCCGGTGCGTAAACTCCCAAATAGTCCCCCCCCGCGCCGCCGCCGGGCCGACGAACGTCGAAATTGCCGCAACAACAGCCAGTAGATGTGTTCCATGGGTTCGCTTCAAAACGCCGCCTCCACGTCACCTCCCATCATCCACATTCCGCAGTGTCGGATCAATCATCAATGCGTCAACGCATCAATTGACGGAACGCCTGTCGAGGGGTTCGTGCACGCTTCCTTCGGGGCGTGGATGTTGTGACGTTGGGTGGACGTTTCTATACTGGCTGGTGGTTCAAGGAAGCGAAGACCTTTTAGGGAGATTGTGGATTGACACAGAACAAGGCAACCAACATCACTTGGCATGAGGGGCACGTCGGGCGCGAGCAGCGGGAAAAACTCCTCGGCCAAAAGGGCGTGCTCATCTGGTTCACGGGGCTTAGCGGATCGGGCAAGAGCACGGTTGCGTTCACGCTGGAGCACGCTCTGGCAGAGCGCGGCCGAATGGCCTACGTCCTCGACGGGGACAACGTTCGTCACGGACTCAACAAGAACCTGGGATTCAGCGCCGAGGACCGCACGGAAAACATCCGGCGCATTGCCGAAGTCGGCAAGCTGTTCGTCGACGCGGGCATCATCACGTGCACGTCGTTCATCAGCCCTTATCGGGCCGACCGAGAGGCCGCCCGAGAGGTGGTTGGGAATGACCGCTTCGTGGAGGTTTTCGTCGAAGCGCCGCTGGAAACGTGCGAGCAGCGTGACCCGAAGGGGCTGTACAAAAAAGCCCGGGCTGGGGAGATCAAAGGCTTTACCGGCATCGATGATCCGTACGAAGCGCCGGAGAATCCGGAGTTGGTCATCAGGACCGATAAACTCTCGCCGCAGGAATCGACTGTTGCGATTCTCAACCTGCTGGAAGAGCGCAACCTCGTGCCGGCGGCGACGTGAGGGTAAAAAAGCAAGAGGATCCGAGCTCGCCGTATCTCGGACCCTCCTTGTTAGGCTGTCCACCCTCTCGGATGGAGACCCACAGCCCACGTCGTCTATCGTCAGCGCGAAGTCGGCTCTTTAGATTGGCGGTGAACTTTCCATGCGCACAGTATCGATACGTGCCCTCTGGTTCTCACGTGTGGGTTTGACAGCGCTGGCAGGTCTTCTGCCGGCTGTGAGTCTGCAATGCGTGCCGATCGTCAGCGAGCTTGGCGGCACGAGGCCCCCGCCGGACATCAACGGAGACGGACGGATCCCCGTCGACGCAACGCGACCCGATTCGCCGCCATCGCCTGATGCGTCGCAAACGATGGTGTTCGACGTGACGGTGGAAGCGTCGTCGTTATCCATCTCGGGGATAACGATCGACGCGACGCTCACCGTCGTGATGAATCAAGCCGCGTCCGATGGCGAGGCTGGGCCAACGTACAGCGAAGTGACACTGCGTGACACTTTCAACAGCTTCGGCGGCGGGTCGCAAGACGTGGGAATCTCGGGCGGAATCTTCCTGACGGCGAAAGCGGATGTCGGCGGAACCGCTGGCGGCTTCTTCACGTTGAGCGAGACACCAGACGGCAAACTCTCCGGCACGCTGGCGGCGGGCGGCAACTCGCAGGGCAACCCCAACTTGTTCGTTCTGCAGCCCGAAGGGACCATCTTCGAGCCGGGAGTTGTGGGCATTACGTACGAGGTCAGCGCCGGTTCGCGGTTCGATTTTCAAATCGACGGGGACCAGGTGTCCGGCGAACTCAACCTGACCGGCACGCCGGTGGACGGGCCGGGCGACGTTGAGAACTACATCGGCGTCATCACCGGACGTGCCGTCAATCCGCCCTAGTGCCCGTGCTTCTCGATGTCGGCCTTCGAGCCGATCAGGACGGTGGTTTTGGGGTGCTGCTTTCGCCATTCGCCAAGCGTGACCACCGGCGATTCCTCGATGAAGGGAATGACTTCGCCTTTTCGCGGGCCTGAGATCGCCGTCCACTTCTCGCCACTGAGTGGGTACCAGAGACTTTCCGTGTTGCGATCGAAGATGAGAAACACATTTTTGTGGACGTACCCGCTAACGCCGAATTGCTCGGGCTTGCCGTCTTTGACGCGTCCGTAAACTACGGACAGTTTGGCGAGCGGTCACCACCCGACCGTAACGGGCTTTCCACCGATTTTGTCGTTGACCAGTTCGTGGCCGTCGAGCAGCGCGATGGGATAGGCGCGAGCTTCGCTTTTCTCGACGTAACCGATGACCATGGTCTCATCGTTGGTCTTGGGACGTTCGTTCGTTCGATATGGGCTGCCGCCGATTTTCAGAATTCGGGGATCGTCAGGCAAGACGAAGAACGGGTCGTCAATCGCCCGGATTCGGTCCTTGCCGATGCCGAATTGCAGCTCTGCAGCTGGAATCGGCGAGCCGGTGAAGTCATACCACTGAGACTTAGGCCCCTTGCGATCGCCACCCGCCCACAGATAGGTCTTGTCACCGTCAACGCGAACCTTCCAACTATCGGGGCCAAGCAGGCCTCGAAACTGCGTTTTCTTCGGCTTGGTATCGTCGGCAGCGGATGCCCTGACTGCAGGGACAACCACGATTGCCAACCCAACGATTGCAGGTATCAAAGTACTGGATTTCAATTCCGCGAATCTCCTGTTTGGGCTCGCCATCGACAATGAGCGCAACCCGCGCACTCCATAACCGTCGCCATCATAATCCGGGCGGCGACATTCGCCAAGACTTCGTCGCGGCCAAACCCGGCGCGTCAACGGTTGCAACGCCGCAACGATGCCGCCATGATGGTCTGTCAGTTACCGCGACGGAAGCGCGCACAAGCAAAATCGGTTCGGGCGATAACCGTGCCAAGCACCGCCCGCTCTACATGGGGACCCAACGATGCAACTGGTGAAGCTGTTCAAAGGAATCGAATCGGAGTTGCCCGATCTCGAGGACAAGATCAACACGTGGATACGCGAATCGGGCGCTAACGTCATTCAAGTTACCGGGAACATCGCACCACAAAGCGCACTGAACAAGCCGACCACCGGCCAAACGCTCGCGCGGGGATCGTTCGAAGCGTCCGACGTGCTGATCGTCGTCTCGTACGAACCAGCCTGATTGCATCTGTAGCGTTTCATCGACGCGCGAAGACCGTCCGCGCGGGACACGCCACACGCTCCGGCAGTCAATCCACGGATGATGTCGCCCGTACCGGCGACCGGTACGGCCTACCGTTCAACCGGTGCTTGGTGCACAAACCTGGGCTCCCGCCTTCTCTCGCCGCTACGGACCGCAGCATGGGTCGGTGCCACTGAAGGCATCCAAGATGGCGAACAAGTCGAAGAGGTTCAGCGAGTTGTTGCCGTTGCACGGTTCGATGTCCATTCGCTGAAAGGTACAGTTTCCGGCGAAGACGCCGTTGAAACCATCGAGAACGCAGAACAGGTCGAAGAGGTTCACGGCGTTATTGAAATCGACGTCACCGTAGATGTTGACCTGATGCGCACACGTGCTTCCGACACACTGGTCGAACGTGCAAATGTCGGAGTCGTCGCAGTTGGAAACAGGTGGGCATGAAACGACGCCCCGCGCGGTCCACGCACCGCGACCCATGGTGCTCGCCACCAACACGTCGTCGGTGCCATCATAGTCCAAATCGTACACCGGGGCGTTCGGCAGGTTGGTACCCAATTCGCTCCACACGCCCGGAACGAGGGGATCCATGACGAACACGCCCAGATCTGCGCCGACGACCAAGAAGTCACTACTCGTGCCAGTGACCATGGTGGTGTTGTCCATGAAGTCGATCGAGACCAGTTCCCCAACCCCCGTCAGGTCGCCCGTGATGTTTATCCAGCTCGTCCCGGCGTCCGTGGTCACCCAGCACGCCTCGTCGCCGTCGACAACGTAGAGGGTTCGCCAGTCGCCGGCGTCAAGGACGACGTCTCGTACGAATCCTCCCGCGAAAGCGGTCAACGCGAGCGGAGCGGGAAAGGCGGCGGTACGCACATGGATCGAACTACCCGAGCCGACATACAGCACATCGACGTTGCCCGCGTGCCCGTAAGCGATGGGATCCGACCGAAACCCGTTCACTCCGATGCCGGGACTGATCTCGCGAACGGTATCGCCCATGTCTAGAGATTCGTACACCGACGACGCCCCGCCGATGATCATTCGGGCGGGCACCACGGCGTTGAGTTCGATCGGCGTCTTGAAGTCCACGTTGCCGCTGCCTCCCACGACGATCGGGTTTCCGCCGCCGACCAGAGTGAGTGATGGACCGACGATGCTGATCAAATTGTTTGCCGAGTCCCATGTCGAACGTGCAAACCCTTGCAACAGTTGAGCACTCGTATAACGGATGGATTGGCCGCTGCCCGCGAGTGTGACGGTGTCGACGGCGACGTCTCCGCCGTCTCCGGACGTAAACACTGTGTCCCAGACGAGGCTGTCCGGGGCTGTTTGAAACGCGTTGGCGTTGTCCTGATTACCGCCGAAGATGACGTTTGAAAGAGAATCGTAGGCGACGTCGTGCATCTCCGTGGCCTGCAGATTGCTGTTGATGGAGAACCAGTTGCCCGAATTGTTGCCGGGCGACGTCCGGCGGAAAACGCCGCCGTCGTCGCCTTCGATGAGATTGCCGCTCGCGTCGATGGCCATCTCGCGGGAATCGGCGTGCGGCGAGCTAGCGCTGGCCGTCCCTCCGCCGACAATCGCGCCGACGCTGTTGCTGTGCGTCAGGTGCTTCCACTGTGGCGATAGCGCCGCGCCGGTGAATGCCTGCGACGCGTCGCCTCGCCAAAGGTTGCCAGAAAAATTCACCGCCCCGATGAAGTTCGGAAACGGAAAGTCCTGCCGGTCGCCGCCGATGTAGACCACATTGTTGTTGGACGGGTCCGCCACGATCGAAAAGTGGATGCTGCCCTGTCCTCCCGCGGAGAACGGGTCGGGGTCGGGTTCCTTGAAACGCGGATTGACGCCGACCACCAATGTCCACTGGCCGCCACCGCCGTAGGCCCCGTTGCCGGTACTACCGTCCAATGTGAAACTGTTCCCGTCGACGACGGTGACTGTGAAGAGTCCGTTGGCGGCGGTGTTACCGATCACGCCGGACACATTCACACGGGTTCCTGTCGACAATCCGTGGCCGAATGACGTGATGGCGATCGGTGTCGCGTTGGTTGCGTTGGAGATGACCACACCAGAGCTGGCGGGAACGGCCGGGACATCCATCTGGGTCCAGGTGGTCCCGCCGTCGCTAGAGCGGAAGATACCGCCATTTATGATCTGGCCGAAGTTCAAAACAGCGACGTACGCCTCCCCGGATTGGCCGACCGACATTTCGACGTTGGACGTTGGCCCGCAGGTGATCAACGCGTCCATAGCGGCGGTGCTGACTTTGGACCAGGTGGCACCGGTGTCGGTGGACTTGTAGATGCCGTTGCCACCAACATCGCAAGTCTCTGCGCAGTCGGCGACGGTGTACAACGTGCTGCTGCTGGTCGGGTCGCCTACGAGGTCGTAGGACCTACTGGACGGCAGGCCGGCCCCCGACCCGGCGATGCGGGTGAACGATGTTCCGCCATCGACCGAGCGAAAGATGCCGAGGTCGGAGCAATTGTTTGGCGTCGCAAAGTTCACCGATACGACGATGGTACTGCCCCGGGGAGCGACTCCGGAAATGTTCTTGTCCAGTAGCAGGCCGCCGCCGTCGAGCGGAGTCCATGTGCTCCCGCCATCCGCGGTTCGCAGTAACCCGGTGCGGCGGGGTCCCACGCGACCGAAACTACTGTACAGTCCGATCCCAGCGACCAGCGTGTTGTTCGTTGCGTCGGTCGGATCGAATTCCAGCGCTCCGATGGCCATGGACGGCAGAGAATCGGTCAAAGGTGTCCAACTGGGAGAGGCGACGGTTGCGTTGTCGGTTCGCCAAACTCCGCCGTTGACCGCGCCCAAGTACAAGATGTTGGAGTTGCTGGGATGGGCGGCGACGACGTGAATGGCACCGGCGACTTCGTTGTTCGGCGAGGCGTTTTCACTCTGTCCGTTGCGGATCGGAGCTGGCCCCTGTGCGACCCAGATTGCGCCAGCCACGGGCCCGGGAACCATCACCTGCGTCTCGATCCTCTCCCGTTCACGCGTAGCGGTCGCTTCATCCACGCGCACTTTGCTCGAAGGGTCGGGCGGAATTGGCAGTTCTTGTTGGCGAACGACCCGCGGTGGTGAATCGGCCTTATCCGCGCCCGCCGCAGCGCTGGTCCATAACAGAACTGCCGACATCGCGGCTACACTGAATCCCGCGAACCTCGACCGCGCTGCGATCGTCAATCTGCCTGTCATCAGTCTCTTTTTCATCGCTTAGCTCCGTTCCAATCCAACGCCCGCATTCCAAATCTCATTAGTTTCACGAGTGATCCAGAGCGAAAGGCCGACTCCGAAGTAATTGTCCAAGCGCCGTTCAGACAACGATACGTGCCAGCATTTGCCCCGCTTGAGGCCACACAAGCACGTCGACTTAGCAGCAAACACTCGCGCACAGCGAGTGAGCACGCGAAAGCGCACCGACAGTGGGGATCGCGCGGCAGCCTCCTCGTCGGGCGTTGCATCGGGCGCGTCTCAATAATGTGCGCAGATAGAGCCTCTTCCCAACCAACCGAGGATGCCATGCTAACAGAGAGACGGCGACCAAGTCAAGTGTGTATGAAAGTTCTTTTGTGCAACAAGCAGTGCTCGTCTCCGCCGCCGAACAAAGAACGCACTACCCGACCATGGGTGGGACGAACGTCGCCGTCCAGTGCGTGCACGCCCGCGGTCGGAGCGATTGCTCGGGCCGCGGTGCGTTGATACAGTGACAGGCAGGCTAGGCGCGGATGCGTTCTGTGGTAAATCCGGGCGAATTGACCCGTCGTCGCTGCGCTGGCGACGCAGGCTTGAATCAAGGTCGAGCGATGACCCATCGGAGAATTCGAAAAATGAAACTTTGTCACGGGCGGTTGGATGGATCGTTGTGTCGGTGGGCGTCGATCGCTGTTGCTGCTGGTTTCGCGGCAGGTACTGCTGCGGCTGACGGGCGAGTCAAGCCGCCGGCGGCGAAGATGGTGGATCACGTGGACGACTATCACGGCGTGAAGATTCACGATCCATATCACTGGTTGGAAAACGACGAAGATCCCGCGGTCATCGAATGGCTTGACGCGGAAGCGAAGTTCACGCGCGAGCAGTTGAATCGATTGCCGCAGCGTGCCGCAGTTAAGAAACGATTAGAGACACTGTATTCAGCCCCCTCGATTTCAGCGCCGTCTGTCGTGAAGGACCGTTATTTTTTCCGCCGGCGAGAAGGGTCGCAGAATCACGCAGTGTTGTACGTTCGCGACGGGAGTTACAAAGCGGTGCCACGTGTACTGATCGACCCGAACACGTTCAGCGCCGATGGGACGATCGCACTGGACTGGACGAGTATCTCACCGGATGCACGGTTGATCGCCTACGGCAAGAGTTCGAGCGGGGACGAGAAAAGCACGCTATACATCAAAGACGTCGCGACCGGCAAGCATCTGGGCGATGAGATCCCGGGCACACGGTACGCTTCGATCGCGTGGCTTGCCGACGGAAAGTCCTTCTATTACACGCGCTATCCGATTGCTGGAACGGTTCCGACCGGAGACGAGAACTACAACCGGAAGGTCTATTATCACAAACTGGGTGATGACTGGCGGAACGACCGACTAGTTATCGGGGACTTGGCGACCAAAGAGGAGATGGTCAATCCGTACACCAACTCGACGGATCATTGGATGTTCCTTTCGCGTTCGGTTGATTGGAGCAAGAACGATCTATACTTGCGACCTATCACGAGTACGAAATCATTTCGGCCAATTGCCGTCGGGTTGGACGCCCAAGTGTCAGCCGACCTGGTCTACGACACGCTGTTCATTCGGACAGATCTGGGGGCGTCGCGTTATCGCATTGTGACGGTTGACCCTGCCGATCCTGCACCGGAGCATTGGAAAACTCTGATCCCTGAGCAAAAAGGCGTCATTACGTCATTCTCAGTGATCGACCACAAAATCATTGTTAACCTGCGAGAAGACGCGCACTCCCGACTGGTCGTTTACGATCTTAAGGGGAATCGCGTCAACGAGATCAAGCTGCCGACGTTGGGGACAGTCGGAGGCATTAGCGGCGAGTGGGACGATACGGAGATATTCTTTTCGTTTCAGTCGTTCGCTTACCCTCCGTCCATCTACCGGTACGACCTTCGTCGCGACGAACTGGAACTGATCGAGAAGACGGAGGTCGACGTCGACGTCGCACAGTTCGTGACGACGCAGCGATGGTTTACGTCCAAGGACGGGACGAAAGTGCCCATGTTCATCATCCACAAGAAGGGCATCAAGCTCGACGGCGACAATCCGACATTGTTGTACGGATACGGCGGGTTCGATATCAGCCTCACGCCACGATTCCGCAAAGGGTTGTTCGTCTGGTTGGAGCGAGGGGGCGTGTATGCAGTGGCCAACTTGCGCGGCGGCGGCGAATTCGGCAGCGCTTGGCATCATGCCGGCAGACTGGGCAATAAGCAGAACGTCTTCGACGATTTTGTCGCCGCGGGCGAGGAACTGATCAAACTCAAGTATACGAGTAAGAATCGACTGGCGATCTACGGCGGCAGCAACGGCGGATTGCTGGTCGGTGCCTGTCTCACGCAGAGACCGGACTTGTACCGCGCGGTTGTGTGTGCCGTCCCACTGCTGGACATGTTGCGTTATCAGAATTTCAAGATCGCAAGGCTGTGGATTCCCGAATACGGCAGTTCCGACGATCCGACGCAGTTTAAGTGGCTTCGAGCGTACTCACCTTACCACAACGTGAAGGATGGAGTCGACTATCCCGCTACGCTGATTACGACGGGCGACTCAGATTCTCGTGTTGCCCCGCTACACGCGTGGAAGATGACGGCGCGACTTCAGGCTGCCACGAGTGGTGATCGACCCATCCTGATGCGCATGGAGTCCAAGGCCGGCCACGGTGCGGGGAAACCGCTTTCCAAGGTGATCGGTGCCGAGGTTGATCGATGGGTATTCCTGATGCACGAACTGGGGATGACATCGGAGGGCGGGTAGCACGGCGCCGGAGCCGGTTCCGAACCAAGATGTTCAGCGATCAAATGTCCTCTTCTTCGAGGGCGAATGCGTCGGGATGCGAGCGCTCAAATGCCAGTTCCTTGCTCCGAGCGAGTTGGGCGTCCGCTCGCCCTTTCAGGTATTGCCGAATGACGAGGTTGGCAAATATGCTGATGGCGATCCCGGCTATTGATAAGTGTACGATCAGCGTGGCTACCAGCGCTGTCGCGAAGACCGCGATGACGGCTGCCATGATCCAACTGAAGACAACCCAAATGGCGCGGCCGAGTTTGAGTTCCGCGTCGCCGCGCTGAAAAATCCGGTCGGCCATTCCAGTGGCGACGATGGCTGCGAAGGCGACGTAGGTCGTCGACACGGGCAAGCCCAAGCTGCTGGCGGTGGCGATGACGCTGGCCGAAACAGACATAATGACGCTCGCGCGGAGTGTGTCGTAGTGGACGGTCTTGCCTCCAGCTGTGATGGCTGCCCGAGGAGCGAGCGCCGGACTTTTGCCGCGGAAGACCAGCAATTTTGTCGCCAGCGCGATACACCATTGGGGCGCCCACAGCGTGACCGTGTCGCCCATGCTGCCGGTGGACACCGCGGCCTTGGTGACGCGTTCGGCGTTGCGCGTCGCCATGCCCATGAACAGCAGAATCCCACACACCAAGAGCATCCAACTGGGGATGGCCAGCTTGGTGCCGATGTCCAAATCCTGAGCTCGCAGAAGCGCGATCGTCGCCAGACCGGGCGAAGCGCAGTTCGCCAGATCGTTCTGTCCGAA
>CAYQFV010000134.1:0-1799 GCA_964416845.1 uncultured Phycisphaeraceae bacterium | reverse complement strand
GCGCGATCGTCGCCAGACCGGGCGAAGCGCAGTTCGCCAGATCGTTCTGTCCGAACGCGAACGCCATCGCGAGCATTCCAATGACAGCGAGTACCGGGAAGAGCAGCTTGGCCGCCCTCTGTCGGTACACGACCAACAGAACGTGGATCACGATGGCCCAGAAGCCCCATAGAAAGATGAATGCTAGAAGTCCGGCGAGACTCGTCTCGGAACTGGTATTCAACTCGGCAAGCCATCCCTTGATGTGCTTGACCCATCCGACGTTCTTCATCCCTTTCAGCAGGAGAAAGTAGCACAGCCCTGCCGCCAGACCGCCACCGACCCAACCGCCGTGGAGCAACATGGTGCTCAGTTGCGTGGTTCGATCGCGAATCGCACCACGAACGGCCCGCTGAATGACGAACGCCACGAATCCCGTCAAGATGATCGAGCATAAGATGCCACCCAGCACGATACCGGCCTTGGGCCAGTTGACGGAAGACGCGTTGATGGCAGTGGCTGCCCCGAGCAATTCAAAAACGAGGCACGCGGTTGTGCTGACGGGCATGCCGAACGCTGAGTAGCTGTACAACAAGGCCGTATCGACGATGTAGACCGACACGTAGATCGCGATGGCTGCCTCTATGCTGCCGACCGCCGTGGGGTCGAAGATCCCCTTGCGAGCGGTGTCCATGACATCGGAACTGAGTACCGCCCCGCAGACGACGGCTGCCCCGGCGAGCAGGATGGCCTTTCGGCGATCCATGATGCGGGCACCGAAGACAGCGTTAACGAGATTAGCGCCATCGTTACGCCCGACCTCGATCGTGTCCCAGATCAGCATCCCGACGGCGATGCCGAGGCAAGTGAGCATGAACCCGTTAAGGGCGGATAGTTCTATCATGATGATCGAGTGCAGCGACGAGTGTCCGCTGGGTCGTGACGCGTGCCGGATTCACGCCAACCGGCTAGTTGGAAAGCATTCGGCGAAGACGATCGCCGGTCTTCTCCGCAAAGTTGGCCAACTGACCAAGCTCCCCAAAAATGCGGAACCAGAGCATAACGTCCGTGGGCTTCATCTCGTCCTCCACGGCGAACATCGACTTGGACAGCTTGTGCTGGAGACGGTCCGCCTCCCATTCAGCGTGCTCGACTTCAGCGACGAGCTTGACGGCGTGGGCGGCTTCCTCGCCGACCATGTCGCCCTCGACCAAAGTTGGGATGTAGTCAGATATGCCGCGTGTTTGACGACACACGTCCACGACCTTGTCGACGTACGCAAGCGCCCCGTCCACAAGTGAGTCCGGCAGCTTGATCTGCTTCATGGTCAGCAAAGCGGCGATGTCCTCCACGGAATCAGCCATGTCATCCTGCCCCTTGAGGTACCCCAGAAGGTCACCCCGGTACACCGGCAGAAAGAACCGCTTCGGAAGCGTCAGGCGAATTTCATCTTTGATGAGGTCCGCCTGATGCTCCGCTTTGAAGACTTTCTTTGCAAGTGCTTCAAGCGCGTCGTATTGCTTGTCACGAACAGCCTCAAACATCGGCCTGACCAGATCGACGCAGTCGAGGACCGAGTCCATATGGTGTCGCAGCGGTTCGAACGGCGAACGCCGAAACAATTCTTCGATGAGTGTCATCAGATCATCCCGTAGCCTGCGAACGCAGGAGCGTTCATCGATCGCCCTCTGGAGCCGCTGAAACACCGATTCACTCTCGGCATCGCCGACGCTCGCGCGGGATTATCGTCGATCCGCAACCGGACGCAACCCCGCGCCTCGGCAAGCCCCTGTCGCAGCGATCGGGCGGCGCGAGCATCG
>CAYQFV010000133.1:7472-12127 GCA_964416845.1 uncultured Phycisphaeraceae bacterium | reverse complement strand
TTCCGACAGCGCCCGCCGGGTCGCAGGCGAACGTCTCGCAATTGGTATCGTTGGTGCTGCAATCGACGGTTGGCGTCACGACGTCGCAGTTGCCGGACAAGCCGTTGACCGGGTCGCACGCAAACGTCGCGCAGGCCGTGTCGTTGGTCGAACAATCCACGGTCGGTGTGGTCGCGGTACAGTTCCCGACGGCGCCCGCCGGATCACAAGCGAATGTTTCGCAGTTGGTATCATTGGCCGAGCAATTGGTACGTGGTGTCGAGATGGCGCAATTTCCGTCCGCACCAGCCGGGTCGCAGGAGAACACGTCACAAGCCGTGTCGTTAGCGGTGCAGTCAACCGCCGGTCGGTTGCACATTCCGGACGGATCGCACGTATCGACGGTGCACGGGTTGCCATCGTCGCAGTCGGCGTCGACGCAGCATTCGGTGTTGCATTGGCCGACGACGCGTTTGAACTTGAAGTTGTCCATGCCGCCCGAGCCGAACATTTCCACCGAAACCTTGACGATCCCCGCCGGGTTGAAGCCGGGGTCTTCGCTCGCCGTCGCCGTCGCACCGCCCTCGCCCAATTGCGGAGCCAGCGTCGTCAGATCCAGCGTATCGAACCCGTTCGGGCCACCGACGGTAATGTCATGGGTCCACGTTCCCGGCACGTCGAATGTTCGCGTTTTTGCGGCCCCGTCGACGAGGATGACCTGAACCGCTTGCCCGCCGCCGTTGATGTCGATCAGATCTACCGAAAGCGCCTCCACGCCCGACACGAGGAAATCAAACACCATCGTGCCGCCGGTCGGCGTATCGTTCGGCGGATCCCAGAAGCCAGCCACATTCTGAACGCCGATCGTGAGGTTCTGAAGGATCAACACGTTGCCAAGATTGACGAGAAGGTCGGGGTCGCCCGCCGAAAGGTTCGGCCCCGGATTGTTGGAATCAAAGATCGTCGCACCACGGTGTTGCGATCCAAGCGTGCTAATCGCCACCAAGTTCCCGAATTCCGTGTCGATGATCTGCCCGTTGGCGAGAGGCGTTGGCGTGGGATAATCATCTTCGGTCTCAAAGTCGAGGATGATTGTCTCCATCGTGCCGGAGCTTTCGCAACAGAACGGTGTGGCACCAGAGCAAGCGCTGCCGGGAGAAGCGCACACTCCGTTCAGGCAGACTTCGTCCCCATTGCAAAACACGCCGTCGGTTGGACACTTCATCCCGTCGTTGACGGCAACGGCCGTCGCACAGTTTCCAAAAGCACCGTTCGGGTCGCACTCAAAGGATTGACAAAACGTCGTGTTGCCCGAGCAGTCAACCGTCGGGGTGGAAATCGCACAATTGCCGGGTGCGCCCGCAGGGTCGCACGCAAAGGTCGCGCAAGCGTTGTCATTGAGCGCACAATCGACAGAGGGCGTGCTGATGTCGCAATTGCCCAGCGCGCCGCCGACGTCGCACGAGAAAGATTGGCACGCCGTATCGTTAACCGAGCAATCCACGACGGGCGTGGCAATGTCACAGTTCCCGTCCAGCCCTGCCGGGTCGCACGAAAAAGTTTCGCAGTTCGTGTCGCCCGCCGAGCAAATGATCGGATCGTGAAGACAACCGCCGAACGAATTGCACGTGTCGAGTGTGCACGACAAGCCGTCGCCGCATTCTGCACCCGTGGTACACGGTGTCACCGGGACAGGCCCTTCGATCAGGATCAGCATGTCCTGAAAATCCTCGTCGCTGCCCGGGTCAAACCCGACGATGAACGAATTCGGGCCGGCCGTCTTGAGAAACACATAAGACGACCCGTCCCAAACATAAATGTCCAGCCCTGACACATCGAACGTGACGGCCCGGTCGGTGTTCCCGTTTCCAAACGCGGTGTTCAGCGTGGGCAGGCTCCAAGCAGTCGGCCGCGCGCCTCCGCTGGCATCGCCGATAATGAATTTGCCGTCGCCACCGATGGTGACCGACGCGCTCGCCCCAAACGCGCTCACCGGCGGGACCGGTGCTTGCTCATTTGAACCGTCGAACATCACGCTGTCGAAAACGAAAGATTGCCCCAACGTGTCCAGCGGGTTCGCCGTTCCACCCCAAAACAGCGCAGTCATGCTGACCGTCACCACGCCGTCCTGCCAGACTTGATCGGTCGAGTCGTCAATCCGACGACCACTAGCGCCACTGTTCAGCGCAGCGGTGCTTGTCCACGACGTGGATGCTCCGAACGGGTTCGGGGCGACCAAATCGAGCGCTACCCATAAGTCAATTTCTGACCCTGACGTAGCGTTGTTGATCGTCGTGAACACCGCGAGCGTCGAGCCCGTCAGCATGCCGACAATCGCTGGAACAAGCCAGCAAACTTGGCGAATCCGCCGTACCGTTACCGGTCGCGTGTCAGTTAGCATTCGTTCGTTCTCCTCCAGCGCCGCCCGTGGGCGTCCAGCTCGTGGTGGTGTTGATATGAAGTCGCGATGTCGACGCGAGCGTCGGTCGATCTGAGTGAACCGACCGAACGACCACGCAGGCACACCGGGCGCCTCGTGGGGTAGATCCGGCTTGGGCCGCCTCGCCGCCCTCTGACCTTTCCGTCATCGCTCATGCCTCAAAAGCACACTGCGTGCACGCAGAAACCGCCAACGGCGATATCACAGCGTTCGGGGCGAAAAACGGCCATCGCACCGCCACACTGCTCAAGCTAGGCGGCAGCCGAGGAAAAGACATGTTGCTCGCGCAGCCAACCACACCGCGCGACCCCGCCGCTGTCGCTACCCAAAGCGTCTCTGCAAACTGAAGGTGATGTTCGTGACGGAACTGCGGTCCTGACGGCGCAAATTCTCGACGTTGCCGTACGAGAGATGTGGCTCGCCCTCCTCCAACTCACGACATCCCCTCCGCGAATACTCCCCCAACTTATCAGACAGCGATCCCAGTTGCAAGAACGAAAACGATTCGAATGCGGCAAACCTGTTCCGAGACGGGTACCCATCCCCGACGACGCGATCGAGTCCTCTGGTTCTGGTAGAAACGCTAGGCGGACACGCCGCACCGCCACCGCGTGGTGGTTTCTTTGGGCCTGCACTTAATGTAACTATATCTGAAAAAACAGTTTACGGGCAACCGCGGCGTCCGAGACGGCTGGACGACGCGTCACGCCCGGCCGTCGTGGACCATCGCGCATATCTACGTAACATCAATGCAAGAAAGGCGTTATCGCTGTTATGGTTTGTAGGGGAGAATCGTCCCAGTCACGTCGGCAACCGATCAGCAGCCCCTTGCAACGCGCGGTGGGCGATGTCGCGTCGGCAGAAGGCACCGTCGAATTCGATCCGATCAACCACCTCGTACGCGAGGTCGCGGGCCTGACGCACGTCGTCACCCATCGCGGTAACACCGACGACCCGCCCGCCGCTCGTGATGAGATGCGTATCGATCAGCTTGGTTCCGGCGTGAAAAACGGAGACGTCGCTCCCGTAGTCCCCTTCTGTGCCGTTGATCGTCAGCCCAGTGCGGTACTTGCCGGGGTATCCCTGCGACGCGATGACGACGCAAACAGCCGCTCGCGGGTCCCACGAAAGCTCGACTTGATCGAGCGTTCCATCGATACACGCGTTCGCCAGGTCGACGAAATCCGCACGCAGGCGAGGCAGAATCACCTGCGTTTCCGGATCGCCAAACCGGCAATTGAACTCCAAAACCTTCGGGCCGCCGGCCGTTACCATAATACCGCAATACAACACACCGCGATAATCGATATCACGGCGGCGGAGGGCGGCAGCCACCGGAACCAGAATATCGGCTTCGATCGCTCGCATCACCGAGTCAGTCGCGACCGGCGCGGGGCTGTACGCTCCCATGCCGCCGGTGTTCGGGCCGGTGTCTCCTTCGCCGACGCATTTGTGATCCTGCGACGTCGCAAGGATGCAAATGTTTTGCCCATCGAAAATCGCATGGACCGACAGCTCTTGGCCGGTCAACTTCTCTTCAATGACCACCCGCCGACCGGCTTCACCGAACAAGCCGTCCACCATCATCTTCTCAGCGACCAGGATCGCTTCAAATGGCTCGTCGCACACGCTCACGCCTTTGCCCGCGGCAAGGCCTGCCGCCTTGACCACGACGGCTGAATCGCGCGAGGCGATGAATGCTTTGGCGTCTTCGAAACGGTCGAAGTGCTTTCCGAACGCTGTCGGAATGCCCGATTCGTTGAGCAACTGCTTGGCGTAAGCTTTGTCGCCTTCGAGGCGGGCGGCGGCGGCCTTTGGTCCGAACGCTCGCAGGTCGGCGTCTTCAAAACGGTCGACCACGCCCGCGCACAACGGCGCTTCCGGGCCGACAATGGTCAAATCGATCTGCCGATCGCGTGCCAACGAAACCAACCCGTCGAGGTCATCAGCCGCAACGTCCACGTTCTCGGCGATCATCGCCGTCCCGCCGTTTCCCGGAGCACACAGAACTTCCGGCGTGTGACGCGATCGGCGAACGCTTTCCACAATCGCGTGTTCCCGGCCTCCACCCCCAACCACCAATACCTTCATCTAATGCAATCTCCATAGCACGCCAATTCGTGTGGCAAACCGTCGGCGCGGGCATCATAGTCACTTTGTGGGCGCGCGACCACGGATATTCGGTGTCGCGGAACACCGGTCCACGACCACTATTTTGTCATCCGCCGCGCATCGT
>CAYQFV010000133.1:0-7372 GCA_964416845.1 uncultured Phycisphaeraceae bacterium | reverse complement strand
AGCAGGTCGGCGGCTGCACGTGCATCTGAGATCAATCTCGCCGGATCGGTTCTCGCATCGTTCTTCGACCCCGGTTCACAGCGAATAGGGGCGACAAGTTCAGGCCAGGTGTGCAGCGTGTCACCGATCGTTGAGACCGGTCGCAGTGCCTCCAGAATTCCAACGCTGCTCGGCCCAAAGACAGATCGCTCGATCCGTCGCCGCCGTTCGTCAGTCGCCGCCGGTGCGCTATTCCAAGCTGCGTCCGCCGCGTGCGCGATTGCCGGCAACGAGCACGCCGGCATGTTGAAATGTCCCTGGTCACCCCAATCGGTCATGACCAAACCACACGCCTGATGGCCGCGAGCTTCGCAGATCGCGCGATCGACGTTGGTCTCCGCGACGTTGAACGCGTTGATGATGCGGTCCCAGCCGCTCGTACCGGGGCAGACGCAAACCTGCCGGCTCGCCGCTGCGGCCCGTCGAACGCCCGGAAAGTCTGAATCCGCCTCGTAGCCCCAGTCAAGCAGGATCGCATCGTCGGGAATCTCGGCGATCCGTTCCGGGAACGATCGCAGGACGTCCCCCCAGAGCATGATGCTCTTGCCAAGCTCCCGGCAGACCTCCGCAAGGTACGACACATGCTCGACATAGAGGTGACCGCGTCCGATCCGATCGCAGACGGACTTGTTCCGGCCGCTTCCCAGGTCGTGCGGCTCGTCGCAATTCACGTTGACCACATCCGCCGAAAAGAGCGAAACGTATTCCTGCAGCATCCGTTCGAGAAGGCGGCGCGATTTCGGGTTCCGCGCGTCGATCGTCAGCCCGCGCATCCGCGTAGGCCAGTCTTGATCGTCCCAGGATGCTTTGCAGGGAACCTCCGCGAGGTCGCGGTACTTCGGCAGGCTCAGTATGCGGCCCATATGGCCAAACGCGGCGAGCGATGGAACCAGCGTGATGAACCGCGCCCGGCAATACCGATCGATCGCTTTGATGTCGCTGGCTGTCAGCGGCGAACCATCCTCGCCGATGGCGGAATCGAATTGAAAATCGAACGTGTGTTCCACGTAGAGCTGAAGGTGGTTGATCTTCAGTCCGGCCAGTCGGTCCACCAGCTCGAACAGCGTCTCGATCTTCGGCACACGCCCACGAGACACGTCGTAGGACAACCCACGGATCGCCAAGTCGGGGGCGTCCTCGATGCTGCGACAGGACCAGCGGTCGCCTTCGACCTCGGCGATCTGCCGCAGCGTAGCCATGCCGTAAAACAGCCCGGGCATCCCGGCGGCGATGATCCGGACGCCGGATCGCTCGATCAACAGACGATACGCCTCGGGTCTCGCCACACGGTCGTCGATCTCAAGCCGAACGTCCGGGCAGTCGTCGGAATCGGTCGCGTCGACCATTCGCACTCGCCCAGGCCAGCTCTTGGAAATCGCGTCAGCGTGGTTCGCGAAACGGCGCGCCAGATCAGCACGCAAGAGCACGCGAAGCGGTTGGCAGGGCGTGAACGATCCGTCGAGCGTTGAGATTCGTTGTGGTTTGGGTAGCAGCATGGGAGATCGTCGCAGTCAATCCTCGCGTCGCCGATTGGGATCGGAAGATTGTACGTCGCCACGCCGTACACACCACCGCAAGACATAGAGCGAGACGAGTCCCACCCGCAACGATGGCGGCAGGTCGAAAAAGTGATCGATCACTTGTCTACACCGTGCAACAGGCCGCCGCATACCGACTCGCGAGCGTGCCCGTGGCGGGCACCGAATCGCGTCAGGGTCGCGCGTCGGTCAACTGCCGCCGTCCACGTAGAAATCATAAAAAACAACGAACGACGGGCCGGTGTCGCTGGTGCGGCTGACGCTAAACACGCGTGACGCCTGCTCGAACCGCACATCAGGGCCGCTGGCTGTGACCGTTCCGGTCCGACGAATGCCGTCAGGTCCGACGGGAACGGTGGTTTGATAGCGACCGTTTCGCGTGACGATCGTTCGAAGCAACGTGTCGCGTTCGTCCCGAAAGACCAGCGTGATGGGACGCTCAGTTGCGAGCGTCACGTTGTCCCCCCGAAAAACTGACCCGGCGATTGGCAGGTCGTTGTGGCGGGCGATGAAGTCTTGCGTCTGGTTCGAGACGACGTTGGCGTACTGCGCCATCGGCGGGTCAAACGACACCTGCGCAGCCCGTGCCGACACCGTGCCGTTCCATCCGTACGGGACGTTCATCGAATACACGCCGTTCTGGTCAGTGGTGACCTTGGCCGACAAAAGGCCGCCGGAAAACACCATCACCACGCCTTCCAGTCCGGCCCCGTCTTGCTGATCGCTCGTATCAAGAACAAACCCGGAGATGGTATGTCCGGGCGGCGAAGACCCGGTAAAGGCGATTTGAAACGCCCGCCAGTCGTGCAAGTCGAGTCGGGCGTTGGCATCGGCGTCGAAAACAAGGCAGTCCGCCGAAATCGCTCCGCCACCCGCCTGCGTGCGGCAGCGTTCGAATTCGTCGAAGTCCACAAGATCGACCACACCGTCGCGATTGCTGTCGGCAAAACCGCCACCGATGATGGGGATACCGAGGGCAGTCGGCGAATCGTCTTGACCACCGTTGTGCTCTTCGCGCGGCTTCGCTCGCCTCGGCGTGTCGCCAACGCGTCGATTCTGGCGACGGTTCTTGTTCTTCACCGCGCCTGCAAGCGCGGAAGGTGCGCCCATTCGCGGAATCACGCTGGGGAAAACGGCGACCCCCGCGAGGGCCAATGCACCTACAAACCGGGCGCAACGGGTGCGCGTACGGGAACGCATTTCCACCTCCTTGTGGCACTCCGTATCGACGCGGGGGCGACCGAGCCAAGCGCTTCAACCGCGGCGTCTGCGGGGACCAACCACACTGCTGGTATGCCTCGGAACCCGCTCCAAATTCCGAGTTGTAGAAGTATATCGAGGCCCGCGCTGCGGATGCAAGCATTTTGCGATCGCGATCGTTTCGCGATGTCACAAGTTGATTAGGATGCCCGATTTAGAAGGTTCTCAATTGAAGGAAGGTACGCCCTCGTGACGGCGCTTCGTCGTGTGAAGCGTGAATCGCCGCCGGTGCGAGACCATGCCAACGCATCGTCCCGGCGGTCCGGGCGGGCAGTAGGATAAGTGCCAGACCGGGCTACAGTCCGCCGCCCGAACGCGTCAGGGCAGTCCGCCGCAGCATGGGTCAACCCCGTTGAATGCTTCCAGTACGGCGAACAGGTCGAAGAGGTTGATCGTTTCGTTCGGCAAGCACGGTTCAATGTCCGTATCAGTTGCCGCGCACACGCTGAAATCGCCGGAGAAGCCGTCCAAAACGCAAAAGAGATCGAAAAGATTGATCGTTCCGTCGTGGTCAACATCCCCGTACGAGTTGGGCACGTTCGAGCACACGCCTGCGTTGCATACCTCGGCTGTGCACGTGTTGTTGTCGTTGCAATCCACCTCGTCCGGGATGCCGTTGCGGTCGACATCGAGGCTCGCGCCGGACGCGATGTCGCACGCGTCCTCAATGCCGTTCTGATTGCAATCTTTGAACAGTCCACCGACCGGGACGATCTTAAACACCTCGCCGTCACTCAGATCGCAAATGTAGAGTTCGCCCCGCGCGTCCATGCCGAACGAAGATATCGAATCGATCGACGCAGGTCCGGGTGGTTCAAGCTCTGCAGTGCGCTCTTGGAACTCGATCACGCCCGCACCACGAAAACTCCAAATCTGACCGCTGCAGAAATCCGCAAAGAAATACGTCCCGGACAAGCCCGGAATGGCACATCCGCGATACACCTCGCCGCCAGTGATCGAGCAACGAAACGGGCTGCCGCCGTGTGAGTACTCGTGGATCGGGTCGACCAGTGTTTCGTTGGCACAGTTACCGCCGAAATTGAAGTCGTGGGCACCTTCACGGCACCGCCATCCCCAATTCGTACCGCCCGTGTTCGACGCCGCCTGAAAGTTGATTTCTTCCCAAGCGTTCTGACCGACGTCGGCGATGTACAGGTCTCCCGTCTGGCGATCGAACGCGTTTCGCCACGGATTGCGAAGCCCATACGCCCAGATTTCGTCGTCACCCGGCTGATTGACGAAGGGGTTACTCGGCGGAATGGCGAACGGAAACCCGCCATCCACATCAATCCGCAGGAGTTTCCCCATCCGCTCGTTGGTGATGGTTTGGGCACGGTCGCCCGGATCGCCTCCGTTGCCACCGTCACCCGTTGCGATGTACAGGAATCCATCGTTCGGGCCAAAAGCAAGCCACCCTCCATTGTGGTTGGAAAACGGTTGCAAATAGGCCAGAAGAATCGCCTCGCTCGCGGGGTCAGCCGCATTGGATGTCGCAGGGTCGCCGAGGACACTGAATCGCGAGATGCGCGTGTCAGACGGATCGCCGGGGCGAGTATAGTTCACATAGAAGAAGCCATTGGTCGCATAATCGGGGTGAAACGCCAACCCCAATAAGCCTTTCTCGCTGAATTCGCTTCCAACGCGACTTTGAATGTCCAGAAAAACGGTGGCGATTCCGGAACTCAGGTCGACGACTTTGATCCGCCCGGGCTGCTCGACGACAAAGATGCGGCCGAAGTCTCCCGGGGCGTGGGTCACAAACACCGGACGGGTCAATCCAGACACCACCAATTCGGTGGAGAGCGCAGATCCGGCGAGTACCGGCGTCACGCTTGCGCCGAAGCAAAATGTGAATGTGGCAAGGATGCCGGCGACTCGCGTTGACATTGAGTTAGCTCCTATCGAAGGACGGCTTCGGATTCCCCATGCGCAGAACGCTCAATAACAACTTGACTTGCGCGAACGAATACCAACCATGAATGCCCGAATTCGAGTATAGCGAGCTGCAACTGCCGACTCAATCACAGGCCGCCGTCACGCTCGCCGAGTAGCAATAATCCCTGCGGCCGCTTACGCTCCGGCCGCCCATGGGACACAACACTGCGTCTGCGGATGCTGCATACGCCCAAGGATGCAGACGCTACGGACCGGAACAGCAAGGGTCGATGCCCGTGAACACGTCGAGGATCGCGAAAAGGTCAAAGAGATTGACTGTGTCGTTGCCAATGCAAGGCTCAATGTCCGAATCGGCGAAACTGCAGGTGCTGAAGTCGCCGCTAAAGCCGTCCAACACGCAGAACAAGTCGAAGAGGTTGACGGAATCATCATGATTCACGTCGCCGTAAATGGCGGGCGTGCTCAAGCACTGGATCAGAACGAACCTGTCGAACGTACAAACGTCGCCGTCGTCGCAATTGACCGGCGGCGGAATGACATCCCATCCGATCAACCCGAACGCCCGTACGTCGTTGTCGGTTATTTCCTCGCGAACACCACGAGATAAGGTCGGATCCATCACACCGATGAACACGCCGGTCAACTCGTCCGCCTTCCAATGGCTCGCTTGGTTCCCGTCACCCAGCGACCGGCCGGTCGACAGTCCCAAGTCCGTCGCTCCATCAAAGAACATCTGAGTTGATTCAAGATTGCCGGGCGATGCGATGCGCAAATTGGTCGAAAAGTTGAGCGCACCATCGCCGGGACGAAGTCGAAACATGTCCAGCGTTCGCAATGTGATGCTGGCAGTCGACCCCTGACTGAGGACGAAATCAACCGTGTCGACGCTGCTGATGAACCCCAGCGCGTGGCCGAGTTCATGAACGACGATCGCCTCAAAATCGAACTTGCCCGCAGTGATGCCGTCAGACGGATCAAAATCGAAATCCGGCACAAATCCCGTGCTGAACGTGATGGACGCGTCCGGTTGCCCGCCGTCGAAGCTGACGTCGATTCCCAAAGCGCGGAGATTGGCCTTCGACGCAACGAGCCGATTCTGAAGCGTAAATCCCGGCGGAAGAATCGCGCCCAAAGTGCCCGCCGTCGGAAGTGACGAGACGAACGATTCAACGATGAAGTCAGCATCGTTTGCCATCGCGTTACGGAGCAGGGTGTAGTCGAACGCGAAACTGCGTGACCCGGTCGAGCCCAGAATCCCAGCCCCCAGATTCGCCAGATCTGCGTCGATCACCACCGTGACAGGGTCGTCGAATTTCGATTCCCACAAAGCCGCAGCTTGCTGAAACGTCGCGAGCGCTGTCGGATTTGCGACCAGGCCAGGACCGGCGTTCAAGACGATCGTAAACGGCCCAGCCGCTGCTTGAGAACGCAGTTGCAACGTCACCCCGGCGGGCAGATCCAGAACAACGTCGTTACGCACGATGTCTCGGCCGCAGTCAATCGCACCTGCGTCGCCCGCGAAAACGGGCATCACCGCGAACACCCCAAAGACCGTCAACAATCCAACGATCCAACGATCGTCGAGACGCTTCATATCAGCGCCCCGCGTCACACCCTCCACTTTCAGCATCTTGAACCTGCCTTCCCAAGATCTCAACCCAGTCGATGACACGACAACATCCGCCGCGGTCGTCGAACATGTCAACCCGTCCGTCCGACGCACGCGGCAACCTCGGCCCGCAACCACAATGCTCGTTCACTTGACAACGCGTGCAACAGGTGGGACGTCCCCGTTGACCCTACCCTTGAACCATCCTAACGGAATCGCCGCCCCATTCGCAAGAAAGAACACTCCGCGAACACAACCACGCGGCATTTGTGCAGGTCGACCAAGGCACGATATACTCGCAACGGCGGTTGAATGTGCTGAATAGGAAAGCTGCGATGCCCGAACAACCCTCGCTTGAAGAAATCCGACAAGCCGCCGATCGTCTCAAGAGCATCGTCAACCACACGCCTATCGTGCCACTTCATAGTTTTCGTCACGCGTCGGACATTCTGCTCAAGCTCGAAATCCACCAGCCGGTTACGTCATTCAAAATCCGCGGCGTCTACAACGCGGTCGCAGCGACCCCGGCAGATCGCCGCGCGAAAGGTCTGAGCACCGTGAGCGCCGGCAACACCGCCCAAGCCCTCGCGTGGACAGCGCAGCAATTCGGCCTTCAATCTCGAAGCCTCATGCCCGACACCGCGCCGGTCACCAAGATCGACGCGGTCAAACGGTACGGCGGAACGCCGGTGCTCGTTCCCATGGCTGAGGTGTTTCGCTTCCTCAAAGCCCGCCTGTGGGAAGACGAACCGTACGCGTTCATTCATCCATGGACCAACCGTGACGTGTGGATCGGGCATGGAACGATGGGTTTGGAAATCGTCGATGACGTGCCGGATGCGGATTCCGTCTTCATTCCCGTTGGCGGAGGCGGGCTGATCACCGGGGTGGGGTCGGCCTTGAAAGCGAAGAATCCGCGCATCCGCCTCGTCGCGGTCGAGCCGGAAGGCTGCCCGTCCTTCTACGAGAGTCGCCGCCAAGGCAAGGCTGTCAGCGTAGAGTGTGATACCATCTGCGACGGCGTGGCGGT
>CAYQFV010000132.1:0-12152 GCA_964416845.1 uncultured Phycisphaeraceae bacterium | reverse complement strand
TACGTGGCCAACGATGATACCAATCGGCGGTTCATCTCTTCGGGAAACGGCTGACGTATGTCGTCGGTGCGCAGGCCGGCCTCCAGGTGGGCGACCGGAATGCCGTGATAAAACGCTGCCAGCGCTCCGACGAAGCAACTGGTCGTATCGCCTTGAACGACGACGCAGGCGGGCGACTCGGTTTGTAATACTTTTGCGATCCGGGTGCACAGAGTGGCGGTCAACGACGGCAATGTTTGGTCGGCGGTCATGACGTCGAGGTCGTGCGTGACCGGTAAGTCGAACACGCGTACGACCTGGTCGAGCATTTCGCGATGCTGGGCGGTGAGGAGGGTGACCACCTGGTACGCCTTCTGCGAGCGAAAATGCTCGACGACGGGGGCGACCTTGATCGCTTCCGGTCTGGTGCCGAAGACGAAGCAGATTTTTGGTGGGGAAGCCATAGTTCTCAACCAGCGCCCAGGAACATGGCTGTCGGGCCGAAATGTTGGGCCGCCAGCATCAACAGGAGTGTGTATGCGCCGGCGACGACGTCGTCTCCGACTACGCCCAATCCGCCGGGCACGCGTTTTTCGATGACGTTTGCCGGTGGGACCTTGGCGATGTCGATCGCTCGTTCGATGAAGAACGCGATGATTAGCACCTGCCAGGTTATGGGCACGAGGACGACTGCCCAAAAGTAGCCGACCAGTTCGTCCCAGACGAGTTTTCGGCTGTCCTTCTCGCCGAGGATTCGGTCGCCGACGTCGTGAATCCACACGGCGATTACCGTGACGATTGTCGCGACGATCACGAACATGGGCGTTGTCAGATGCGATCGTAGGACGTATGCGAGAGGCACGCCGACGACGGCGACCGTTACGGTGCCCGAGGCTGGGCAGTGGCCTAGGGGGCCTATGGACCCGATCCACAGAATCAGTTGCTGGCCTGTGGAGCGTGGGGCTGGGGTGTCCGTTTTGTCGTCGGCCATGGAAGCCTTTCCGTCACGATTCCTTGACAACCGCATCGTGCGCCAATATACGGGTGGCGGCGAAACTACGCCAAGGCGAACGCCGTATTATTCCGATATTCCCATCGTAGATTGATCCGACGACGCGCAACCATTCGAATCACGAGCGGTGTTCATGAACTCCCAACTACTCCGAGCGATGCAGCATCGCGTGCTTGTGTTCGATGGCGCGATGGGTACGAGTATTCATCAGTACGATCTTTCGCTGGACGACTTTGACGGGCACGAAAACTGCACGGACGTTCTCGTCAAGACCAAGCCGGACATCATTGCCGAGATTCACCGGTCGTTTTTGGAAGTCGGCTGCGACGTGGTGGAGACGGACACTTTTGGCGCGAACAAGCTGGTGTTCAGCGAATTCGGACTGTCGGACGAGACGTTTGCGATGAACGAGCAGGCTGCTCGAATCGCTCGGCGGGAATGCGACGCGATCGGCTCGCAAGACCATCCCAGATTTGTTGTCGGGTCGATGGGGCCTGGGACGCGGCTGCCCACTCTTCGGCAGACGGATTGGGACACGCTGGTCGACAGCTATACCGCGCAGGTGGAGGGTCTCATCGCCGGGGGCGTGGACGGCCTGCTCATCGAGACCTGCCAGGACATTCTGCAATGTAAGGCGGCGGTTGTGGCGTGTCAGGACGCGATGACGCATCGCGACGTGGAGCTGCCGATTTTTTGCACCGTGACCATCGAAACGACCGGCAGCATGCTTGTCGGTACGGAGATGGCGGCTGCGATCGTTGCGCTGGAGTGTTACGGTTCGGTGAAGGGGATCGGCATCAACTGTGCGACCGGTCCGCAGGAGATGAGCGAACACGTGCGGCAATTGGCGGCTGCCAGCGATCGGATGATTCTGGTGCAGCCCAACGCGGGGCTGCCGCAGCTTGTCGATGGCAAGCCTCACTATGCCCTGACGCCCGACGAGTTCACGCGGTGGTTGCTTGAATTCGTTCAGGTCGACGGCGTCAATGCGGTTGGCGGCTGTTGTGGGACGACGCCGGGGCACCTTAAGGTGCTCGTGGATGCTCTGGCCGGGCGGGCGCCGAAAGAGCGAACGGCTCGCCGCGAGCCTGCGGTCAGCAGCACGTACCACGCGGTGGCGATGCGGCAGGACAAGAGCTTTCTCATCGTTGGCGAGCGTAGCAACACCAACGGGTCGCGCAAATTCAAACGCTTGTTGCTTGAAGGGGACCTCGACAATCTCGTGGCGGTTGGGCGAGAGCAGGTTGCTCAGGGCGCTCATGTGCTCGATGTTTGCGTTGACTATGTCGGGCGAGACGGCGTGCCGGACATGGAGATGGTCATCAGCCGCTACGCCCAGGATGTCACCGCGCCGCTCATGCTGGACAGCACCGACGCGGGCGTTTTGGAGGCGGGGCTGAAGCTCGCCGGCGGCAAGTGCATCGTCAATTCGATCAATCTGGAGGACGGCGAAGCGAGACTGGACGTTGTTTGCCCGTTGCTGCGGCGATATGGGGCGGCGGTGGTTGCGCTGACGATCGACGAGCATCCTGAAGAAGCGATGGCCAAGACCGCCGACCGCAAGTTGGCGATCGCTCGCCGCCTGCATGATCTGTGTGTGAACAAGCACGGGCTACAGGCGGAAGACATTTTCTTTGATCCGCTTACGTTTCCGATCACGACGGGCGCGGATGACGATCGGCGATTGGCGCTCGAAACGCTTGACGGGATTGAGCGCATCAGCAGTGCGTTGCCGCGTTGTGGCATCATTCTGGGGATATCCAACGTTAGCTTCGGGCTGGCGCCTGCGGCCCGTGCGGTGCTTAACTCGGTGTTCTTGCACGAAGCGCTTCGCCGCGGTCTGACGGCGGCCATCGTTCATGCGAGCAAGATTCTTCCGCGCACCAAGATATCCGACGAGCGATGGGCGGCTGCTACCGACCTGATCTTTGATCGCAGGCATGGTGATCGCGATCCGCTGACGCACTTCATGGGCCTGTTCTCTGACGGCGAGGACATTGCACCTCAAAAAGACATCACGAAGCTGCCGGTCGAGCAGCGCCTCAAGCACCGGATCATCAACGGGGACCGGAACGGGCTCGATGCCGACCTGACCGAGGCGATGGGGACGTACAAGCCGCTCGACATCGTGAATGAAATTCTCTTGGACGGAATGAAAACCGTCGGTGATCTGTTTGGTGCGGGGCAGATGCAACTGCCGTTCGTTTTGCAATCCGCCCAGACGATGAAAGCCGCGGTGTCGTTTCTCGAACCGTTCATGGACCGGGTCGACGATGCTTCTCGAGGGTCGATCGTTCTCGCCACCGTCCGGGGTGACGTGCACGACATCGGCAAGAATCTTGTGGACATCGTTCTCACGAACAATGGGTACAAGGTTTACAATCTCGGTATTCGGCAGCCTATCTCCAGCATTATCGAACAGTGGCGGAAGACGGGGGCCGACCTTATCGGGCTGAGTGGTTTGCTGGTGAAGTCGACGGTCGTGATGCGGGAGAATCTCTCGGTTCTCAACGACCACGACATTCGCGTACCGGTCGTGCTGGGCGGAGCAGCGCTCACGCGCAAGTATGTTGAACACGATTTACGATCGGAATACGCGGGGCCGCTGTATTACGCTCGCGATGCGTTTGAAGGGCTCGATGTGGTGAAGCGCATTGTGGCGGGCGATCTGTCCGTTCCCGAGCCGATCGCGACGGACGAGCCTCGGGAGCGTTCGGCGAAGGTTGCGACCGGTCCCACGCCTGCCCGATCCGGCATTGCTCAGGACGTGCCGGTGCCGACTCCGCCGTTTTGGGGCCCGCGCGTCATCGAGCACATCGACATCAAAGCGCCGCTCGCGTATCTCAACGAGAAGATGCTCTTTCATGTGCAGTGGCAGTACCGGCGAACGGGGCGCGCGCAGGAGGAGTTTCAGCGCTTCATCGAAAGCGACGTCAGGCCTGCTTATCGAAAGCTGGTGCAGCGGTGCGTCGAGGAATCCATTCTTGAGCCCAAGGCGGTGTACGGGTATTGGCCTTGCCAGTCTGACGGCGATGAACTAATTCTCTACAACCCCGAGAACACCGACCAGGAGATGACGCGGTTCGAGTTTCCGCGGCAGGGGAAAGCGCCTTACTGGTGTCTTAGCGATTTCTTCCGCCCGATCACGAGTAGTGATATGGACATCGTTGCGCTCATGATCGTCACGATGGGGCAGCGCGTCAGCGAGGTCGAGCGAGACTGGTTTGCCAAGGACGAATACCTCGACTACCTGCACTTGCACGGGCTTGGCGTGGAGTCGGCGGAAGCGCTGGCCGAATACGTCCACAAGCAGGTGCGGGTCGAGTTGGGTATTGCGGATCGCGACGCTCGCGACATGCAGAAAATCTTCCAGCAACGCTACCGTGGGTCACGATACAGCTTCGGTTACCCGGCGTGCCCGAGGCTGGAAGACCAGGTCAAGATCTGGCCGCTGTTGGACCCGGAGCGCATCGGTGTTCAACTGTCCGAAGAATTCCAACTGGACCCCGAGCAGTCGACCACCGCCCTCATCACGCACCATCCGGAAGCGAAGTACTTCAACGTTCGGTAGGCCTGCGTCGGCACGACACACGGGCAGCGCGTCGCGCGAACGAACTCGGTAGTCTGAGGGCCGTTTCTACAATCGTCTTTCGACTTTCCTGTAGGCGCGGCGATGGGATGCCAAGCGCGACGCGCCCGTGCGATCGACCGAGGAGGCATGCCCGCGCCTTCGGCTTGGGCATGGCACCCAGATATCGAAGGACCTTATTTGAAACGGCACTCGATCATTACTCCCAGAAATATGCTTCGCGAATCGAGGGATGGTTGCCGACTTGGTTGAGGGTTCGCGCGTCATAGACCCGGCCGTTTTGGATGACGAGGTCGATGTGCTCGGTGTTGCGAATGTTGGCGAGCGGGTTGTCGCTGAGGACGACCATGTCGGCAAGCTTGCCGGTCTCGATGGAGCCGATGTCGCCGTCGAATCCGAGATACTTCGCGGGCGTTAGCGTTGCGGACCGGAGGGCTTCCATCGGGGTCATCCCTCCCTGCACGAACATCCACACCTCCCAGTGCGGTCCCAAGCCGGGCAGTTGGCCATGGGCGCCGAGGTTCACACCCACGCCGACGTCCACCAGCTTCTTGCAGATCGCTGCTGCTCGGAAATGGTTGTACTCCTCGGGCGGCAACTTGACGCGGCGACGTGATCTCGGGTCGATGACGAAACGCGGTACGAACGCTGCGAGCCGCTCGTTCGCCCAGACGTCGTCGTGCTCGTAGAAATAGTCCTCGCCGCGCTGACCGCCGTACGCGACCATCAGGGTGGGCGTGTAGTAGGTCGCGGAGCCTGACCAGAACTGCGTCACGTCGTCGTAGATGTTGGCCACCGGGAGGCAGTGCTCGATGCCGGTGTGTCCGTCCGCCACCATGGTCATGTTGTGTTGGAACAGTGACCCGCCTTCGGGGACGACCATCATTTTGAGTTCGCGGGCGGCTGCGATGACCTGCTGACGCTGATCGCGACGCGGTTGATTGTAGCTCTTGACGCTGAACGCTCCGACCGCTTTCAGGCGACGCAGGTGGGATTCGGCGTCTTCCAGGCTGTCGATCTCGGCCTTGAACGAACCGGCTGCCCCGTACAGAATCGTCCCGGTTGAAAACGCCCGCGGTTCGACGATCAGCCCCGCTTTGGCCATCTCGGACGACGCGAAGACGGTGTTGGTGTCGTTCGACGGGTCGTGGGTGGTGGTGACGCCGAAGGCCAACATGGCTTGCCGACTCCAGTTCTGCTGCGGGATGATGCCGTTGGTCCCGTGGGCGCCGTGGTCGTGCACGTCAACCCATCCGGGTGTGACGGTTTTTCCCTTGCCGTCGATGACGTACGCGTCGCTCGGTACGGACACCGTCGACCGCGGGCCAACCGCGACGATCCGATTGCGATTCACCAGCACCGTGCCGTCTTCGATCACTTCGTCACCGCGCATCGTTACGATTCGCGCACCGACGATCGCGACCGATCCGGTGGGAATGTCGGCGGCGGTCTTGAAGCTGATGTTGACTCCGGCTTCCGGCGGATCGGGCAGTTCGTCCGGGGCGCCGGGGATAAACGCGAACGCCTCCGACACGTCGCGGGTGAACAGCTCCGGTCCGAGTGCCCAGTGCAACTTTCGACTATCGCCCGACCAGTGGAGGAACTGCCCCGCGTCGCGCGATACTTTCTTGAGGGGGATCGCTTTCGACTTGGGGCCTACGTTGACTTCTTTGCCGGTCGGTATGAATGGAGTGATGTACGCGTTGAACCGCTCGGTGAATGCGACCCATTTTCCGTCGGGCGAGACGCGGAACTCGGTCGCGTTTTCGCTGACGAGGTGGGTGCGTTCGTCGCTGCCGTCCAGTTCGATGCTGTCCAGCGTGCGGCGATCTTTGTCCGGTTTTGATTCGACGCGTAGGAGGAACACGCGGTCGCTGTCTGCTCCGAAGTGCGGAAGCCTCCCCTTCTTGGTGATCAGCGTGGATTCGCCGCCTTCTGTTGGGACGCGATAGATGCCTGGCTCGCGCGACCACAGCTCGCTGCGCAACCATCCGCCGCCGACACGACGGCAGACGACTTCTTTGCCATCGGGCGTGAACACCGGCTCGATGCAGTGATACGGCTTGTCGGTGATTTTGCGTCCCACGCCGCCGTCGGCAGACACGATGCGTACTGAACCGAGGGTCTCGTCGTTCCAGGTGGTGTAGACGATCCACTTTCCGTCGCGCGAGAAGGACGGGTAGTGTTCGAAGTGGTCGGTTTGGGTGGTCAGGCGGCGCGGCGTGCCATCGGGCAGGTTGCGGATGTACAGATGTCCCAATGTTTGGAACACGACCTTGTCGCCCTTGGGGGAGACTTGAACCCATCGCAGCATTTTGGGTTGGAAGGTGTCGGGGGCAACTTCGACCGGGAAGCGCAAGGCTTTGGTGATCGTTCGCGTCGATCGAACGCGGAACGGAATCTCGCGTACGGCCTTGCTTTGGATGTCGATCCGCCAGATTTTGCCCTTCGCCCAGAAGACGAGCGAATGCCCGTCGGGTGTCCAGGCGAATCGGGAATACACGCCGTGGATGGCCCAGGTTTCCTGCATGTCGCGTTCGAGGCCGTCGTAGATAGGCCATTCTCTGCCGGATGCGATCTCTTGGAGGAACAGCACCGTTTTGTTGCGAACGCGTCGGGCGAAGGCCAACAGCTCGCCGTCGGGCGAGGGTGTGGGGCGAATCGCGCCGCCCGGGCCGTGCACGAACTTGATGGTCTCGCCGGTTTGCCGATCCAATCGTTGTATCGCGTAGATTTCGGTGTTGGGGTCTTTGTTGTATTGGAAGCTCTTGCCGGGTGTCACGTCTTGGCTGTAGTACACGTAGCGACCGTCGGGGGAGAATGCCGGCTCGCCGAGGTCTTTTTGTTCGTTGGGGCGTTTGGTCATTTGCAGGCCTTCGCCGCCCGTTCGGTGGTAGATCCAGATTTCGCCCGCACCGATGGAGCGTCGCGATGTGAAGTGCTTCCGCGCTATGATGTAGTCACCGTCCGGTGACCAGGCCGGGCTGTTGAGCAACCGGAATTTTTCCTTGGTCACCTGCGTCGCTTCGGACCCGTCGCGTTTGATTGTCCAGATGTTGTCGCCGCCGCCGGCGTCGCTGGTGTACGCGATGTGCGATCCGTCCGGGCTGAACGTCGGCTGCATGTCCCATGCGCGGCCTGACGTGAGGGCCGTCGCGTCGCCACCGGCGATTCCCACGGTGTACAAGTCACCCAACAAGCTGAACACGATCTGGGAACCGTCCGGACTTACGTCGAGGTCCAGCCACGTGCCGGTGGTGGTGTCGAGGGCAACTTCGCTGCTTTCCGGCGAGGGGGCGTTGACGTCCCATTTGTCCTCGTCCTTGTCGTCTCCATCCTTATCGTCGTCGGCCTTGTCGTCTGACGTGTCCGACGAATCATTCCCGTGGTTGACCGTTGCGACCGGATCGTTCGGGGTGGTGATGATTGGTGTTGAACAGCACGCATGACCTGGCGGAACCGCTGTCACAGACAACACCAACCACAACAATTCAATCAAGCCCATGTCCCTGCTCCATTTCCTGCAATAAGACCATCGAATCAACGTGCTCGCCGACGATTCGCATTCACGTCCGAACGGCAAGAGCTTAACGCGTTCCGCCGTTCACGCCAAACCGAGGCCGCGACGATGCAACCGGCTGGCGTGTGATGTTCCAACTCGTGATGCTGGATGGACGAAGGGGCGTGCGGTTGCTACAGTGCGCGGGACGTCGGCCGGGCGACCTTCATGCCGACGCGATGGATTCCCCAAGAACCACGAACCAGGAGCATGCATCCATGACGACCACCGAGAATCACAACCTTGCGTCTTGGGTTCCGGTTGAAGCAGACTGTCATTTCCCGATTCAAAACCTGCCGTACGGTGTGTTTGAAAAGGACGGGCTTCGTCCGCGCGTCGGTGTTGCGATCGGGGAATACGTGCTCGATTTGGCTGCGTTGTACGATGCGGGACTGTTGGCCGGCGCGGGGTTGCCCGACGACAACGTTTTCGACGGGCGCGCGTTGAATGCCTTCATGGCGACCGGGCCAACGGTGTGGAAGCAGGTGCGCGCACGGTTGACTGATCTTCTTTTGAAAGACACGGCTACCCTACGCGACGATGATGCGCTGAAAGCTGCTGCGTTGCTTCCTGCCGGGGACGTTGTCATGCGGTTGCCGGTGGATATCGGCGACTTCACCGATTTTTATTCTTCCAAGGAGCACGCGACCAACGTGGGCATGATGTTTCGCGATCCTGCGAACGCCCTGCTGCCCAATTGGCGGCATCTGCCGGTGGGCTACCACGGACGGTCCAGCACTGTTTTTGTCTCCGGGGTCGACATCCGACGCCCTTGCGGACAGACCAAGGCGGACGACGCGCCCGCTCCCACCTTCGGTCCGAGTCGGCTCTTGGATTTCGAACTTGAGATGGGTTTCTTCGTTGGTGTGGCCAACGAGCCTGGGCAGCGTGTTGCCATCGATCGCGCCGCCGACCATATTTTCGGCATGGTCCTTTTGAACGACTGGAGCGCTCGCGATATTCAGAAATGGGAGTACGTGCCGCTCGGGCCATTCCTTGGGAAGTCGTTTGCCACGTCCATCAGTCCGTGGGTCGTGACGCTCGACGCGCTCGAGCCGTTCCGCGTTCCATGCGTGGAACAGGACCCGCCGGTGCTCCCCTATCTGCGGTCCGACGTGCATCGGGCGTACGACATTCACCTCGAAGCGTTCATCCAGAGTGGTAAGATGACCGACCCCCATCGCGTTACCGCCACGAATTTCAGACACATGTATTGGAGCATGGCGCAGCAGCTTGCCCACCATACGGTCAACGGCACGCGGATGCGGGTTGGCGATCTTTGCGGATCGGGCACGGTGTCGGGCCCGACGGAGGACTCTCGCGGCAGCATGCTTGAAATCTGTTGGAAGGGCACGAAGCCCATCAGGTTGCCCGACGGCGATCAGCGGAAGTTCATCGCCGACGGCGACACCGTTATCATGACCGGATTCTGCCGAGGTGACGGCTATCGCGTGGGATTCGGCGACGTTCGGGCGACCGTCTTACCTGCTTTCGACTGACCGTTGCGACGTTTTTGCAATGTCGTGCACCGGCGGGTAGGCTGACGTTGCACGGCGGGGCTGATCGTTGTCATTGGTCCCGTGCGTTGTATCTGACTCGCTATGGATCATTGCAATGGTTTACAAAGGAGGGACATCCACATGTTCCGTCGCGTTTCCATCGTTGCCGTCGTCCTCTGCCTCGGCGCACGCGTCACTGTGACCGCCCAAACCGAATCACGTCATCCCTTTTCGGTCCACGACATGCTGGCGATGGATCGAATCAGCGATCCGCAGGTGTCGCCCGACGGGCAGCGTATCGTTTTCGTGCGGAGGGTGACCGATCTTGAAGCGAACAAGGGCAAGACTGATCTTTGGATTGTCAACGTGGACGCGAGTGGGCTGAAACGCTTGACGATCAATCCCGCGGGCGACTGGAACCCGCGTTGGTCGACCGACGGCCGATGGGTTTTCTTTCTTTCCTCGCGGTCTGATACGGGGCAGGTCTGGCGAATTCCGATCGACGGCGGCGAGGCGGAGCAGGTGACGCACCAGCCGATCGACATCACTTCGCTCGCCGTGAGCAAGGACCATCTGGCGTTCTCGATGGATGTGTTCGCTGATCTTGACGGCCCGAAGGACACGAAGGACCGACTCGACGACATCGCAGAGCGCAAGAGCACCGGCCGCATTTACGATCATCTTTTCATCCGCCATTGGGATACGTGGAAGGACGGACGGCGATCTCACTTGGTCGTGCGACCCATCGCCGGGGGCGATTCCGTCGATCTGATGAAGGGCATGAATGCTGACTGCCCGACGAAACCGTTTGGCGGGCCTGAAGATTATACCTTTTCGCCGGATGGCAAGATGGTGGTCTTCACATCGCGGACGGCTGGTCGGGAAGAGCCTTGGTCGACGAATTTCGATCTATTCGCAGCGGCTGTCGACGCGTCCAGTCCGCCTCGGCGTCTGACCGAATCCAACCCTGCGTGGGATGCGAACCCGGTGTTCTCGCCGGACGGCAAGACGCTCGCCTATCTCGCCATGGAGAAGCCGGGCTACGAATCCGACCGTTACCGGATCGTGCTGATGTCCTGGCCTGACGGCGATCGCCGGGTGCTGACTGAAGACTGGGATCGCTCGCCGGGGTCGATTACGTGGTCGGCCGACGGGAAGACCATTTACACAACCGCTGCCAACTTGGGGCAACGTTCCATCTTTGCGATTGATGCAGAATCCGGAACGCCCAAGACCGTCATCCGCAACGGAACGTCCGGTTCGGTTTCGATGGCCGGTGACCGTATTGTGTTCGCGTTGGACTATTTGTTGTCACCCGTCGAGCTTTACTCCGCCGGGCCCGGTGGCGAGGACCCCCAGCCTGTTACTCAAATCAATGCGCAAAAGGTGTCGTTCGCCAAAATGGGGGCGCCGGAACAATTCATCTTTTCCGGTTGGAATGACGAACCGGTTCACGCGTATATCGTGAAACCGGTCGATTTCGATCCGGCGAAGCGTTACCCGGTTGCTTTCCTTATTCACGGAGGGCCTCAGGGGTCGTTCGGGAATCACTTTCACTATCGGTGGAACCCCCAAGCGTACGCCGGTGCAGGCTATGCAGCCGTCATGATCGACTTCCATGGGTCGACGGGATATGGGCAGGCGTTCTGCGATTCCATTCGCGGAGACTGGGGCGGCAAGCCGTTTGTTGATTTACAGAAAGGCCTCGCCGCGGCGCTCGATCGATACCCTTGGATGGACGGCGACCGGGTGTCCGCGTTGGGTGCGTCGTTTGGCGGCTTTATGATTAATTGGATTTCGGGAAATTGGCCTGACCGATTTAAATGTCTGGTGAATCACGACGGTAACCTCGATGAACGGATGGCATACTTCGACACTGAAGAACTCTGGTTTCCCGAATGGGACCACGTGGGAACGCCGTGGGAGAACCCGGAAGGATACGAAAAACACAATCCCATCAACTTCGTCAAGAACTGGAAGACGCCCATGCTTGTCATTCACGGCGCGCACGACTATCGGGTCGTCGACACGCAGGGAATCTCAACTTTTACCGCATTGCAACGACGGGGGATCCCGAGCAAGTTTCTTTACTTCCCAGACGAAAGCCACTGGGTTCTGCAGCCGGCCAACAGCATTCTATGGCATGACACGGTGATCGATTGGCTGGATCGCTGGACGAAGAAATAACCGGGAGGTGGCCAAATGGCCGGTGACACCCGACGCTGTTTGCTCGCATTGGAAGACGGGACGGTGTTTCGCGGATTCGGTTTCGCGGCGCCGGGCACGCGTTGCGGCGAGGTGGTTTTCAACACCTCCATGACCGGCTACGAGGAGATCCTCACCGATCCGTCTTACTGCGGCCAAATCGTCGTGATGACATCGCCGCATATTGGCAACTACGGAATCACGCTGCGGGATCACGAATCTGCGAAACCCTGGGTGGCTGGGCTTGTCATCAAGGAACTGGCAGCGAGACACAGCAATCACCGGGCTGACGTTGCTCTGGAGGGATTC
>CAYQFV010000131.1:0-12186 GCA_964416845.1 uncultured Phycisphaeraceae bacterium | reverse complement strand
CCACCAACACCCCAACCCCCATCACCCGACCCCAAACCGCGCAATGTCCAAGCCGGCTGTCATACATCAAAAACATTCCTCGTCGGATAGATGATGCAGGAGCAACACGGGTCGGACTTGTTGCTCTATTTTCGCGCGCTCGCGAAAACCTGCGGCTGCGCCTTGGGTCATGCGAGCGATCTTTACAAACGTATGCCCTGAAGTCAGTTTATTCTTGCGACGGCGGAAAGTACAGCAAGCGGAGGAATTGCGCGCGATTTTCGTCGCGCGGGTTGGCCACAAGCATCCGCCGTCCGCGGTGGACGCGCTGGGGGTTGAATTAACCGCAACCCGCGAAGCATCGCGTGAATACTGATCGGTGAACGGGCGTCAGCACCACGAAAACTCACGTCCACCGCTGATCCAGTGCCGTCGTCGGCCCAACAGCGACGGGCGCGAGGTGCACGTTGAACTCACGATTGATGTTCGCAATCGCGTGACGCAATCGCACCGTACTCGCCAAGTGGTCACGAGCGCCTGTGGCCAGCGTGCTCGATCACCTCGGCGTACAGGATTGAGCATCCGAGGCGCAGAACTCATCCCATTCCCGCAAGCAGCAGAACGGGTCGAGTGTACAGATGTCGGTGCAGCAGGTGTTGTCACCACAACCGGGCGTGTTGTGAGCAGCCTGGCAATCCTCGGTCGATGTTCGGCAGACATCAAACGACCCGCTGCACAATTGAGCCGCGTCGGTAGCACACAAATCGTCCCACTCTGTTTCGCAGCAGAACGAATCGAAGTTGCACATCGACCGGCAGCATTCGGCGTCGTCGCATCCGGGGGAACCATTTCCGCTGGCACAATCTCCCGCGCCGGCGCCACAAACGATGTTGCCCATATCCGGCTGATCACCGCATGTGATGGTCATGTTCCCTTCGCCCGCGGCGTTGACGAATCCGCCAACGCGAATGATGAAGGTGTCACCCGTTTGCGTCGGAACCGAAGCCCGCGATCCGATGCCAAACTCGCAACCGTCATCGTTGCAGGCCAGCGTTGAGGTCGTCGGACATTCGCATCCCGCGTAGATTGCGAGCGTGGAGTCGAAATCGACGGAACACAAATCCACGGTCACGAACCCGGTGCAGGTGGCGGTATAGCAATACCACACGTCGGCGGTAAATCCGAATTCCGGGCATAGCCCACCCGAATCCGGGGCATCGTTGGTAGCGTCGATGCTGCTGATCGCCGTTTGGCCGTCGGTGACGGCCATGGGATTTGCACAAGAGTCGTTGGCGGGACCATTACCTGCCGCCTCAGTCTGGCAGGTAGAGCTGCAACCATCGCCGTCGACAGTGTTGCCGTCGTCGCACGTTTCGCCTGTCTCCGTAGTACCATTTCCACAAATCGGATCGTCCGTGCGGGTGATCGATTGGCACTGATCGTCGCATGACGTGCCATCGGGAGGATCGCACTGCTCGCCAGCATCGATGACGCGGTTTCCGCAGGACGCCGCGCCTCCACCGCCGCCGCCACCGCCACCGGGCGGTGCCGTCGCACAGCCGTTTCTCGGATCGACGGCAGTGTTGGGCGGGGTGTCGGGACACTCATCAAGATTGTCAGCCACCTTATCACCATCCGTGTCGCGTTGACTGGCAGCGCAACCGGTGTCGTCAACAGTGGCGCCCGGCACCGTCCCGGAGCAAGCGTCCACGTCGTCGTTGACACCATCGCCATCGCTGTCCAGCGTAGCGTCCGGACAGCCCGTCGCGTCCACAGCCGTTCCGGCGGGTGTACGCGGGCATCGGTCAAGGTCGTCAGTCACGCCATCTTGGTCGGCGTCGGGCTGGTTGGCAGCACATCCTCGGGAGTCCACCGACGCGCCCGACGCGGTATCGGGACAATCATCGTTAGCATCGGGAACGCCGTCGCCGTCGCCGTCAGCAATGACGGGAGGCGTTGGTTGTCCTGGAGGCGGCTCCAACTCAACGAAAATTGCCTCGATCGAAGTGACTTCCGACACGGTGACGGTCAGTGGATTGTCGGTCGATTGGATTTGACCGGACCAGCGGTCGAAATTCCATCCCGGCTCGGGATTGGCAGTCAGCGTGGCGGTCGTGCCGTCGACCTGCTGGTCCACCGTGCCCTGACCTTGAACCGTCACACTCACCGTTGTCGGCGGCGGTGGGGTGTCTGGTGGCGAATCCGGCGGGGCTGGAGTCGGACAACCAGCAAGGGCGACAGTGAGGCAGACCATTCCCAACATGGCGGTTGAACGCCGCCAACCTTGAACGCGACCGAATTGCATCTTGCACCCCTCGCCGATTCATCGCCGAGGGGACACACGCTGCCCCACGTCAGGCGATGTCGCAACATCTGTTTGACTAACGACTTCTCTGCAAAAGTGTAGGCAAGCCCAAGAGTACAAACAAGCGTGCCATTCGCAGCCCCCGCTTATCAGACGTGTCGAACGGAGCTCGTTTGCGATGGCAACGAGGGCTCGCATCTCAACTGTAGATTTGACAGCCTTGCATGCGCATCCTGTCTCCGAGTTGCGATGAACCGACCCGTCCGATATGCTCGATCCCGCTGTTGCATCGCTTGATTGCCAAAGTAAAGGCCTATCGGAACCCAGAAACATGAAGCGTTACATCCCTATCGTGGCAATTGGAATTGCGTTGTTCACAACTCTCCGTGTGTGTGGTCAACCGCCACAGCACGCTTCGCGGAACACCCTTTTGACTGATGACGAGCGGGCGTTCGCGGCGCTGTACGATCAATACGTCCGGCAGTTCAAACCTCTATCTATCGCCGCTGCCCGCGCCTGGTGGGACGCCAGCATCAGCGGTACGGATGAAGCGTTCCAAGTCCGACAGGCGGCGGAGGAGAAGCTCATCGAACTGCACGGGAACCGGGAGGTCTTCGCGAAGATCAAGTCTCTTCGCGATGGCGGCAACGTCCATGATCCGATGCGAGCGAGAGAGCTCAAGTTGATGTATCTTGCGTTTCTTCCCGGTCAAGCGGATCCGGCGGTTCAAAAGCGCATCGTGGAATTGGAGGCCAAAGTCGATCAAGCCTTCAACACCCATCGAGGGGTGATTGACGGCAAGCCAAAGACCGAGAATGAAATCCGCGAGATTCTCGCCAAGACGAACGACTCCGTCGCTGCGGAGAAAGCCTGGAAGGCCTACATGCAAGTCGGCGAAGCCGTCGACGCCCACCTGAGAGAGCTCGTCGAGCTGCGCAATCGGGCAGCCAGGCAGTTGGGATACAAGAACTTCTTCGCCATGCGATTGGAACTACAGGAAATCGACGAGGATGAACTCTTTAAACTCTTTGACGAGTTGGACACCTTGACAGCCGCTCCGTTCGATAAGATCAAACGCGACATCGACGCGAGAATGGCCAAGCGGTTTGGAATCTCGGTGGGCGACTTGCGTCCTTGGCATTACGGCGACCTGTTTTTCCAGGAAGCGCCCGATGTGCAAGAGGTCAGCCTCGACGACGTTTTGAAGGGGCGCGATCTGGTCAAGATTGCATCAGCGTATTACGCCAGCCTGAAAATGCCCGTCGACGACATCGTCCGCCGTAGCGATTTGTACGAGAAAGAGGGGAAGTCGCCCCACGCGTTTTGTTCCGACATCGACCGGGCAGGTGACGTGCGCGTCTTGTGCAACGTAAAGCCGACGGCCTATTGGATGGACACCGTCGTGCACGAATTGGGGCACGCCGTCTATGATTCGGCAATCGATCGCAACCTTCCCTTTACACTACGCGAGGCATCCCATTCGATCACGACTGAAGGCATTGCGCAAATGTTCGGATCGATGACAAAGAGCCAGGAGTGGCTATCGCGCGCCTTGGGCTTGGATGATGTGGAAGCGAAGCGTTTTGTTTCGTCCGCGCGTGAGACACTTCGGACCGAAAAAATCATCTTCAGTCGATGGACGCAGGTCATGGTGCGGTTTGAACATGGGATGTACACCGATCCCGCCCAGAACCTGGGCAAGCTATGGTGGGATTTGAAGGAACGCTACCAGCAGCTTCACTCGCCCAGCGACACCAATCGCCCTGACTACGCCGCGAAAATGCACATCGTCGGCGCACCGGTCTACTATCACAGCTACCTGATGGGTGATTTGTTTGCATCTCAAGTGCGTCACTACATTGCGACCAAAGTCCTGGAAGTCTCCAATGTGAATGGCACCTGCTTCTACGGTCGGCCGGAGGCGGGAGATTATCTTCGCAAGAACATCTTCGCGCCGGGGAAGCTCTACCCATGGAACGAGTTGACCAAACGCGCAACGGGCGAGCCACTGACCGCGAAGTATTTCGCACAACAGTACATCAAATAGTAAACAGTCGTCGGTCGTAGGCCCGAGCGATTGCTCGTTCTGCGGCGGCGGTTCATCCATCGCGAAACGCCGGGCCCGCACCCCAGCGGGTTGGTGGCCGCGTGGTTTGTTATTCCTCACGCGTTATAGGAGACGGAATGTCAAGGTCGGTTCTTCTTGCAAGCGTTCTCGCTGCAACGTTGATCAGCGGAGCGTGCTCAACGCCCGGGATCGCCGTCGCGCAATCAGTTTCCGAGGTCCCCACACCCGCGTCGGTCATCGGTCACGACGTTGGTGCCGACTACAAGCTGGCTCGCTGGGAGACCATCGTCGATTATCATCGCCGGCTTGGAGACTCGTCCGATCGCGTTCGGTTCAGTCAAATCGGCACAGCGACCGAAGGCAACCCCTATGTGCTGGTCGAAATCAGCAGTCCCGAGACGATTCGGCAACTCGATCGCTATCGCGAGTTGCAGCACAAGCTCGCCGATCCACGTCGAATCAAGAGCGACCGTGATCGGCGTAACCTGCTGGCAACCGCTAAGACGACCATCGTCGTCACCTGCAGTCTCCATTCGAACGAACTGGCCGCCTCACAGATGTCCATGGAGTTGGCCTACGACCTTGCGACCAGCAACGATCCACGCGTTCTCGAAATACTCGACAACTGCATCATCCTGCTGGTTCCGTCCGCCAACCCGGACGGCAACAACAAGATCGTGGATTGGTACGAGTCCAACCTGAATACTCCGTACGAGGGCAGCTACATGCCGTGGCTGTACCAGAAATACGCCGGCCACGACAACAACCGCGACTGGTTCATGCTCAATCTCAAAGAAACGCGTATCCTCTCCAACGTTCTCTACCATGAATGGTTTCCGACGATTCTGTATGACATCCACCAAATGGGAAATCGCGGGCCGCGGTTCTTCGTTCCCCCCTTCTTCGACCCCGTCAACCCGAACGTGGACCCGCTCATCCATCAGTCGCTGCTCATCATCGGTGGTCACATGGCCACCGAGCTTCAGGAGCAGAAAAAAACGGGCGTCGTCTACAAGGCCATCTTTGACAACTGGTGGCAGGGCGGAAACCGCACGACACCCTATCGTCACAACATCGTCGGAATCCTCACCGAGGCAGCCAGCGCCAAGCTCGCGTCTCCGATTTTTCAAGAGGCAAGCACGCTACGCGGCGGCGGAAGGGGATTCCCCGAATACGCCCCGATGGTGAACTTCCCCGAACCCTGGCCCGGCGGATGGTGGCGGATGCGCGACATCGTTGATTACGAGAAGACCGCGTGCATGGCACTGTTTACACTTGCTGCCCGATATCGCGACCGCTTCGTTCACAACCACCTCACCCTCAGCGAGAAATCGCTCAGCGCGGGGAGTGAAGGTCCACCATTCGCATGGCTGATCCCTCCCGATCAGCGCGACCCGGGCGCAGCCGCCCACATGCTCGAGGTGCTCCGTCTTAGCGGCATCGAAGTCCACCAGGCTGAAAAGCCGTTCTCCGCCGATCACAAGCGATACCCCGCGGGAACCTACGTACTGCTCGCTAGACAGCCGTACCGCCCGCACCTCAAGGACATGATGGAGCGGCAGGAGTATCCCGAACGTCGCCTCTATCCCGGCGGCCCGGCTGAGCCACCCTACGATTCAGCCGGCTGGACTCTTCCGCTTCAAATGGGTGTCTCAAGCGTCGAAGTGACATCGCGCTTCACCGCCAAGCTGCGCCCCGCCGAATTGATCGAAGCAAAGAGAATGGTGCCGCCAGCCGCGTCCGCGGGTTACATCACCAAACGATTCGCCAACAGTGATTACACAGCCGTCAATGCTCTGCTCGCCGATGGGTTCCACGTCTCCGTGCTAAACGAGCCCTTCGAGGGATACCCCGTTGGCAGCATCGTCGTGTCGAACACGAATCGTCCATCGGAATTGACGTCCCGCATCCAAGCGCTCACCCAATCGATCCCCGCACGTTTTCAACCTTTGCAAGCCGCTCCTCCCGAGAGCGCCCTACGCAAAATGACTGCTCCGCGAACAGCGCTCTATCAGCCATGGACCGCCAGTATGGACGAGGGCTGGACCCGTTACGTTTTGGAACAGTTCGACTTCCCCTACACCACCGTTCACAATGCTGAAATCCGCGCGGGAGGCCTAAGAGATCGATTCGACTGCATCATCATTCCGGACTTACGTCTCTCTTCGCTTCTCGACGGACGATCCATCAAGAACATGCCGTCCCCCTACGCTGGCGGCATAGGCCCGGACGGTGCGATGAATCTCGAACGATTCGTCACCGGCGGCGGCACGCTCGTGCTGATGGATTCAGCCACCCAACTTGCAACGCAGAAATACCACGTCCCAGTGCGCGACGTCCTCGAAGGCGTGGGAGCTGACGAATTCTTTTGCCCGGGATCGCTCTTGCGGTTGCGGATCAAGAACACCCATCCGCTCGGCTACGGCTTCGCGGACGAGGCCGCAGCCTACTTCGCGCGGTCCCAAGCGTTCGAGATCGGCCGACCAACCCTGAAGCCACCCGATGGCGCACCGCCCAAAACGGCAGAACCACGCAGTTATCGCCGCCAAATGACCGACGACGAAATCAACGCGAAACTGGCTGACCAAGTCGTGACCTCGGTCGCGTCATACGCTGACAATTTCGTCCTCCTCAGCGGCTGGATTTTGGGAGAAGACCGGCTACGAAACCGCACCGCCGTGTGCGAGATCGACTACGGCGACGGTCACATCGTATTGTTGGGATTCCGCGTCCAACATCGAGGGCAGCCGCACGGGACGTTCAAGTTTCTGTTTAACGCGATCTATCGATCCACACTCGAATCCGAAGCTGCCAGTTCCAAGTAGGCGAGCCTGGGGCCAGCGAATTCTGTTACGCCGCGGGTCGGTCTTGACGACGACGCTGCCGATTGTCACAATACTCGCCCTTTGGGTTGGACAGGAGTAGCACGATGAGAAGATGGAAACGGCTGGCGATCAGAGACGCGTGGGCCAAGTCGGCGAAAGAGCGAAACAGACCGAATAAGGCCAAAGAACGCGTGCGACGCGACGCCCGCATGATCGCGACGGTTCGCGGCGGTGAACTACCGTTCACGCCGGACGTTATGAGTTGGTTGAGCGCCAAGCTCGGCAAGCGTTCCAGCAAAATCGCCCAAGACGACCTACGCTGCCTCCTCGGTTAGAATAAGCCCTATCGCCTTGTTGCGTCTCGGATCGGTTCTCCGTCGGGGGTTCACCACGCGGGGTGTCTGCTTGAAAAGCAGATTGATCCCCGCTGCGTCGCCGCCGTTGACGAACGCGTTCTCAGTGATCTCAACGATGAACCCGGTGGCGTTGTCGACCACGGTGTACGACGTGGGCCGGTTGTTGCAGGCAGAAATCAGGTAATCGGTCCGCGTGTTGGCCAGCCAGTCGTACTTCGCAAGCCGATTCCCGCCGTCGTCATACTCATAGGTCAGCTCGAAATCCACAACCTCGCCACCCATGCCGTCAGGCTCGGACTCACGAAAACCCCACAAACCACAGCGATAAGGGGTGTGTCTCCCGAACTCCTAGACTTACTCTTCGCCGCTTCCATCAGCGGCGATCACTTCTTGCCCGCAATGCGGACAATGCTGTCGTCGACATAACTTGGCGATCAAAGATTGTGCCACGCGCTCCTTTCGATCGGTCAGCCATACATGTCCCATGAATCCAACGAGTACGATAAGGAAGCCGATCGTCTTGCGAAACTCAGGATTCTGGAATTCTGCGCTCCGCGGTTGCTGCGCGTCTCCTAGAATAATCATGATCGCTCCACCGCACACCATCGCGAAGGCCCAGGGCATTAGCTTCCGACGTCGTTCAGCCGAACCCGATGGATTGCAGCTGCGTTGAATGAACATCTGTTCAGATCGCGTCAGTTGACTCATAATCTTCTACCTCCATCATGAAACACATGGGATACGCAGGCGTTCCTTGCCATCTGCGGAGAAAAGTCTTGTGTGTCGAATACCTCCTGGGCTACCCAAGGAGACTCTCCTGTGGTAACTCGGGCGTTCCGTGCGGCGAAATCGCTGCTAGAAGTACATACCTCACGAATTCCGCAGCTGTTGCTTGCGGCCAGCCATTGAGTTGTATCTCTTCGAATACATCGTCGGCAGTACGTATCTCGATGCGCCCCTGGTCAAGACGACCCAGAATCTCAGCCTCGGCCAACGGAATTCTCTGTTCGAGTCTTGGCGAAGCCGAGAAGGGTGTTGACGTGAGCACGTCTAAGTATCCTGGCACAACACGGAAATTGATCGGAAAGGCCAAGTGCACTGTCCATTGAAGGAGCATATGTCCACAGATCACGATTGCCATCGTTGCGAAAAAGTTTTGTCCCGCCATGTCCAAAGCAATACACGACCCCAGCATCACCAGGAGCGCGAGAATATTCCATGGAAAACCGCCCGACCACCGACGCCCTGGCTGATCGAAAGGTCCGCACTCAACAACGAATGGCTCAAAGAATTCCATATGTAGATTTCGAATAGGTGCCAACTGATGCTCAGGGCCGTAACATTGCAACCGGCGAGCAGCGGGAAAAGCGGGCGGCGCGGAGAGCGACTTTCGCCACCTAAACTTCGAGAGAATTCCCAAGAAGATAAATAAGGACGCCGTCAACCATAGAAATACGGTTGGCATCTGTGCGCCGAGCAAGCAAAACAGAAGAAGGCTTACTTGCAGGCGCCATCCCCTGCACCATTGAAATAACCAGGAGAACTTCGGGGTTTCCACTGTTCGAAATAGTACCGCGTTCATCACCAACCACTTCCGCCGTCAACGGTCACTGCGGAGCACGCCCACCGTTCGAAACTCTCTCGTTTTTGTGCGACTCTTACATGGTACTGTAGACGACGAGGAGCAATGACACAGCGTACGCCAGAGTCCCAATAACAGCCGAGGCAGAACAGCCCAGGTGCAACGTTTCGGGCGAGGATTCCCGCGTTCCAAGTGAAGGTCCAGTCGCGGATCATGCTCCGTCGTCGCCCTTGGCCTCGGACTTCCTTGATGGAAACGAGTTGGTCACTGCTCGCGAGTATCACGCCGCTAAACTCAATCCACGTTCACTGAACGATCCCCTGCTATGAGTTGGTATCTTCGTGTGAAATCGAGTAAAGCGATGGACCACCCGCCGCTGGCTTCCCACCCAATCGGTTGGTGTAAGCAAGTTTCCGCCCGCATTCTGGACACTTTCCGCCGCAGAGCCCTCGAACATCGTACCCACACTGCTCGCACAGGTGAGGAGCTTCTCGAAGCAATCTTCCTAGCTCTCTATGCTCTCTTTGCCGGTTACACCAGCCGAGCAAGAGAACGATCGAGAAAGACGCCGCGATGATAATAGCCACCATCGCCTTGCCGCCAAGACCGACAAGCTTGCCTCCGGCGACGGCCGCGGCGACGACGACACCTGTCACGCCCGCATGGCATACGATACGTGACGCTGGATGGGCCCTTTGGAGCGCTCGTCGCTTGAGGGCACGCTCGGTTCTTGAATCATCAATTCCGTGGAGACGGATCATTGGTCCCCCAATCTGCCAACGCGCGAGCCTCACGAATTCTCAGATCAGCGACATCAGCAGATGCGAATTCAGTTCCGCACTCCGGGCAACGGGCAATGATCAGCCCGCGCAGGCGATACCCACATCGAACGCAAATCTCTTCTCCTCCAGCATTAAGCTGCTCACGAAGGGAGCGCCGTATTGGTCCAGACCACACCAGTAAAGGCAAATACCCAATCACAAATCCTAGGAACAAGCCTGCTGTAACCACTATTAGCAGACTGGGAACGCTACTGAGCGTGCGAATTCCCCACTTTCCCACGAATACCGTCCCGAAACACAACGGTACGCTCAGTGCGTAAGACCATCGCATGATCTTTCGAGAAGCTATGTGCAAAGCGTCCCGGGCTTGGCGGCGTTCAGGAAACAACTTCAACTCTGGAAACATGCTGCTGTACAGAAAGTGAATTCTGTAATCCCTCATGCGTAGACACCGCTTCGGCACTCCGCTTGGCCGCCGGTGATTTGGGCGAGGCCGAGGTTGTATTCGGTGCTGATGGTGGGAGCGCCGCCCGTGGTGACGGTGTAGTCGTACAGCGGCGAGACGCCTTCGTACGCGGTCCAGACGGCGGACGCGTTGTCCGGCACGTAGTTCCACGCGAGGGTCCCCGCGTTCCACGTGAAGGTCCAGTCGCGAATCATCGTCCGCGTCCGGCCTTGGCCTCGGACTTCCTTGATGGAAACGAGTTGGTCGGTACCCGCGAGTATCACGCCGCTAGACTCAATCCACGTCCGCTGAACGATGGCTTGCACCTCACCCGCTCGATCATAATCGAATTCGGTGGCGAATACATTAAACGTTCTCGGATCCAGCGATGGCCCGGGCGGGACTTTCTTCTTAACGCGCCGAACGTTCCCGGCTGCGTCGCGGTCGTTGACGAACTCGTACTCCGTAATCTCGACGATCTTGCCGGTAACATCACTGGTCGCGGGGGCATGTAGGGGCACATCATCGCGTCCCCCACCTCCATGAAGAAGGAGGTGGGCCACCCGGCCCGAATTATCCGACGACTCTCAAGGTCGTCCCGTTCTCACTTTCGCGTTCGTACTCTGTTCGGTTTTTCGCCATCGAGGCAGGAACCTCGGTTGGGCTTGTACGATCTCGGCGCCAGGTGCGTTCGCGCTCACTTTCTTCCTTACGGTATCGAGAAGCTCACGCCCTCTCGACAGATATTTGCCGAAACGAATACAATCCCGCTTGGTCCACAGGCAGATGTCGATTCCGTGTGGAGAGTATGTCATGCGAGTTACATCACACCAGAACAAACGCATTGGTCGAAACCACCTCCTGTATTGAAGGCCGCTCGTGGTAACGGTAACTTTGATGCAAAGAGAACTCAGAAGATAGACGCCCATGCCAACCGTGAGCAATAGGAAAACGATGGTTCCGTTCTCTTCGATACGCATCCGAAACTCGCTAACTTTCGAGAACAGCACCCAGTCGATGACCTTCGTGGCGTAAAGGATGACATACAGCCAAAACAGCAATCCGGCGATACCACAACAAGGCACGGCCAGGGGTATTCTGTATATCGTTGGGTGCACTGCACGCGATTTCATGTGTGATTCCTCCGATGCATACCATGCGGCAAGGCGTCTGTATATCGCATCGTGAAACAACTGCGAATGCTGACAAACGCTGCTGCCGTGCGATCGCGGTACTCGTACTCCACCCTCCCCGTCAATGGTACCGAGGCCTCCTCATGCACAAGTTGTTTGCCCCACAGATTATTGCATTCGGAATGTCGTCGTAGTAGAAGGTCATCGCAGCCCCAGTAACCGATCCAGCGACGCCGAGGCAGGATGACATCAGAGTGCCCACCCCTCCGCTTGCGGAAGTGATCCCGTCAGCAGCCCCTCCTCCGAGCCCACCTGTTAGACCTCCTGTGATGCCGCCTATCCCGGCGCTCCCAGCAATCCCCAGACCGCCTTTTCCGCTTCCATAGCCACCGAGGGCACCCGCGACAGCGCCCCCAACAGCCCCTCCTATCGCTCCCGCTACTCCGGCGCCGACACCCGTACCAGCGATGATACCGCTAACTGCCCCGCCTATCACTCCTGCGATCGCGCCGATCAATCCACCGTTCGTTCCGCCAATTGCGCCTCCTACGACGGCGCCTATAAATCCGCCGATAATGATCCCAAAGAACTCTCCGTTTGGATCGACCGCGATGGTAGGCGCATTCCCTGCGTACGCGTACACATTTATGCCGCCCTTGATCCCGATGGGATCTCGTTGCATGAATCGGCCGGTGGCGGGGTCGTAGTAGC
>CAYQFV010000130.1:0-12188 GCA_964416845.1 uncultured Phycisphaeraceae bacterium | reverse complement strand
CAGTCACGTCCGGAGATGATGACCGTACGGTGGCCTGCGTGATGCCATCGCTTGATCGCTGACCCGTCTTGAATGTCGAACGACATCATTCGCCCGCCCCGATCGTCAAACGTGACGTCACCGGCAGTCAGCACGCCATCCACATCGAGGATCAGAATCTGTATCTCTTGAAGGTTCATGAACGCCGCCGCAGAATAAGGTAGTATCCCGACTCGCGTCGCGCGGGTCAACCCTGGGCGAAGGCGGCTGGGGCTTTTGCATGCCGGCTTGACAACGGGCGCGGGCACGCCGTAGGGTCGCGGCGGGAGGCAAACGATGCGTGTACTTTCGGGCATTCAACCCAGTGGCAAGCTGCATTTGGGCAACTACCTGGGCGCGATTCGCCAGCATATCGAACTTCAGGAGTCCTGCGAAGGGCTTTATTTCATCGCGAACTATCATTCGCTGACGACGGTTCACGATCCCGACCTGTTGCGGCAACTGACGGTAGATGTGGCGATCGATTACCTCGCGCTGGGGCTTGATCCGGACAAGGCGATGCTGTTCCGTCAATCGGACATCCCCGAGGTCACGGAACTTGCATGGATTCTGTCGACGGTCACCGGGCGAGGCTTGCTGGAGCGTGCTCATTCGTACAAGGACAAGGTCGCCAAGGGCATCGTGCCGACGATGGGGCTGATGTGTTATCCGATCTTGATGGCCTCGGATATTCTCATCTACCGGAGCAATCTCGTGCCGGTGGGTCGGGATCAGGTGCAGCACATCGAAATCACGCAGGATATCGCCGGATACTTCAACAACACGTACAACTGCGACGTGCTGGTTCGTCCCGAAGCGAAGTTGAACGAGGGTGCGGTCGCGCCCGGGGTCGATGGCCAAAAGATGTCCAAGAGTTATGGCAACGCGATTGATCTGTTCGACACGCCGAAGAAAACGCGTAAGAGGATCATGAGCATTAAGACGGACAGCACGCCGGTGGATTCGCCGAAGGATCCCGACCATTGCACCGTGTTCGCATTGTTGAAATTGCTCGCAACTGACGAAGAGGCGGCTGCGTGGGCCGATCGCTATCGCAAGGGCGGCATGGGATATGGCGAGGCGAAGAGCCGGTTGGCTGAGTTGTTCGAGGAAACGTTCGGGCCTGCTCGAGAGCGAAGAGAGAAGCTGGCGGCCGATCGGGATACCGTGGAAGATGTGCTCAGAGCGGGTGCGGCTGGCGCCCGCGCCATCGCGTGCGAGGTGATGCACGATGTTCGTGAGGCGTGCGGGATTGCGGTTGGCCGCAACGGGGGGATGCATTGAACGAATACCGGGTCGACGTGGACACGTACAACGGTCCGCTTGATTTGCTGCTGTTTCTGATCAAGCGCGAGGAAGTCGACATATACGACATTCCCATCTCGCTGATCGCTCGGCACTATTGCCAGTACGTCGAGATACTTCAAGTGCTCGACCCCAACCTGGCCGGCGATTTCCTCGTCATGCTGGCGACCCTGATGGAGCTTAAATCGCGGGCGCTGCTTCCACATGCGGAAGTCGTGGATGACGACGAGGCGTTCGAGGATCCGCGGCTGGAATTGGTGCGTCAACTACTCGCGTACAAGTCTTTCAAGGACGCCGCCCGGCGGTTGGGGTTTGCCGCGGAGGTGCAGTCGTTCAAATTCCCCCGCCAGCCCGCCCATCAACCGCCCGACTCGACCGAAATGGATCTCGAGGACGTGAGCATCTGGGCGCTGGTGCAGGCGTTCGGAACGCTGTTGGAGCAGACGGGCAAGGGGAAGGTCACACACGATGTCGTTTCCGACGAAACGCCGATCGCACTGCACGCCGACGATTTAATGGACTCGCTCGAACGCAGCGGCGGGTCGCAGGTGTTTGAATCCGTATTTGCCGGGCGCACGAAGATCGAAATGATCGGCTTGTTCCTCGCGCTGCTGGAATTAATCCGGCAGCGTCGCGTTCGGGTGTCGCAGGACGTGCAGTTTGGCCCGGTGACGATTCACTTGATCTTGGCCGCACCGTTGGATGAGCCTGTAACGGTCGTTGACGAGGACGAGCACGCGTACTCGGTCGACGGCGATTCATCGGATGTTGATGCGGTTGTGAACGACGTCGAAGAATCGGAGTCGAACCACGTCGAAGCGACGTCAGATGTTAAGGAACATGACGAAACGGAGCACGTCGAAGGTGCGGCTGCCGAGACGGCCGATTCGCCCGTTGCGGTGGCTGATCCGCTGACGAGCGACGGCGGAGATCGGGGCGAAGAATCCGCCGCGAAACAACAGGAGGAACCACTGACATGACATTTGGCGAGACGATGACATCGCTGGGCATCACCCTGCCGGAAGTGGCAGCCCCGGTAGGCAGCTACCTGCCGGCGGTTCAGGCGGGCTCGCTGGTGGTGACCAGCGGCCAGCTACCCATGCGCGAGGGAATGCTGGTGTGCGCGGGCAAGGTCGGTGCGGATGTCACGTTGGAGCAGGCGGCGGCGGGCGCGAGCATCGCGGCGGTCAATGCGTTGGCGGCAGTGGCGAGCGTGATCGACGGCGTCGATCGGATCAAGCGAATCGTTCGCGTGGGCGTGTTCGTCAACAGTGCGTCCGGCTTCACGGACCAAGCCAAGGTCGCCAATGGAGCGAGCGATTTATTGGTCAAGATATTCGGCGACGCGGGTCGCCATGCACGCGCGGCCGTCGGCGTGTCGGAACTTCCGTTGGATGCCGCGGTCGAACTCGAACTGATGGTCCAAGTGGCGAGCTGACCGCTTTGCGAGCGTGGAAGCACGCACTCCCGCTCAGGTTCGCTTCACCTTGATTTTTCCCCCGAAGACGGTCAATGTCGTGGTGCGGCCACCGTGGTCGACTGGCAACAGCGATGTGGGCTTGAGTTCGTTGCTGTCCTTGTCGTCGTAGGTCGAACCGTCGTAGTTTGCTGCAAACGCCGTCGTCGACACCGCATCTGTCAGGCGCGCGCTGTACGTATCGAATTCGTCGGTGAGGTCTTGTTTTTTCTGTTTGGCCCGTCGGAGCTTTTCGGTAACCTTCGCGCTCCATGTTTTTTCACTTTCGAGGCGATGTTGTTCTGCAATGTTCGCCTTCCACTCGTCAGTTTCCGAGTAATCGCCTCCCTTATCGCTGATGGTTTGTCGCCTGCTGTACGCGGCGTCGAGGGCCTTGCGGGAGTTCTTCGACAAAATGTACTGGCTCTCGAGATCTGCGATTAGTTCGTTGACCTTGCGTCTCTCATCGGGAGCTTCAGCCCTCTCATCGGCGTCGGGGTGATGTAAGAAGATGTCTACACCGTGCACGTGTTCGATGTCCTCCCAATGGTCGTCCTTGATGGGAACCGGCGCGGGCGTTGTGACTTGTTTGGCGACCGCTTTGGCCCCTTCCCCGTCGCAGTACAGGAAGTGCCCGCCCTTTCGTGCGGAAATCGACGCCTTGAACGGTGAGATGCCGTTCGAGATAAGAAAATGGATGTCGACCAGCTTCGGGTCTGTAGTCTTCTCCTCGCAGCGCGCCATACCAATGCCAATCTTGTGGTCTCGGCAAATGTCGTAAGTGCAAGTGAATGATGTTCGGCTGCCGTAGAGATTGTCGTCGCAGGGAATCTCGAAACATCCAGAGCGTGTGACGAGCTTGGCCTCGTCGAATGTCAACAGGTTGGTCGCCCACACGTGGTTGGGCTTGCTTCCGCTGGAGTCGCCCACGGCGATGTCCTGCTGAATCCATTTGAAATGGTAATTGAGCAGGTTACCGCGGTGAGCGACGATGCCGAGGTTGCCTACGACCCACTGCTTGATTTTCTTGTTCTTCTTGAACCGCCCGGTAATCAGGTTTGGGGCAGGGCGGATGGGAGCGTCGGTGTCGGCCGCTGTCGGCAGTTTGAAGTAGTCGATCACGTCTTGCGCACGCGCGGCGATCGAGCTCGGTTCGGTGAGATCGACGTAATCGGTGTATTCCAATCCGAAGTAGATCGTCCCAGGGAGAATGACCCAATTCTGGAACTCGTCCTCTGCGCTGATGGCCAGCAAGTCGTCAACAATTTGCCGCATTTCGGCGTGGGTGTAGGGGGTGCTTGTGCGTTCCTTCGGCCCGGGCTTGCGGAAGTACCATTCCGGCGCCATGAAGATGCGTAGTTCTTCGTTCTTGTATTTCGCGGGCGTGCTCTGAAAGTGCGCCTCGGCAGCGGTGATGCAGTCGCGAATCATGCCGACGGAGTTCTGCTGGTCAGCGGTGGGCGCGTTGTAGGTGCTCCCCTGTACGATCGCGACCAGAATGCCCTTCTTGACGGTCGTTGCATGCGTGGTCAGCGGCACAGCCGCAGCGCGCACATTGCGGCGGGCACGCACGACTGGAACGACCACGCCGGAATCTTCTGAATCAGACATGATGAACTCTCAAATACTTTGTGCGACACGACCTACGCGTCCGGATATTCGTTCGGGTCGTCGTGAATCTCTTCCAGCTTGGCGCAGGTGGTAGTGTCGATCTTTCCCGTCACCGGCAACGAGAACCTTGCCTGAAAATCGGAGACCGCCTCGGCCAACAGGTCGGTTTCCTTGCCGTCCTCCGGCCCACAGTCGTAACCGAGGTTGTTCAACCGCTGTTGCACGCCGACTGTCTCTGACACGGGCCTGAGATACCCGATCTTGATTTCGACTTCGTACTGGTCAGGCCCGATCACGAGATATCCGTCCGTCGCCGTCGGGCTGACGTTCGCTTCAAGAACGCCTTCACCATCGGTCGAGCCGAAAAACTGCTGATCGCCGACCGCCAGGGTGTAGTGCTGGTTGGCCCGTGGCGACTCGCCGTCGAAGACCTGCATCCGGAATATCGCGGGCACACCCTTCTTGCGAAACTTGTGCGTCTTGTCGAGGCCGCAATCAACCTCTTTAGTCTTCTTGTCCGGAACGTTGACGACATCCCCTGGCACGAGGAGGTTCATGTCGCCGCGTTCTTTTTTGAGCGATGCGTTGGCCGGATCGTCCCACACGACCTTGGGAAAGAATCCGTACTTCTCAGCAATGCTGGAGATGCACTCACCCTCACCCACTGTGTGTTTTGTCGGCATTGATGGCGATCCACGATTGGTCAGCCGTCGATCGGAACCGATCAGACAGCCGACACACAAACCGCCGGCAGCCCGAGCGCCGGCAACCCCATGCCCCCCTAATGAGAAGACTAGCGGAAGACGTCCGACGTCGCAACGAATTTGTCAGGTCGAAATCACTGCGCTCAGCCGCGCGATGGCGGGCAGGCTGTCTGATCGATGCGGCTCACGCAATCCCGCCAGGTCCATCAGTCGCGCTCAGGCCGACGTTGGCAGGTCCTCGCTTTCCGATCGCCCGGATCGGCCGCCAGAGACCGCGGACCATCCGTCTGACGCCCGCCGCCAACGCCCAGCGCCCACCGCGTCCCCTGTGAGTCTCTGCGAGATGGGCGCGATCGGGAAACAGAACCGCAGATAGATAGCCCCAACGAAAACCCCACCCGCCCATGCAAATGAGGTCCACCAGGGTGTGCATCAACGGCGACGAACGGTCGCGCGGAGATTGCCGGAGGGCAAGCCGGTCTCGCCAGTTCGTCGGAAACATTTCCAGAAGTGATCGCGTTCGCCTGCGGAGGCATGGACCAAACATCTGCTCCGCTCGCGACAGCCCCAGGCGAGCCGCGGACACGAGATGCCATCGGAGAAGGTGGTCGAGGAACACGTCTCGATCCAACCGTCCGGAGCGTGCGGAAGCGTATCGGTGGATGTCGTACAGCCACAGCGGTCGCTCCGCCCCGTGGAAAGCCGCGTGGCAAGCGAGGTGCACGAGCATGTCTTCATCGCCCGGAATCGTTGCGAAAGTGTCACCCAGTGACACTCGTCTGCTTCGCGACCAGAATTCAGTGTCTCTGAAGAATTGGTGGTGTCGCAGCGGTCGGAACGGGCGGACGTGAACGTCGAGCCGCAGGGGTAGTCCGGCGTTCGACAGATACTCCGCTTCGTAGTGGTAGCGTGGGTAGAAATCCTTGCGAAGAAGGTCTTGCCCTCGGTGAAAGCCAAGCTCACCAAGCAATTCGTCGGCTGCGTCGGCGTCTTGGGCGTGGATCAGCAGGTCGACGTCGCACATCGGTCGAAGCGACGGGTCTCGGTAAAGGCAGAGAAGGAGGGCCGCCCCCTTGAGAACCATCAGGTCGATGTTCGCCTTCGCGAACCCATCAACGATGGGCTCGAGGCGGCGGAGCAGGTGACGGTTGGCCGCTCCGATGTGGTCGGCTTCGGCCGCCAGCTTTGTCGACACTGATTCCGGGGCTGTCAGCCCTTGACGTCGAAGTGAATCGAGCAGCAATCCGCAAAGACCTTCGTCGCGGGCTGCGATGAGCAGGTGTTCCCACGACTTGGCATCGTCGTGGGGTGGACACGCCTCGGCTGAGTCGTCTCTCAACAGCGCGACGAGTTTTGACCGAGCAGTGTTCACCGCGTGCCAACCTCCTCGTGCCTTTGCCTGAGGCACTGTCACACCTTCGATCTGCGAGTCGCGGTCGACGGCTTCCCGTGTGCCACTGCTCTTGAGTGCCGACGGCGATAGCGCTCGAGCCAGCGCACTGCTCAAGAGCAGTGGCACACAGGCAAACTCAAGCGTTGCACTTCACTGGGGTGTCGCACTCGCACGCGTGTCGCGCACCCGTTTTGCGGACCAGCGATTCAACGAGATCGCAGGTTGGTTCGATATCGCCGGCGGTTAGTTCGTAGCATGTTGCGCTGCGTACCAGATCGCTCATCAACGTCACGCCCCGACGACGGAATTTCAGGAAGTTGAACGATTGCTCGTTGAGTCGAAGGACCGCTTCGGCTCGCGATATCGAGCTGACGGCTGGGCGGGCGCCTTCGCGGTAGCGACAGAACAGAATGTGTCGAACCGGGCAGGGGCTGCCGACTCGTTCGGGCCCGAACCGTGTGGGGCTTACGAACGCGACGCGTCCCTTCTTGCCCTTGACGTACACGCGGCGACGTTCGCGGTGCAGGCCAAGATCATCCAGAACGCCGAACGATCCCTCTTTGAGACACAACGCCTTGGGGTACGGGTGTAGGCGAAGCGTTTCCGGATCGATCAGGGCGAATTCGTCGGACAGGTACCGGGCACCGCGCGAGAGTAGTCCGAGCGCAAGCGTGCTTTTGCCGCTTTGCGGAGCGGCTGGGAACATCACGCCTTCTCCGTCGATCTCGACTACCGATGCGTGGATCTCGAAGAATCGCGGCAGGTAGAGCATGAGTTGCCAGTTGATGGCCCATTCGACGTGCGGCAGGACGTCGTTCCCTTGCCAGACCATGAAGCGCATTGCTCCGTCGGCCCAGATTTCATATCGGCGGCGTAGCGATCGGCCGTGGCGGGTTCGGACGATGTCGATCTTGATCGCGTCGCCGGGCGCTTCGGCGAGTTCGTACCCCTCGTACAACCTGCTGAGGTCGCGAAGGGCGGGCGCGTAGTCGCTACGCACCGAGACCGACACGACGCCGATCCGAAAATGCCGTTCACGAGAACGCGTTGCTGTCACCGCGACGTGCGGTTCGATGCGCTTGGCTGACGGTGCTGTGACAAACCGTGTCAACATCAACAATCACCCGTTGGTTCGATTCGCGACGGCGTGTCGTGGACAAGCAGCCCTTGGGCGTGCAATTCCCCGACGAAATCTGAGACGTCCGCGTTCAGTTGGGACGCGGGCGCGTCGTATTGTGACGCCAAGCGTGTCGCGATGTCGGCGATGCGCGTTCGCCCGTCGCAGGATTTCCAGATGAAGTAGCCGGTCGCGTTCAAGCGGTAGGTCGTGTTGAACGCGTTGTCGTAAAAGACGACCTCGTCATCAAGCTCGTGACGGTCGAGGTCGTCGCGGTGCAGCGGATGGGGACGTTGTTGTGTCATCATCGCAGCGGTGTTTCGTTTAGCCGGGTCGCGTCATCATGGCGCGACGGATCTCGCAGCCCGCGTAGCACGTCGCCGTCACGAGGTCACGCTCATACCGCTCGCCGCCAGCGCTTGCGTCGGGCGTACGAGCTGAATGACCGGGGCTGCGTAGACCAGTAGCTTGGCCCCCCGCGTGAGGATCGCTCGGCGGGTGTGCATCATCTCACCGGCACCCGACCTCGCCGGCGGGGCGAGTTCGCCTTCCGTGCTCGGGCGAATGTCGCGGTCTGCGCTTCGTGAACGCTCGTCCGCCTTGGGGCGATGGTCGCTTTGATGATCCATGCTCACGGTCTGCGATGGCCTCTTGCGATCAAGCTGGTCGTCTCGCGTGGACGTCATCGCTTCGGCGATGGCGTACGGTCGCTACGGGATTATCGGTCGACGCGACGCGGGAGTTGACTTGCGCTGGAGCGGAGAATGTCCCGAGTTCCAGCTTGCACGGCGGACGGGATGTATTGCGGATCGGTTTGTCCCGCCGTTTGGAGGGCGAACGACGTGCCTCTAGAGGTCGCTGTCGGCGTCTGACGTGGGGAAAGCGCGGTGTTCGTCGAGATTCGATCGAAGTTGAAGCGGCGGTGTTACTGCGTTGTTCCGTATCGCTGCCGGGCGTAGCGGTGGGCGTGGTGCAGCAGGATGATGGCAACGGCTGGTAGGGTCATCAACACGTGCTCGCTGTGATCCAGCGACTGGACCGCGGCTGCGGCTGCGTGCAAGGGGGTCGGTACGGCGGCGACGGCGAGAAAAACGACCGTAATAAGTGCGGCTCGAAGCACGATCCACGCTCCTTTCGTTCGTGAGGTTTGCATCTCCGAAGGTAACCATGCGATATCGGTTAACTGGGGCAAACTGAATTGTTGATTTTTGGTCGATCCTCGTGACGCGGATTCAGTGTATCGGACACCGCGATTTGTGGAGGAGCGTCCGGGTCTCTACAATCGCCGCCCCGAGGCTTGTTGAGTGTCGGGAGGCGACACCGCGGCGCGGCGGACGTTCATGAATCTATCCGGAACATTGATGGAGGCGACGCTCGGCCGAGTTCCCCGGCCGGCGGCGCGTTGGAGTCGGCTGTTCACGCTGGGGGCGGCGACGGGTCTGATCTCCGGGTTGGCGGCTGCGGGTCTGCACTGGGCGCTGACTCACGGATCGCAATTGCTGGTCGGTCGCTTCACGCACCTCGGGGGCGCGACGGTTCAGTCGTTTCACTGGGGCGTCTTGCTTCTTCCCGCTGCGGGCGGTCTGGTGTCGGGCATTGTGGTGCGGTGGTTTTGTCCGGGCGCGGTTGGCCATGGCACTGACGCGCTCACGCGCGCGTTCCACCACGACCTTGGTGCTCTGCCGATTCGTGGCCCGCTCATCAAGGCGGCGGCTGCGGTGGGGGTGATCTCCTGTGGTGGATCGGCAGGCCCGGAAGGTCCGATCGCGGCGCTTGGCGCTAGCGTGGGTTCGACGGTGGGGCGGGCGTTTCGGCTGACCCCCCGCGAACGTCGGGTGATGCTGGTGGCGGGTTGTGCGGCTGGGATTGGCGCGATTTTTCAATGCCCGCTGGGCGGCGCGTTGTTTGCGGCCAGCATTCTGTATCGCGAGCCGGAATTCGAGTCCGATGCGATCGTTCCGTCATTCGTGGCGTCTGTGGTCGGGTATTCGGTGTACATGCTGTTTCCGGGTTTCGGTCATCACTTGCTGCACGACGCCGATCGCTTCGCGTTCACATCTCCGGCGGAACTCGTGCCATACGCAGTGCTGGGCATCTTGTGCGGCCTCTTGAGTATTTTCTTTTTCTATTGCTTTCGGGCGGTGGAACGGGGCGTCGCGCGGGCTCGCATTCCGGTGTGGCTTGCACCGGCGTTGGGTGGGTTGGCGACCGGTGGGTTGGCGTGCTTTCTCCCGCAGGTCATGGACGGTCAGTATCGATTCATCCAAGGGGCGCTTAGCGGCCATCTGTTCGACCAGCGCCCCGACGCTGACTGGCTGTGGTGGGCGGCGCTTTTTGGGGCGGTTGCGCTCTGGAAGTGTCTCGCGACTGCGTTGACGGTTGGAAGCGGCGCTCCCGGTGGCGTGTTGGGGCCTAGTGTGTTCATTGGCGGAGCGGCGGGCGCGTTCGTCGGGGCGGTCGCGTTGGGTGTGTTTCCGTCATCGCTGTCGGAAGATCTGCGACAGTCGCTGATTCCGGTGGGGATGGCGGGCGTGCTTGCGGCTTCAATGCGAACGCCGATGGCTGCCGTCGTGATGACGATCGAGATGACGGGTAGCTACGGATTGATCGTTCCGTTGATGCTGGTTTGTTCGACGGCGTACGTGGTCAGTCGGCGACACGGATTGAACGGCGAGCAGGTTCGCGGGGCGGCTGAATCGCCAGCCCATGCCGCCGACGCAGTTGTGCACGTCCTGCAGAGTTGGCGCGTTGAGCAACTGATGGAGCGTGATTGGCCTTTGGTTGCCGCTCCGAACGAAACGCTACGCCGCCTCATCGAACGAATCCAGCCGGGTACCAGGCCGGTGTTTGCGGTGGTCGACGGCGGTGCCATCGTCGGGTTGATCTCCGTTTCGGACATTCAGCAGGCGGTTGAAGAGCCCGCGCTTGCGGACGCCCTGATTGCCTCGGACATGATGACAGATCGACTTGCCACTGTTTTCGCAGACGAGGATGTGTATCAAGCGTTGAACGTGTTTCGTTTTGAAAACCACGATGTCTTGCCGGTGATCTCTCGCGGCAGGCGGCGGCGGTGGGTTGGCATGCTGACGCGTGCGAGCGTCTACCGGGCGTTGCGGCGACACATTGACGACACGCAACGAATCGTTCTCCGCGAGCATGCCGGGTTGTCGGCGATCGAGCAGGAAGGACAGTTGCAAAACCTCGTGTTGGGCGTGTCGCCGGTTCACACTGATCGCGTCAAGCGCCTGATGGTGCCATTGCAAGCGATCGGACTATCGCTTCGAGAATCGAATTTCGGTCGGCGATTCAATGCTCAGGTGGTTGCCATTCAGCAACCTGATGGTGAAATTCAATGCCCCCCCGACCTTGATGCCCCATTGAGTACATCGCAGCGTTTGCTCGCCATCGTGTCAGACCCGCCCTCGGACGTTCCTGCAACCGATGTCGCGGTCGATCAATAGTCCCTAACTTCCAGTTTCGCACTTTTTGGGCCGTGATGTGGATGGGTGCTGGATGATCTGGGACTGGCCGTCGCCTTGGGCGTAGAACAACGGGCGGCCTTTAAAGTCGGTCACAACGAGTTCGGAGTTTTGAGACTTTTCTGGTGCTCGGGATAGAAAACTCCCCGAATTGTGCGCTTTTTTCTTGAGTTTCGAACTGGTTGCGTCCCATAATGAATCGCATAGCGCGCCCCGATGGAGATCCACCACGTCTGGAGGAAACACGCATGGCCGCAAACAGCCGCCGGTTGGTTCTTCGTTTCGAATCACACCTTGGCCGGTTCATTTTCGGGTTCGAGCGTCCGTCCATCGCCAGCGCGGTTTTCGTCTCGCTCCTGATCGGGATCGCCCCCCCCCCCGCACGCAAACGGGCAGACTCCTTTGCCAGACGATCCGGTGACTAAATCGCTGTCCGAGGCTGAGACGTCTCAAAAAGTCGGTCGGAGGCAAGAAGGACTGACCAACGGCGGGCTTCAGGTTTGGTATCTTCCGTGGGCATCGAATGATCGAAACGCCCTGTCGAGACGTGCGAACGTCTTGAGTGACAGGTCGGGTGCGGCTCGGCCGGTGCGGTTTGTTCTTCTCTGGCACAACGAGTTTGATCAGTCCTGGTGGTACACGACGCACCCGAAACCGTCCCCGGCGATGACTGATCGATCCGACTTGGCCGCCAACGCACTTCGCCTCTCGGACGCCGCCGCGTTCACCAAAGCGGTGAATGCCTTGAGCGAATACGCTGGGTTCTACATGCGGATCATGGCTGAGGACGTCAGTCCCGATATGAGCACTGTACCAGACGAGCCCGTCGGCTGGTACAGGGCTGACGAGGAAGTGATCCTCGATTTGATGGGCGCTGAGACGATACCCGAGTTGGATGCAGACGTGCTCGCGGGTGACATCGGTTCCGCAGGTGGCGGTCCAATCACGAGCCAGCAAGTCAACGAAATAATCAACATCGAGGAATGCACTCCATTCGAACAGGTCAATTTGGAGGTTTGGTTCACCACCTGCGATACGTCGGATACGCCTTGTTTGTGCTGTGGGAGCAGCAACCCATGCTGCAGTGACCCATGCTGTGGTGATC
>CAYQFV010000129.1:0-12345 GCA_964416845.1 uncultured Phycisphaeraceae bacterium | reverse complement strand
GGCCAAAGAGGAGCCATAGATGTGGGTAACAGCAAGCTCAAGAGCAGTGGCACACTCGCAAGCTCGAACATAACGGCGCTCTAGCGTGCGTACCGCGAAGACGAAGACTTCATCCAACGCTCAAGTCGTTTCATGCCCTCTTCGATGGTGACCGCCGGCTGATAGCCGAGTTCTTTCTTGGCGGCGGAGATGTCGAACCAGTGGTCGGTGTACAACACGCTCGCGACAAATCGTGTCATGCGCGGTTCACGTTGGATGCGAAAAACGGTGTGGATCGCTTCAAACACCGCACCCGCCGTCCAACCGACCCATCGAGGCACCGAACGGGTAACCGGCGAAACGCCCGCCGCAGCGAGCATTCCGTTGATGATATCCCAAACCGGACGCGGGTCGTCCTGACTGATGAAAAATGCGTGGCCCCGTGCGCGAGGATTGTCCCGCAGCGCCTCGGCGGCGAGCAGGTGGGCACGGGCGGCGTCCTCGATGTAGGTAGTGTCGATTCGGTTTTGCCCACGCCCCAGACGACGCAGTTTTCCCGCCCTCGCCTGCGCGACGAATCGCGGAAGCATGTGGTTATCGCCAGGCCCCCATATTAGATGCGGACGCAGAGCAACCGTGAAAAGCCCATTGCTGTTGGCCGCCAGGACCGCGCGTTCAGCCGCAGCTTTGGTGGCTGAGTAGTTGGAAACGTATCGCCTGGGATAGGGAAGTGACTCGTCCACACCGCGAACGCTTCCGCCGTGGAAGACGACGCTGGGGGAACTGGTGTAGACCAGTCGACCAACGCCAAGCTGGCGGCAGGCTGCGATGATGTTTTGCGTACCTCGCACGTTTGGCGCGTAGTAATCATCATACGACCCCCAGATGCCGGACTTGGCCGCCACGTGGAACACGACATCGCAGCCGTCGCATGCATCGCGCACCGCCGACGGATCAAGCAGGTCGCCGCAGATGTGCTCAACGCCCATCGCTGTCAGCGCGTGGTAATCCGTTCTGGCGAACGATCGAACGATATCCCCCCGGGCGAGCAACTGTTCGACAATCGCCCCGCCGAGAAAACCCCCACCGCCGGTGACAAGCGTTCGCAGTGGTTTGCGTTCGGAGGACGAAGCAGCGGTCATTTGTTTCGGAGCTTCCTCTGCGCCCAAACCGCGAGCTTCTCGCGAAAGATCTTGGAATTGTGACGCACGTCAACAGGGAATCCGGGGTGGAAGAGAATCGTGTCGATGTCGGCGGTTCGATCGTGACGACGGGCGAGCGCCAGCAATTCGCCGATGGTTTTCGCCTGTGAAACGCGTTTAGCCGCCGGCTCGAGTTCGATACAAATGACCGGCGTCTGAGCTCGCCGCACTCCAACGCCGACCAGCGCACTTCGCCGTACGTCCGGGTGCTGGTTGAAGACCGCCTCACAGGGCACGGTAAAGAGCGTGGTTTGGGACGTCGTTACGCGGTGGGCCTTCCTGCCGCAAAACCAGAGTCGGCCGATGTCGTCGAAATACCCCACGTCCCCCATTCGATGCCAGAAGCCGTCACCGTGCAGAATTTTCGCGGCGTCGGTCGCGTCGGAATTGTTGGCGTAGCGTCGGGTCACGACCGGCCCCTTGACCACTATCTCGCCAATGGTCCCTGGCAGCAGGAGCAGTTCGTCAGACCACTCCCTGATGGGATCGTCGTCGATGCGGATGATGCGAACATCAATGCCGGGGATGGGCGTTCCGACGCATGTTCCGCAGCCGCGTTCGGTTCGTCGACGAGTGTCGGCCAGTATCTCGCGCCCCGTGATGGACGCGACGGGCAACGCTTCGGTCGCTCCGTAGGGCGTGTGAATCTCGGCGTCCTCGGCCAGCGCGTCTCGCATCCGCTCCAAGACCACCGGCTGAACCGGCGCACCAGCCGTAATAACTCTGCGAATCGTCGGCAGCTTGATCCCGTTCTCCTGCGTGTACCGACCCAAGCGGTCGAGCAGTGCGGGCGAGCCGAACATGTGGGTCAACCCGTGGTCGACGATGGGGCCGATGAGCTTCCGCGGATCGACCGATCCGGGATGTGTGAAGTCCATATCGGGAATGACCGCAGTCATGCCGAGCGCAGCGTCGAATAGGGCGAAGAGCGGAAACGTGGGAAGATCGCTCTCGTCCTCGGCGAACCCGAAGTGCTCGTTGAGAAATCGCACCTGCGTATCGAAGATGCCATGGGTGTAGAGAACGCCCTTGGCAGGGCCGGTGCTGCCGCTGGTAAAGAGTATCGCCGCCGAATCGCTGGGTTCGGTGGCGACGGTCGCAAACGCATCGGCCGACTTCGCGACGATATCGTCACGCGTGAAGCCGCCCCAAAACCACCGCCGGCCTATCGTGACGACCACTTCGGTATCTCGAAACGCCGCAGGGTGACTCGTCCGCAGAACGTGCGCGATCGGGACGCCGATGAACGCGCGAGCGCCAATACCCGCCAGGCAACGTTTCATCTGACGGACGCCGATGCCGGGATCGATCATGACCGGGACAGCCCCCATCTTGAACAGGGCGAAGACGATCGCGAAAAAATCCGCGCCCGGCTTAACGAACAGCACGGTTCGCATCCCGCGGGTCACGCCCACGCGACTCAATCCGTGGGCGAACCGATCGGTCAGACGATCGAGCTGCGCGAAAGTGACTTGGTCGTAGCAACGTTGCGTCGCACCTCGGCCACGCGTCGGCCAAACGACGGCGGGCTTGTCTGGAAACCGCCCAGTCATTTCGACGAGGCGCGCTGCGATGTTGACCGAAGTTGCGGCGTCCGGGCGACGCGAAGCGGATGTGGTCGCGCTGTCCGACGTCACGCTCACGTCACCGCCTCGGTGTTGCGACACGCCAACCGCGCATCGGCGATGGAATGTTGTTCGAGAAAGCGACCGACGATCGGACGGATCTCGTCCCACGCGTCTTCCAGAACGTAATGCCCCGCATCTGGAAACTCGTGAACAGCCGCGTTTGGCATCCTTCTTTTCCATTCGCGCAAAAAGTCAGCATCGAAGACGAAATCCTGCAACCCCCAGCAGATCAGCGTGGGCGTCTCGTTGAAGCGGTACAGGTTGTCGTCGACCCATCGGGCAAGTTGGTAACTGGGATCGCCAGGCGAGAGCGGGATGTCCTGAACGAAGCGTAACGTAGCGATTCGAGAAGCCCACGAGTCATACGGTGCGACGTAGGCGGCTGCCACGTCCGGCGGGAGGCGCTTCGTGCACGCCATCTTCGTCGCAAGCCCGGCGAATGCATTGAACCCGCGAACGAGCACCGCCGCCAGCGGCGGGATGTTTCGAATGACCGACAATCGAAACGGTAGGCGCTTGCCGGGCAGCATCAAGAACGCAGCCGTGTTGAAGTAGATCAATCGCTTGACGGATTCAGCGCGACGGAGCGCGACTGCCGTACCGATCATGCCACCCCAATCGTGCATGACGAACGTGAGGTTGTCGCCAAGTTCGAGATGGTCGATGAGCGCTTCAAGATCCGCCGCGCGTCGCTCGAGGCGATAGCTGTACTCGCGATCGGACGGTTTGTCGGACAAGCCGCACCCGATGTGGTCGACCGCGATGACGCGATGGGTGTCGCTGAACGTGCGAATCAGGCGACGAAAATAGAACGACCACGTCGGGTTGCCGTGGACGCAGATGATCGGATCGCCCGTCCCTTCGTCGACGTAATGATACCGATGGCCGTCGACGGTGAGATGATGGCTTTGAAACGGGTAAAGGTGTTTCAACGGGGTCGGGTCGAAAGTCATCGAGCGCACTCTACCAGAGGACGGCGAGCAGCAGGCAGTTCAGCCCGCTTCCGATTCCGAAAAAGCCGACCCGCTGTCCCGCTTGGAGGAACCCCCGTTCCTCGGCGATGGCAGCCGTGATCGGCACGGAGACAGTGCCGATGTTACCGAGGTATTCAAAGGTTGAGAAATCCCGCTCGATGGGAATGTTGAGGGCTTTGAGAACGGCGATGCGGTGAGCCGCCCCGACCTGATGGCAGATGACCTTGTCAGGCCCGGACGCAGGCCAGCCAACTTCGCCGAGAAACGCGCGATACGCTTGCGTCCCGAGGGTCACACCATGTTCCAGTGTTCTGACCGCGTCGGTTTCCATCACAACCGGCATGGAAGCAGGCATGCCCGTGTCAGGCCCCCATCGGCTGAGTGCGTGGTGCTCGGGCGCACTGCGCAACACGCCACCAACGACGCGATGCCCATGGTTCGACAAACTGGCGTCGGCGAGAACAATGCCGATCGCTCCCGATCCGCCGGTCATGGTAGCCATCGACGTCTTGAACATGTCCATGGTCGGGTGCTCGCGCATCCGCTCCACGGTCAGGTCGACGATCTGCCGGGCAGACTCGCACGACACCACAAGCCCCGCCTTGATCTGCCCAAGTTCGATAGCATTGGCGACGTGAAAGACAGCGTTCATCACGCCGAGACACGCGTTGGAAACGTCGTGAACGACGACGCTGCCACGAAGGTCGAGCCCGTCGGCCACTGCACACGCGGTGGCAGGCTCGAGATTGTCACGACACACGCCACCGTAAAGAAGCATGCCGATGTGTTGCGGGCCAATGCCGGACGCCTCGAGCGCTTTGCGACCTGCCGTAGCGGCAGCTTTCGCCAGCGATTGCCCCGGATTCCAAAACCTCCGCTCTCGAACGCCGGTGAGCGCTTCAATTTGACCGGACGGAATGCGAAGTTGCTCGTACACCGGTGCGAGCTTGTCCTCCAGAACGGAGGAAGCGACCACGTTGGGCGCCAACTCGTAGCCGATGGATTCGATGTAGACGCGATCGTAACGCATGAAGGGTCGAAGCGGTCGTGGTTATTGGCCGGGAACAAGGCGAACGGCGAAGTCGGTCATTTCGTAAATCGTGACTCCATCGACCGAGAGAAACCCGCTGGCCACAATGGTGGGTCTGTCCCCCTCGTGCACCTTCGTAATGGCGGCCTGAACGTCAACCCGCTTGTTCTGCGGAATCACTTGGCCACGGTACACCCAGCGGTGCTCCGCGCCAACCGCAATGGGCTCGAACCGAAGCGATCCCCGGTCGCCCCACCGGTCCAGCGCGACCAGCTTGAGCAGTTGGAGGAAGGACTCCAAACCGAGCGACCCGGGCACGACAGGGTCCTGATAGAAATGGGCTTTGAAGAACCATTCGCTCGGGTCGACATGCTTGACACCTCGAATGAACCCCAACCCCGCAGGCCCGCCGTCGGGAAGATAGACCTCGATCTCATCGATCATCCGCAGGCGGTCGCCGGGCAATCGGGAATCGTCCTTCGTCGGCCAATCCACGTGCCTGTTTCCCGCAAGATCAGTCGGACCGGGTCGGAACATCCGATCAGCCGCGTCGCGTACGCCGATCTGTTGGGCGAGCGCTTGCTTGCTGAAGAATCCAAACGTCGTGTCGCCGCTGTAGACGATGTGCCGTCCGTTGAAAAGTTGGATATCGAACGATTGAATAATCATGCCCGCAGCCTTCGAAACGTTCGTGATGCGGATTCTCGCCGTGACCGTGCCGCTGTCAGCAAACAGTTCGCGATGCAGTACCGCCGAACCGCCCAGATTGCGGAAGGACAGGTCGGATTCACTCTGCAACGCCGAACCAAGGTACGCAGCCAGCCAACCGCACGGCTGGAGCGCCGCTTCCAAAATGACGGCAAAGGGCATCGCCTGCTGACGGTTGGCTTCAAAGTACCACTCGTCCGGCTGAATGTCGTACTGCGATTCAATCCAACCGCCGTCGACAAGTTCCCACGGTTGGGCGCCGATTCGAGTGATTCGGTCCAGAAACTTGTACGGAGGACCGGGAAGACGGGCAATGCGACGATCCGCGTCGAACGGCAGGTACTGCTCGCCGAACGCATCGGAGGGGTTTCCAACAGCGAACGCTAGAATCCGATCATTGTCATAGATCGGCTTCGTGGGCGCGACCGACAGCGGCGCGTCGCCGATGACCTCGACGTCGTCCGACCAAATCGCCTCCACGTCTTCGCGCGTGACGCCGGTCAACTGAATGGACATGTCGGTGAACCGAACGATTTTTCGCCCGTCGGCATACATGAGCGCATCGGCGACGACATACGGCTGGGGTCGGTAACCGATCTCCTTGATCTCCACTTCGTACGTGACGATCCGGGTATCAGGCGTGACGGGTCCGCGACAGCGAAGCTTGGTCGAAACGCCGGTCATCGGCTCATACGACACGCGGTCGCACTCAACCACCCAACCCATGCGCATCAAATAGACGCGAAGCGTGTGAGCGCAGCACTCGTACATGAGCGTGCCGGGCATGACCATGTCATCTGAAAAATGGCAGGCCAAAAACCACTCGTCGCCCTTGATGTCCGCCTCCGCCCTGATCGCCCCCAGGCCGAACCTGCCGCCGGCAGGGTCAAGACGCGTCACGCGATCGATAAGACGCATCCGCCCGCCGGGAATGGTGGCGGGCTTGTCGACGGAAAGCTCGGCAAAGGCGATACCAAAGCAAGCGCCCAAGTCTCCCCGTCGCAACGCATCGAGCTGTTGTTCGTCATATGCTTCCACTGACATCGGAACAAGATCACGCCAATCAGACGGTCGTTCTCGCGGGTCTGGCTGTTGTTCGTCCGGGGTCAATACAATACCGCCCGAATCAGCGATCTCCTGTTCGGTGAAGAAGCCCGCGCATCCGTCGGTCATCGTAATGACCGGCCGACCGTTGATCGTGCCCTGAAAGCAAAAGAAAAACAGGTGCACGTCGCCCTGCCTGACGAAGCGGTCAATCTGAATGTCGTAGCGAATGGTGTCGCCGATCGTCGGTAGCGACCCGTGGAAGGTCACGGTGGCGTCGAGAAGTCGGTAGCTTCGCGTTCCCTTGACCACCAGATCGATGCCCAGGTACGAGCTGAGAAACAAGTCCGCCTGCCCCGCTTCAACCGTGATGCATACCGGCGCTCTGTTCCCGTCGAGATACCATGCCCCAGGCAAAACGTCGTGCTCGGTCACGATTCGGCCCTTCGTCATGGAACATGCAACCGCATCGATGCTGAGAATACGGTCGACCAGCATGAGGGGCTCGTCCGGGAGGCGGACGCGAACCGCGTACGAATCGACTTCGGCGAACGCGTCACCCAAGACACGCGCCACTGAACCGATCGCGAATTCGAGGCAGAGGTCGCGATCGAACAACGGCCCGTCAACGGGTCGCGCCGACGACGCATCATTCACAGCGACGGCGGGCGCGCGAACAGCCCGGTCACCAATCGGAACGTGATCGGTAGCAAGCCCGGCAGATCGGATGGCCTGAAGCAGCGTCGCTTGATTGGCAACCGCTTGCCCCATGGCCGTCATCGCATCCTGGGAAAACCGCAGATAATCGTTGTGGGCATCAATGGTAGCCTTCTGAGCATTGACCATGTCAGCAGTCAAGGAAGCGCCTGCCGCATCCACAAGGCCTACGTTCGCATGCACGCCGGAGACCTCGACCCGCCCGGCAGCGGCAGCCGGCGCGACGACCTGCCCTGGCGGAAACGATGGTCCGGGTGTCGCGACGTCATCTGAACCTGACGGGCCCATGGAACCGGGCAATTGCGGGCGTGGCGTTCGCGCCGCGACCGGCACGTGGATACACGGGGTCGCTGAAAGCTGATCGGATGCAGCCTGGGTTTCGACGTCGCGAGCGTCGTGCTCGTACAGCAATCGAAAGTCCGCAACAGCACGCTCGGCAAACAACGCAGCCATCAGATTGAGAAGGGTAAGCAACTCGTCTTCGCCCTCCACGGAAGCGGAGCGGGCCAAGTGCGGACGCCCCGCCAGCGTTTTGGCGATCATCCTGGTGCACGACGAGCGCGGCCCCACTTCAACGAAGATGCGAATGCCGTCCGAGTACGCCTGTTCGATCGTGGCGGGGAAATCGAATCCGGCAATCGCCTGCGCAAGAATTGAATCCGCCGCCGATTCGCTATCAAGATCGATCGCGGTTGCTTTCACGGAACTGTAGAAGCGAATCCCATCGGGCGGCGTGGTCTTCAGCACGTGCAGCGCCCGATACCGTTCGCGTACCTCGCGAGCAATGTCACAGTGCACCGTGGACGTACCGTGCAACTCAACTGCGTCACAACCCAACCGGTCGAGCACCTGCTGCACGTCGTCAGCGTGGCCGCCGATGACGCATTCGTCCGGTGCGTTGACGATCAGCAAGTACACCCGCGACGATTTAGAAAGCGTCTGACGCACCCGCCCGGCGTCCGCGTTGACGACGCACGACCGCCACCGAACCTGTTGACCTTCGGACAGATTCCACGCTTGTCTCGCTGCGGTGCATGGCCCGACCAAGTCGGTCTGGAAGAGCGACGATTGGATCATCCGGCCGAACAACTCGTCGCGGTCTCGCCACGCCCTTATCGCCAACATGGCGGTCGACTCGCCCAGACTATATCCCACGACGGCCGACGGACGGACACCGAGGGACTGGATGACGTCGCTCATGAACACGCCGTAAGAAACCTGACCGAAGATCGTGCCAAGCGGGTCGCGTTCCACGCGGTCCGCCGCCTGACGTCGCCATCCGTCGCGCCAATCGTGTCGCTGAGGAAGAAAGAGATGGGGTTGAAACTGAGAACACAGGTGGTCTGTCTCGCCATCCTGCCGCTGCAACAAATGCCGGAAGAGACTCGAAAGCTGACTGCCCATGCCGACAAAATGGTTTCCCGAACCGGGAAAAACCAACGCGATGGGCGCCTCGTCGCCAAGGGGCGAGGGCGTGTAGAAGATGCCGTCCCGTCCTGCAATCGGCTCGTCGGCGCGGTTGCGAACGTGCTGCCGGGCGATGTCAACGTTGCGACGAAGATCGTCGCGATCGCCGGACACGATCGCCAGCCCAACCGCACCCAACGTGGGTTGGCCCGTCCCACGCTGATGCCATCCACACGCAAGTTGATCGATTCCGCCATCGTGGCGAGATATCCAATCACCCAGGTCATCCAGAGCGCCGACCAGCAGATCGAGGCTGTCCGCGACAACGCCGAATGTGGCATGACGACGAGCGCCAAGCGGCTGACAGTTGTGTGTTGCGATTTCGACGTCGGCACTGTCAACACCTTCGAGCACAACGTGGGCGCAATGTCCGTCGCAGGTCATGACGCTGACCCCCGCGGCTCGACATCCGCGAGCGCGATCGCGAAACCAGAATTGCGGCCGACGGGGCATGTGAAAACGCTCGTCCGACCACACGTCCGCGTCCGCCGGGCAGTCGTAGCCCACCAGCGGCGGAATGATACGCTGGGAAAGACACAACGCGGTCTTCACGACCGACGCAAGACCAGCCGCCGCGCCGCTGTGACCGATGTTGGCTTTCACCGATCCGAGAGCGCGGGGTTGATCCGCCTGGCTGGTGAAAAACCAGGTGAGCGCCGCCGCCTCGGTTCGATCCTGATCCGGATCACCGCTGCCGTGGGTCTCGACGTACGAAACAGCCGATTCGTCAACACCTGCTTGCTCGTACGCGCTCTCCAACGCGCGAACGTAGGTTTCCACACCGTCCCCGTCGCTCTGTAGCGCCGTCGCGAAACCCACACCGCGCACCACCGCGTAGATCCGATCGCCTGCGGCGGTTGCATCCGACAGCCGCTTGAGAACCACCGCGACCGCTCCCTCGCCGACCACCGTGCCGTCGGCCTTCGCATCGAAAGGACGCACGCAACCGGTTGGAGAAAAAGGCCGCCGAAGGTGGTTGCCCAGCATCGCGCGCACATCCCCGGGTAGATCCACAGCCCCAACAACTGCACTGTCCATTTCGCTCCGCTGCAGCGCGTTGACCGCGATGTGGAGCGCTCGCACCCCCGAGGCTTCGTCCGCGGAAACGGCGAAGCTCGGTCCGCCGAGCGCATACTCGCGGGCAATTCGACTCGCAATGATGTTGCCAAGCGCCCCCACCACGCGACCCGGCGTCAACGGCGGGCCACACTCGTCGCGAAGCGCGTCGATCCATCGATCGTCTGTCGGAAGATCGTGACTGATCCGTTCATGCCACGATCGGCCGATTTCCGGCAACGCCCAACGCACGTGGAAATTCGTCGTGTTCAAATCCAGCGCCATTCCGATGATCACGCCGGTGCGCTTGGGGTATTCGATCGAATCGCAACCGGCGTCCGCAATCGCGGCGGCGACCGTTTGCAACATAAGGAGCTGCTGCGGCAGTACTTCGCCGATCTCGTTGGGCGGCAATCGAAACCGTCCGACGGGAATATCGAGCGATTCGATATACGCGCCAGGAACCTCTCTGCCACCGAGAACAGCGGCGGCAATGTCGTCCAAACCGGACCATCGGCCCGACGGTCTTGGACGAATCGCGTTTCCGCCCGAAAGCACCAATTCCTGGAACTCGCGAAGTGATGCAACCGAACCGAAACGCGCATCCATGCCAACAATGGCGATCGGTTCAGGACTGTTGAACCCGCTCGCCTTTGGTTGGGCATCAAGGGATCGCGTCGCAATGACGAGTTGATCGCCGGTACGATCGTCGTTCGCCGCGCCAACCGACTCGTCCCACTCCTCGACGAGCAGGTGCGCGTTGATCCCGCCGAATCCGAACGCGCTGACCGCAGCTCGACGTAGGGTTTCGGGCGACCGCCGCCCCCACGCAGCAGCCTCGGCGGGGAGACGAAACGGGCTGTCATCCATGTTCACGTCGGACGCGGGCTGATTGAAGTGAATCGCCGGCGGCAACTTTCGATCGCGAAGGGCCAGCAACACCTTGATGAACCCCGCAGCACCTGCCGCGGTCAAAAGATGCCCGATGTTCGCCTTGACCGTCCCCAGAACGCATTGACCTCGCTCAAACCCGCCTTCCCGCCACAGATCGCACAAACTCGCAAACTCGACCGCGTCGCCGAGAGGAGTGCCAGTACCGTGGCACTCTATGAAATCGACATCCTGCGGCTGCCACCCGGCGTGGTCATACGCCCCCCGCATCGCCCGAAGCTGTCCTTCGGAGTCCGACGCGAGCAGGCTACCCGCAGCGTCGTTCGCCAGCCCCACGCCGCGAATTACACCGTAGATACGATCCCCATCGCGGACAGCGTCGGCGAGGCGCTTGAGCACGACAATGCCCGCCCCCTCTCCCACCACCAGCCCGTCAGCCGCCGCGTCGAAAGGACTGCATACGCCCGACGCCGAAAGCGCCCGGAGCTGACTGAAACCCATTTGCGTATAAAGACATTCGGGCCGAGAAACGCCGCCGGCGAGCATGGCGTCGGCGCGGTACGCCTGCAATTCGTCGCAGGCGAGTTTGATCGCGTAGAGGCTCGACGCACAGGCAGCGTCCAGCGTGAACGCCCCGCCGCGAAGTTCGAGCGCTTGGGCGAGAAGCGTCGCGGGCAGCGACGTCACCCTCGTGTTGTGAGGCGCGTAACGCAAGACCGCATCGAGACCGTCGTCCGCGGATCGACCGAACAGCGTTTGGGTTAACTGCCGGCGGTACAATTCGCGCGTGATGGTCGACGACGAATCGGTTGGCAGTGCGATCGACGCAAGGAACACGCCGGTTCGCGATCGATCAATGCCGCCGATCGAAGCATCGTCGAACGCGCGTCGACCGACGTGCAACACCAGGCGATAGAGCGGATCGAGATGCGCGACCCACGATGGATCAATCTTCAACCCGGCGGGGTCAAGCTCCACGTCGTCGATGAAGCAACCGCGCTTCGAATAGGCGGTATCGTGACCGGGTGCCGGCCGATACGCGCGATCGGGATCGAGCACCCATCGCCCGGGCGGTACGTGCCTCGTCGCATCGTGTCCGCCAAGCAGATTGGCTTGGAACGCCTCGACATCGACAGCATCGGGGAACAACCCGCCAATCCCAACGACGGCGATCGCGGGCGAGACCGAATCGGATGGTCCGGCGTGTCTAGGCGTGGGCATCGGCGATCGCCCGCCTGCCGAATGCGTCGCTCAGCGAAGGGTCGACGGTCCATTCAAACTCGTGCATGCTTGCAACCAAACGCTGATCATCGTCCAGGAAGAACACGTCAGCGACGAGTTGATGACGGCCTGTGTGGCGGACCTCCAGAACCACGGTGACACCCTCCGCCGGGAAGACCGATCGGTACTGGCGATACCGTTTTCCGCAGCTTGGAAGCGCGACGGCGTTAAGCTGCTCGTGGCACCACAGGATACCCATCTGCAACCCGACGTCGATGACCAGCGGATCACCAATCCACGCACTGCGAAGCGGATCGGACATCCAGTCCGCAGGCGCAGGGGCAGCCTGCGCTCGCGCCGCGATCCCCAGTTCGGAATACCCTTCGATATCGACGATGCCGTGAAAATGGGGCCCGTGGAAAAGACAA
>CAYQFV010000128.1:0-12446 GCA_964416845.1 uncultured Phycisphaeraceae bacterium | reverse complement strand
TGCCTCCTCGTGTTGATCGCATGGCCGCGCTGCGCTTGGCCATGGCACCCAAGTGTCGCGCCCGCAGAAAAGTCGAAAGACCTTTCTAGAAACGGCACTAGCAAGCACATCGTCCCCACCAAGTCACGCCCCGGACGCAGTGGAGGGTACGCACGCAACTCCGTGTTGTTGCAAACGACGCTATTCACGAAGCGGTCGGCCCTCAACATCACGCATGTCTCCGGTCAAGCAGAGGATCCCTTCGATCAGACCCCACAGGCCTCCCACACCACACGTCATCACCGTCACGGCGATTTGCAAGAAGCCAATGCCAATGAATCCGAGATAGAACCGGTGCACCCCGAACGATCCAAACATCACGCCCAACAGCCCGGCGACCGCCTTGCTGCGAGGTGAGACGGGTTGTCCACGTCGTGGCACTTGCGTCGGCGGCACGCCAGCGATCGGTGGCTGCGGCGCGGCGGTGGCGGCAGACGTGTGCACTTTTCCCTGGCAGTGCGGGCAAGCGACCGTTAGTCCGATGTGCTCGTCGGCGACGGCCATCTGTTGGCCACATTGAGAGCAGAAGTAGATCGTACTCATGAAATCCACTCACTCCGGAGTGACAGAACCCCGGCCCGCCGCAACGTCACACGCAGTGATCCCGATCCGCGCCTCGCGACACCTCGGATGCGGGACACTCCAGTTGCCCGGCAAGCCCAACCCATTTTCGCAAGCTGGCTGAACTGCCCGCGCCGCCCTATCATAGGCACGATTCCCGGCAGGCGATAGGCAGACATCACGTTGTTCGATCAGCATCTACATTCCAAACATTCGTACGATTCCAAGGCCGACCCCGAAGACAACGTGCGACGCGCCATCGAACTTGGCCTGACCGGGCTGACCTTCACCGAGCACTACGACACCCATCCCGACGACGCACGCGCCTGCGTCTATGACGACGTTGCCTACAGCGACACGATTCGCCGCCTCAAAGACACCTTTGGCCAATCGATCCACATTGGCAAGGGCATCGAAGTGGACTATCAGCCGGCGCGCATGCCCGCCATCGTCGATTTCCTCGACAGCACGAACTTCGATCTCATCATGCTCAGCGTACACTGGTGCGACGACATGCCCATCTACAAACGCCGCGTGTGGGAGGCGAACGATCCCAAGCGGCTGACCGAACGCTACCTCCTCGCCGTTCTCGACGCCATGAACTTCTGCACCGATCTCCACCAGGATCGCAGCCGCGTCTTCGACGTTCTAGGCCACCTCGATTTCGTCAAACGCTACTCGCTCCGATTCGCCCAGTGCAATCTCGTCGACCAACACGCCGGTTTGATCGACGACATCCTGCTCGCCAGCCTCGCCGCCGACGTCATTCCCGAAGTCAACACGTCCACCATTCGTCGCGGCTTGGAAGACCCCATGCCAAGTCGCCACATCATCAGTCGCTATCAATCATTGGGTGGAACGATGATGTCGATCGGGTCCGACAGTCACGTCGCGACCGACATCGGCGCAGACTTCGACGTTGCCATCGCGATGCTGTCCGCCGCGGGCATCAACACCACGCCGGTTTTTCAGAATCGCGTTCGAACTGAGCTACCCATTGCCAACGAGACATGATCCGTGCGCCGATACGCAGGTCGAATCACCAACCAAGCAACTGATGGCACAACACGGCAACCCCCAGCGCGAAGCAGTAGTAGGAAAACAGATGCAGCTTGTCACGCACCACGATCCGCAATAGCAATCGCAACGCAACCACCCCCACGCAAAACGACACGACCGATCCGGCAAGAATCGGTCCCCACGGGATGGTCGATAGCTGCTCGTGCGGCAACGAGAGCGTTTCGCGCATCTTCAAAACACCAGCCCCCGCAATAGCAGGCACGGCGATCAAAAAGCTAAACTCCGCCGCCCAGCGACGTTTCATTCCCAGCAGCATCGCGAGGCATATGGTCGAGCCGCTTCGCGAGACGCCCGGCGAAATCGCCGCGCCCTGCGCAACGCCAACCATCGCCGCCCGCCACCAGCCGAACCGTCGCCATCCCCGTCGTGGTCGCGGAACGCGTCCGGTCACAAAGAGCAGGCACGCCGTCAACAACAGCCCCACACCGGTCGTGGTCAACGAATCGAACGCTTGCTCGAACCAGCGTTGAAAGAACAGCCCGATCGCCGCCGTCGGAATGCACGCTACCAACCCCAGCAACACAACGGGTGTCGCGATACGCTTGCCCGTCTCGCCCGAGCCGAACTCCCGCCACGCGCGCACCACAAACCGGCGCAGCGTCGTCGCGAACACGACCAGAACAGCAAACAGCGTCCCCACGTGCGTGAACACGTCGAACAAGAGCATCGACGGAGCAGCGCCTTCCAGCTTGAACCATTGCTGAATGATGACCAGATGCCCGCTGCTGCTGACCGGCAGAAACTCCGTCAGCCCCTGGACCAGCCCCAGAAGAAGTGCTTTCCCATAGTCCAAGTCACTCACGACGGCGACGCTTCCGCGAAAATGTCACGCGCCTTGATAAGATACGTCAGCAGCGACGCTGCCGTAACCACCACCGTCAGCCACACGAACGAGCGCTGGACGATTTCGACGGTCGCCCCGCCATCGCCGCCGAAGATTGCCACCGTCAGCAGCAAAACACTCACCGTAATGGTCTGAATCCACATCTTCGCTTTTCCGACAAACTCCGCACCAAATCGCACCCCGCGCGATTCCGAAAACCCACGCAACCCGGTGACCAGCAACTCTCTCCCCAAGATCACCACGACCATCCACGATTCCAAACCCGCCACGTTCGCGCCGTTCCCCTTGGAAAACGCCGGACCAGCGAGCAGCACAAACGCACCGCAAACGAGCACCTTGTCCACAAACGGATCCAGAATGCGACCCAGCGCAGTCACCTCATCACGCTTCCTCGCATAATACCCGTCCAAATAGTCGCTGATCGCCGCAACCAGGAACATCGCCAAACACACGTACAACAACGCCGGCGACGCGCCGATCGAATACTGCGCAAGCAACGCAAAAAAACCGATCGCCACTACCAGTCGCGATAGCGTAATCTGATTCGGGAGGTTGATCTTCATACTACCCCAACACCCGCAGCGCAACGCTCGTGGGAACGCTTGTCAGGTCATAGCCCCGCCGCCCCGTGCACCGCACGTCCACGAACTCCCCGACAGCCGCGCCACTGTCAGCGACGTAGGTCACGCTGTCCACCTCCGCCGCCTGCCCGCTGTGACGAGCGATCAGCAAGCCGTCGTCGGTCACGCCGTCCACCAGAACGCGCATACTCGTGCCGACCTTCCGCTGCGCAAGCTCGAACGCGACCTCCTGCTGCACGCTCATCAGTGCGTCCACGCGATCGTTCTTGGTCGATTCGGGCACCTGTTCTCTCATCCGCCCCGCAGGCGTCTCCGGCTCGCGAGAGTAAGCAAACACGCCCAACGCGTCGAACCGTGCGTCGCGCACGAACGACACCAACTCCTCAAACTCGCCATCCGTCTCTCCGGGGAATCCGGCGATCATCGTCGTTCGCACATGCACCCCCGGGATCCGTTCGCGAAGGCGATCCAGCAGTAATTCAGTGTCACGTCGTGTCACTCGCCGGTGCATCGACTTAAGCACGCGATCGTTGATGTGTTGCAACGGAATATCAACGTACTTAACCACCCGGTCGCACTCGGCAATCGCGTCGATCATCGCATCGGTCAGCACCGACGGATACACGTACATCAATCGCAACCATTCAACACCGTCCACCTCGTTGAGCATGTGCAGCAGACGATCCAGCCCGAATGACTCGTCAAATTCCTCACCGTAGCTCGTCGTATCCTGACCGATCAGGCTGATCTCCACCGCACCGTCACCCGCCAGCTCACGCGCTTCCTGCAAGACAAATTCCGGCGGCTTACAGTGCATCGGCCCGCGGATGCTCGGGATCGTACAAAACGTGCACTTCTGATTGCACCCCTCGCTGATGCGGAGATACGCATGATGGCGAGGCGTCAGTCGCAGTCGCGCAAGATCGGTCTGAACGAACGGATGGTAATCGCCGAGAAACAGATCAGGCGCCGCGCCCCGAGAACGACCACCACGACCCACCGCACGAACGATATCGTCGCGATTGTGCACGCCCACCAACGCGTCAATACCCGCAACCGATTCCAGCAACCCGGCTCCGTCCCGTTGCACCAGACACCCCGCGACGACCACACGCTTACATCGCCCCGAAGTTTTCTGATCGACCGCTTCGCGAATCACCTCCAACGCTTCGGTGCGCGACGCATCAAGGAACCCGCACGTGTTCACCACGATCACGTCCGCAGACGACTCGTCGTTCGTCAAAGCGCATCCCGATTCAGCCAGTTGGCCGAGCATCTTCTCGGAGTCAACCAGATTCTTCGCACAACCGAGCGAGATGAACGCAACGCGGGTTTGTCTGGACATTTTTTCCACCACCGGCCGATATCAATCACGGCGCGAACCGCCGCCGGCGCTATTGTAGTGGCGAGGGCATCACGGTCAAAGGGCGTGACCACTGTCGCATCTCCTGACGTCGCGATAGGCGTCCTACCGTCAAGCGCCGCTCGCCAGGTCGTTGCCACGCAACAGGTCTAGGCCATAGAATATCCGCGAACAAGAACCGGCCGCGTGATCGCGGCATCGCTGGGAGTTCGAAGAAGAGTATGAGCCCGCAAAAATCCGCCAAGCGAACCAAGATTGAGACCGTCGAGCCTCTCGGCAAGCGCGTGCTGATCCGAAAGGATCAGGACAAGAAACGCACCAAGGGCGGCATCGAACTGCCCGATTCGGTCGAAATCCCGACGCTGACCGGACGCGTGGTCGCCGTCTCGCACCAGATTCTCAACGACGAAGACTTCCCCATCCAACAATACGACCGCGTGCTCTTCAACCCGAAGCACGCGATCCCTGTCGATTTTGAGGCCGACAACCAACTCTACGTCGTCCCCATCGAAGACGTCGTAGCCGTCTTTCGAAAGGCCGAGTGACCATATCCGCCGAGGCCCGGATCGACCCGCCGAAACCCGTTTCAGCCGTCCTACGCGAGGGACCTTGCCGTGTTCGATATTCCCAAACCGCTACTCATCGGCATGGTGCACCTTCCAGCCCTGCCCGGCAGCAGTCAACACAATCTGCATATCGACCAGATCGTCGTCCGCGCCCTCGCTGACGCGACCACCCTGAACACCGCCGGGTTCAGCGCCATCATGATCGAAAACTTTGGCGACGCTCCCTTCACCGCTGACCAGCTCGACCCCGCCACCATCGCGGCGCTCGCCATCATCACCGATCACGTCAAACGCAGCGTCGATCTGCCAGTCGGCATCAATGCGTTGCGAAACGACGCTCGATCCGCAATCGCCGTCGCCACCACCGCAGGCGCCAACTTCATCCGCGTCAACGTCCACACCGGCGTCGCCGCCACCGACCAGGGATGGATCACCGGCCGCGCAGCAGACTCGCTCCGCTATCGCCGCCAGTTGGGATCCGACGTCGCCCTCTTCGCAGACGTCCACGTCAAACACGCGTCACACTTCAGCCAGCCCGACCTCGCCCTCGCTGCACAGGAGACCGCCTACAGAGGCCTCGCAGATGCGATCATCGTTTCAGGCCCCGCCACCGGCGCGAGAACCGACATCGCAGACATCAAGCGCGCCAAGTCCGCCGTGCCCGACAAGCCCATCCTCGTCGGCAGCGGTGCGACCGTTGAAACCATCCACGCGTTGTTAGCCGTCTGCGACGGCGCGATCGTCGGAACCCACATCAAGCGCGAAGGCCGATCCGAAAATCCCATAGACCCCGACCAGGCCGCCGCATTCGTCAAGGCCGCCCGCGGATGACCCGCGTCGCAAAAAACACCCGTCCCATCATCCGACTCTGGTCCGTCGCCAGTTCCTGCGCCGATATGCTGCCGCTGCTTGGTTGCAAGCGCACGAGCGATCTCGTCGAACTCGTCCAACGCGCCGTCGGCGATCGCTATCGCGTCACCGCCGACGCTCGTCAGATCGAAGCCGACGAAGTCGACGACCACGGCGGTCGGCGTGACGACATCGCTCGCGCCCGCGAGATTCAAAACACGCTTGCCGACGACCGTATCGTAGCTGCCGTCGCCCTTCGCGGCGGCGCATGGCTGACCCGCATCCTGCCGCTTGTCGATTTCAACGTCCTACGAACTCGCAAGAACCGCCTCGCCCTGTTCGGTTTCAGCGAACTAACCCCACTCATCAACATCGCCGCCAGATACCCGTCCGTGTTCGCCTACCACGATCTCTGCCCCGGCTTCCTGCGAGTCGGCATGACCAACTACGCCCGCGAGCACGTTTCCACGCTCTCCCGCCGAAAGCTAACCACGCCCGCCGCCATCGAATCATTCGCAAAAAGATGGGCCGCCGACAGATTCGTCGATCAGTTTTCCGCGTTCTTTCGCGATGTCGTCGACATCATCGAAGGCAAAGGCAGCAGCCGGTCGATCATCGCGCGATGCGTCCATGGCCGAATCAACGAACCCGTCACAATCAAGGCCGTCGGCGGTAACCTGACCACGCTGATCACGTTGCTCGGCTCGCCCCACAAACGTGCCCTCTATCCCACCGGTCGATGGTTGGTCATCGAAGACATCCGCGAGCGCCCCGAACGCGTCGACCGAATGCTCGCCCACCTCACCCTCGCCGGGATGCTGAATCGTTACGACGGCATTCTCGTCGGCGTCTTCTACCGGCGCGCCGGCGACTGCACCGACGCAACGCTCCAATGTTTGAAACACCACCTCGCCAAGGTCCACTGCCCCATCATCACAACCAAAGACGTAGGCCACGTCTGGCCCATTGCACCGCTGCCCATAGGCCGACCATTCAAACTAACCCCAATCCCCACCAGCCCAGGCCAACTATCCGCAACCATCCCCTGGTTCCGCTGGCGCGTCGTCTGACGCAGTCGTGACCTGTCCCATCTGTCCGCCCCGCACAAACCGGCGCCGTGTGCTCAATGGCTGGCCGATATTGGGGTTGGGGAAACCGGAGTAGTTGTGCTACAATGACCGCCGGTTCGGCACGGAATGATTCGACAACAGTCTCGGAGGAAACGCACATGCGCGCCGCGCAAGGGGTTCGTCCCACAGTCGCAACCTTGTTCATCGCATCCTGCATCCTGATCGCCGGTTGTCCGACGTCGATGGATTCTCCCAACGATGGCATGACGGGTGGTGAAACGACAAACGCGAATGCCAACGAAGGCATGACAATCGATCCGCCAACCGATCCCGGCGATCCGACAGCCCCAAACGGCAACTCCAACGAGAACGGAATCGAAAACTCAAATCTGAACACGAACGAGAACGTCGGGCGGCCGATCGACGATGCCGACCGCGACGACCTTGCGTCGTTCGCCACGCTGGTCGGCCAATCGGGGGCGATTGATCTGCGCGACCTCGTTGTGGGCGACAGCATTGCACTGTCTCTTCCCGACCCTCCTGCCATATCACGGCAGGTCGCCACCGGTCGTTGCACGTGCATCTGGTCGACGTTGCCATCGTCCGCCGGAAGCTTTGACCCGGTCGATCAATGCACCACGGTGTACACGGTGGAGCAGCTCGGCGACGCGGTCATTTCCGTCGTCCAATCATGCGATGGCGAGACAAACGGATTCGTTCAGGGCATCGGTGCGACCGCCGAACCCGCCGCGCTGCCTCCGGTCGCGGACGCTGGCGACGACCAAACGATTAACGAGGGAGTTCTCGTTACGCTTGATGGACGCAACAGCGCGGGCGCTGGTGGCTTGCTTTCGTTCGTCTGGACACAGATAACAGGACCGGCGGTGGTGCTCGACAGCCCCACAACGCAGCAGCCGACGTTCACCGCGCCGCAAGTCACGCCCGGCGGCGCGACGCTCGAGTTTGAACTGCTGGTCACCGAAAACGACCTCAACGATTCCGATCGCGTCGTCATACAAGTCTTGGACGTTCCGCCGCCACCACCACCACCGCCGCCACCGCCGCCGCCACCTCCCCCCGCGCTTGCGGTAAGCCTCACCTGCCCGGCGCTCGCCGCTACCGGCGACACGCCCACAACGATCACCGCCACCACCAACCGCACCACCGCAGCCATCGCCTTCGCCCTATCGAACCAGCAGCCGCCCGACTGTGCTGTAACCAGTGACAACGGGGCCGGCGTCTTGACCATTTCCGCCGCTACCGACTGCGACGTGACCATCACCGCGATGGTCACCGACGGCGGCGCGAGCGACAGCGGGCAGTGCAGCGTCTCGTTCCTCAACGTCTTGCCCGGCTTTGGAGGCGAGCGCCCGCCGATTCGAAGCGCCTGCGCCGAGAACGTCGTCAATTGCACGACCTGTTGGCCTGTGGTGGTCGCAACCGTCGTTCCCGGCGTGGATCAGCCCGTCACGTTTGCACCCGATCGAATCGTGGTCCAAGGATCCAACGGCGACGGTATCGAAGTGGTTCAGTTGCAGGGAAGCAACAGCCTCGACTCCTCCAATGCGGACCCGACCGCCGAGCAGGACTTGTTCTACAGTTGGTCCTTCGGAGCGACCGACACGGATCCGTGCTCCCTTACGCCGGGAACGTTTTTTTCGACCGAACCCGATCCCAGCGTCGCCCTGCAGGCCGGCGTACACTACATTCGCCTGCTGTTGAGAAACAGCCTCGATACGTGCGACGAGTTTGGCGACTTGGATCCAGAACGTTGCGGAGCAGGGCTGTCCATCGGCGTGCTTGATTTCGTCGAATTGCAGATCGAAGTGCGAGACTAACGCGCCGGCGCGACGTTCGCCCGGTCGGTGCACGACCTGTTCACAATCGACGTCGGGTTGTGGGATCAGAGATCGGGAAGCAGAAACGCGGCCGCCGTCACTTCCGTGTGGTAGCGCAGAAGCGCGTTCATGCCGATCGGTTGCAAACCCGCGTCGCGGGCTTCGTCGTTGCACTCAGCTCTGGTCATCGCATGTCGTCCGCCGGTCTTGCCCGTGCGTTTGACTTTGCGGCGGCGCTTCCACGCATTCCACGACGTGGCGTCGAAGAAAGATACCACCACTCCCACACGGGCGACCCGGGCGAATTCTCGCATGATTTGAACACGCGACTCGCGCTCGGGAATGTGGTGCACCAAACGCGAGCACAAGACGACGTCAACGGCGTTGTCAGCCAGCGGCAACTCGAGCGCGGAACCCGCCGACGCAGTGGGATTGCGACGAAACAGCGACGCGTGCCGACGACCTTGTTGAAGCATCTGCATGGACGTGTCCATGGCCACCACTTCAGTGTTCAGCCCTGCAAGGACCGGGAGAAAACGTCCTGTCCCGGACGGGCAATCCAGCACAGTTCGGATCTCGTGACGACGCCCAATGCGCATCAGCGCCCGCCGGACCATCTTTCGCTCGAAGAAGTTGGACAACCGCCGCAATGATCCCGATTCGTGCTTCTGTGCGTAGTATTGGGCGTAGTCGTCGTCTTTGTACTTGCGACCAAACGATCGGCCGGCGGGTTGTTCTTGTGTTGTCGCGGTCACCTTCGATCCTCTCCACGCCCAGCGCTAAGCCGGGGTCTGAACAGCCGCATGCTAACCGATCACGCCTCGATCGTCGCCACCAGCAGCGGCAGCAGCCGAACGTCGCCCTGCACACGCAGTCGGCCGGCCCGTACGCGCTCCAGCCCGTCCGGCTTGCCCGCGATGATCGCCAACCACGTTTGCGCGTCGGTACGAATCTCCATATCCGGCGAGGCAGCCGTGTTGGTTGTCGTAGTGAAACGCCCCTGGTCCAGAACAACGCTTCGCCGGCTGCCACCGTTGCTGTCGGTCGGATCGCGGAACACGAACCGGATGGTGCGTTTTTCGTCCGGTAGGCTGGTGGTTTCGATCCGCGCGCCTGCCAACGCGTCGAAGAATTCGTCGATCGATTCAACCGAGCGGGTCGGTTTTGATTGATCCCGGCGCGTTGCGATGCGATTGGTCAGCCATTCGACGGTTTCGGTGATGGCCATCCGCTGCTGTTCGCCGATGGCGAGCGTTCGCGCGCGATCCATGATCCTCGCGATCGTTTGACGATGGGCGTGAGTCAGTCGCTGCGTTTGAAGATAGGTCTTCATGAACGTCGAGAGGCCGCTCCGAAAGCCGAGCGCGATGGCGGATGCGAGGAATTCCGACAAGTCGCCGGATGCGTCTTCTTGCGGAATGGGCGTTTCGTGCAATCGTGCGTGGGTGTCGGGATCGAGCAGAACGAAACCGAAGCGGCTGTCCGGAAGCGATTGGACGAGGATGTTTCGCCAGAACAACCCGCCATGTCGAACGCCCGCGTGATGCATCCGCCGGATGGTGTCAGCCAGATCGACCGTGAAACGCGTGCGTTGTAATCGGTTCAACGCGTTTGCGGGGTCGCGGTCGAGCGCGAACACGTCGAGCGATCGGCTGCGCGGGCAGCCTTCGGTGATGATGAAGCTGGCGTGCAGAAACATCCCGCTGCGGCGGTCGCCATAGGCGATCGGGCGAACGGTCGGCACGTCGCGGCGACGCATCTCGCGGAGGAACTCGTATTCCGTTCGGGCTCTGCTCTTGCCGAACAGCGTACCGCGGAACATCTGTTTGATGCGCTGGTCGCGCCGAGCGTAGTAGTATCGCTTGACGAACACCTCCGCCGGCCCGCCGAGGTCTGTCCCGACCGGAAGGCGAAATACATCCGACGATCGAGTGACGGCGACGATTTCCTCGGGCGTATACGCCAAGACGTCGGCCACCGTTCGGAAGCCCACGCGCTCCAGCCAGGGGCGATCGATTTTATCGGATTCGAATTGTGGTTGTTGTAGTGTCGCCATGTGACACTCTCGCCGCCGGCCTGCTTGAAGGCGTCGTTGCGCAACGACCGCCACAGCGGGCAATCGTACCGGGATTCCCGCTCGGTTGACACCGCGATCGGTCGCGGCGCGTTTCTCCACGGTAAGAACGCGGGCGCTGATCGAATTGGCGCGCGGGGATTTCGATCAGCGGTTTGCAGCGTCGCCAGGGGGGTTTTGGGCATCGTCGGATCGCGCGGGCGTGTGTTCCAGGATGGCGATGATGAGGACGACGCAGAGGCATTGGGCGAAGATGAGGCAGGCGGCGGTGGAGTCTGCTTTGGGTAGGAGAATGCCGGTGAGGGACGTGGCGGCTGTAGCGAGGTAGATCGTAAGCACCGCGGCCCGCTCGCTGAAGCCGCGCTCGACGAGGCGGTGCGAGAAGTGTCTGCGGTCGCCGGTGAAGATGCTGCTGCCCGCCATGATGCGTCGAATCGAGACGCTGACCACGTCGTAGAGCGGGACGGCCAGCACGACGATCGGAAGGAACAGGCCGGCGGGTTTGAGCTGTTTGGACGGGTCGTAAAACGTCGTCAGCACGATGAGGACGGCCATGAAATATCCGACGACCAGGCTGCCGGAGTCTCCCAAAAAGATGGACGCGGGTTGAAAGTTGAAGATGAGAAAGCCGAGCAGCGCGCCGACGAGGATGAGCATGGCGACTGGTACGAAGATTTGCCCGCTGTGCAGCGCTGCGACGACGAAGATGCTGCCGGAGATGACCGCGACGCCGGCGCTGAGCCCGTCCATGTTGTCGAGGAAGTTGAAGGCGTTGGTGATGCCGACGATCCAAACGACGGTGATCAGCACGGACAGTGGAACGGGGACGGCGGCCATGTCGAGGATGCGGATGTTGAAGCCCGCTGCGAGCGTGCCGGCGACGAGACATTGGGCGATGAACTTGACGGTCGGGCCTAAGGGTTTGACGTCGTCGATCAGTCCGACGATGTGGAGGATGATCGCGCCGCCGAGGACGGCGAAGACGGCGGTGGCTTTGAACGCGATACCGGGCAGGTGTTGGGTGACGAGGTTGGGAACCCATTCGGGCGCTCCCCATTTCGCGGCTGCGAGTGCCGCGAGGGTGGCGAGGAGCACGGGAAGGCAGACGCACCAGGTGACGGCAATTCCGCCGCCGAGTGCCACGGGTCTGGGATGCTGTTTGTGGCCGCCGGGGCGATCGACGAATCCGCGACGGAGGGCGACAGCGCGAACGACGAGCGTGGCGACGAATGAACAAGCCATGGTGCCCACGAGGGCGATGATGAGAACGATCAGCATGGTGGTGAGAGTCTAGACGACAGATGGAATGCGTCAAAACGCACGGGCGTTTCGATGCCGCGTGATCGTTCGTTGCGGACGTGACGTCGGACGATGGGCGCTCGTGTCTCTTTCACGCGATTGGTACGAGCGGGATGAGTGGATTGTTCGTTTGAAGAGGGCGTTTGGTCGCGACCGAGGGTGTCGGTGGACGCCCCACCCTTCGCCGGGTGGCGGAGAATGGGGCATCCACGGCTGCTTTCAAGCGACGCGGCAGGCGAGGTTGGCGCACTGCTCAAGAGCAGTGGCACACCGTTCAAGAGC
>CAYQFV010000127.1:0-12515 GCA_964416845.1 uncultured Phycisphaeraceae bacterium | reverse complement strand
AACAGCAAGCGTGCAGTGTCACTCCGTCCGAGCGACTAAATCGACAGGCCCTGAAGATCAAAGTAGAATTTCTCCGGGGTTCGGCGTTGTAGCCGGTCATCGCGATGGCACCGCTCACCTTTCCGGAGCGAGCCGCCAAATCCCCGTTCGCTTCGGCTGAGACGTGGAACTTCACGGACTTGACTGCCTTGGTGGCAGCGTCTGCCTTCTTGAGGATTTCGACGGGGTCGGTCAACTTGCGCGGTTTTTCGTTGCCCGCAACGGCCACGGCTGAGATCAAGGTCATGCAGAGCGCAATTCTGGTCATCGTTCTCATTGCTGTCTTCTCCGGTTGGGTTCTGTCAAGACGGGAATCTAGTTCAAGTGCGGTGATTGTAGTGGAAACACGCCCACGCATCCACGGGAACACTGTGTCTAATTGTCATCTCATGTCGGAATCGCACATTCCGACCTGTCGGAGGGGTGATACGGGCGGCATTGCTGGGCGCGAACGCGGTGCTTGACGCACTTGATTGAAGACGGTGCTAATAACTGTAGTAGCTGTGGTAGTGGTCGAGAATAACGCCGTCGACATTGAAGATGTAGGCTAGCAGCGCGGTGCGCATCCACATGCCGTTGCGGGTTTGATCCCAGTATTTGGCTCGCCGGTCCGAGTCGTACCATGTGTCGAGTTCGGTCCGGCGTGGGAGGGGATGGAGGATGGCTAGATTGGGCTTGAGCTTTCCGGCAAGATCACGCGTGAGCGCGAAACGGCTGAGATCAATGCTTTTGGATTCGCCGTCGAGATCGTGCTCGTCCTGGAGTCGCGTCATGTAGACAGCATCGCACTCGCCGACGACTTCGGGTAGATCGAACTTCTGCTCGTATTCCACGTCGTGTCGATCGATGTATTCGACGATGTCTTCGCCAATCTGCAGCTCCTCGGGCGCGACGAAGAGGAGCCGTACACCCGGGTAGCGACAGAGCAAGTATGTGAGCGAGCGAACGGTTCGTCCGCGTTTCAGGTCGCCGACGAAGGCGATGGTCTTGCCTTCGAACAAGTTACGATCGGGGTCGGGCTTCAGGCGTTCGGCGAGCGAGCCGGCGAAGCAGCGATGAAGCGTGTAGATATCGAGGAGGGCTTGGGTGGGGTGCTGATCCTTGCCGGATCCTCCGTTGAGTAGCGGAATGTTGCGCGGCATGGCGGTGAGCATGTGGGCCATTCGCTCTGCGAATCCTTCCACGGGGTGACGCATGATGATGACGTCGAAGTACTGGCTGAGCACGCGAATGGTGTCGTCTTCGGTCTCGCCTTTCACTTCGGACGATGTTGAGGTGTCGCGCACGTCGTTGTAGGCCATCCCAAGAATCTGGCAGGCGGAAGCGAACGACAGAAACGTCCGGGTGGAGGGTTGAATGAAGTAGAGCATCGCGCGTTTGTGGGAGAGAATCGTATTGAGGAACCGGGCGCCCGCCCGGGCGTCGGCGACCGCACGCGTCATCTCGGCGATTCGACACAGATGCTCGATCAGATCGCGGTCGAATTGCTGTGCGAGAATGACGTGGAAAATGCGATCGTTTTGTGAAAGCAGCTTGACGCGTCGCCTGCTCGGAAGCGTTGTCGGATCTTCGGTTGCGATGTCCATGTGCATTGGTCAGCCTGAGTGCGACGCTCGCGGTGACGTTGTCGCCGGATGCGTTGTGATATTCGTCGGCAGGCGAGAACCGCGATGGTTCCGTTCGCGTACCGTTGTGCTGATCTCCCGTCCATGGACCGTCCGCATCCGCGAGTCCCTCCGCGAGATGGGCTCGTTGTGAAATCCTGCCGCCCTGGTGGGTGGGCGAACGGGCTGCGGGCGCCGCCCTGTAGATCGGCGTCACGACGCTCGTCGCTGCTCCACGGCTTGGATTACCAATGGCAAGAGTCGATTAGACCGTCCGCCAGGCCGGGTGTCAAACGACAAAAACTCGCCAAGATGGGACGGGACGCCGGTCAGGTCCAATCGTCATCGGTCAGGCCGTAGATGTGGTATTGGACGTGCTTGTCGGCGAGCTTTTGGGTCAGCATGCTGCCTTCACGCCAACCATCGCGAAGACCCACGCGGAGCGCCAGGATCAGCGTGGCAGTGGTGACCGTGAGCGCCAATCGAGAAATGACGACCCGGACTCGCGAGCGCAAGCCCACGCCGACACGGGCTTGGGCAAGCTGGTGGGCCCGCCGCGACGCGCGGACTGAACGCCTCAGCATCCGCAGAGCGTGCACGTTGGCGCGAGACAGGAGGCTACTGCCAGGCGGCCTACCGCGCAAACCCTCGAAAGCGATCGTGACTTTTCCAAGTCGGTCGGCCAGCGCCCGGCAGGACGAACACCCGGCGATGTGCGAGGCGAGGGCGTACGGCAGACGATTGGTTCGCCGCGCGACATCGTCAGTCATCGCCACGACGACGTGTCGCCGCTGCGGGCATCTTGCCGACGTGGGTTGATTTGAGGATGCGTTCATGGTTTGCGTCAACTTCAGCTATTGCTCGCTCTCGTCGGCAAGCATCTTGCTCAGTCGGATGATGGCGTGACGGCGGTAGACGCGAGCGGTCGCGACTCCGACGCCCAACAAACCTGCCACCTTGCGATAGGGCAGCTCGGCGAGATCTCTCAAGACGATTACTTCACGCAAGTGGTCCGGCAGCTTGCACAGCGCTTCTCGCAACCGACCAACCGACTCGTCACAACCCGTGTCGACGCTGCGGTGACTCCGTTCAACGGCAACGGTTGTGGCGACGACGCTAGGCCAATGGTTTGCGCGACGATGTCGCCGCCGGATGACCTCTATCGCGATGTTGGCAGCCACCCTGTACGCATAAGGTTGCATCTTTCGTACCGAAGACGGTTTGTCGATTGACGCGAGATGACAGACACATTCTTGATACGCGTCGAGTACGTCCTGTTCGTTGGCCAGCATTCGCCACAGCATGCGCACGATGCCCGGTCCGGCGGTGTGCATGAGCTTGACGATCCAGGTCTGACCGTCACGCTCGACCTCATGCCGAAGCGCACCGATGGTAGCGTGCAGGTTGTGCGAGATCTGGCCTGTAGCCAACATCATTGACCGTCCTGAAAGATACGACGCATGCCGACGCCGGTAGTTAGCGCTTCAATTGCTGAAAAAATGAACCACAACAGACATTTCAGTATAACCCTTCACGCCGTCGCGCGTCGTGTATAAATGAGAGAGCATCTATCAATTGCACGGAGATACTTCATTGGCTGGCATGGTTCAACGACAACCCCATGGTGCGGTTGAAACAATCGACGCGTTGTTGCGAAAGGCCATCGCTCTGGACGTGAGCGATGTTCATGTGGATCCGATGGACGACTGCCTGCTGGTACGCGTCCGGCGTGACGGCGAGTTGCAGGATCTGGAACGTCTGCCGATCGGCGAGGCGGCGTCGATGGTCGCGCGTCTTAAGGTGTTGGCAGGTCTGCTGACCTACCGGATCGACATTCCTCAGGAAGGGGCTTTTTCCTGGTCCAACGGTGAGACGCCCGGCTCGAATGCCGTTGATTTGCGGGTGGCGACGTTTCCGACTGTTCGCGGCGAGCGCGTTGCGATCCGGATCTTTCGCGATCGCGATGCGCTCCTGTCAATCGACGAACTGGGATTCACCGTCGATCAAATCGATCGCCTGAAAGCGGCGGTCGCGTCGACGGCGGGGTTGATCTGCATGACCGGACCGGCGGGCAGCGGCAAGACGACGACGCTCTACGCGTTGCTGGACTACATGAGCCGGGCGTATCCGGGGCGAAGCTTGATCACGCTGGAAGACCCTGTGGAAAGGCGGATTGACCGCGTCACGCAGATCGAGATCCATCCTCATGGCGAACTCGATTACGCCCGCTGCATGCGATCGCTGCTGCGTCAAGATCCGCAGGTCATCATGCTGGGCGAGGTGCGCGACGCTCGAACCGCGCAAGTGGCGGTCGAGGCAGCGCTGACGGGGCATCTCATTCTGACGACAATGCACGCGGGGGATGCGGCGGAAGTGGTGGTTCGACTGCTGGACATGGGAATTGCTCCATACCAGCTTGTCAGCGCTCTGACGTGGGTGGTGTCGTCGCGGTTGTTGAGGCTGCGATGCCAAGGCTGTGGCGGAGCGGGTTGCCGTACGTGTCTCGAAAGCGGCTATGACGGACGGACGGCGTGCGGTGACGTGGTGGAGATTTCAGAACGACTTCGCCCCATGATTCTTCGGTCCGCCCCGGTGTCACAACTGCGAACCGAAACCCGCTCGCCGAACCATCAACTGATCGAATCCGCACGGGCACTGGTTCGTCAGGGACTGACCGACGACGCGGAGCTTGCGCGCGTCTTGGGCGTTTGCTCGCAAGACGGAGGCAGCGACACGTGAAATCATTCACATACCGGGCTATCTGTCCCAACGGCACGCCGATCAGCGGTGTGATCGAGGCTCGCGATCACGACGAAGCCCGTCAACAGATTGGCGATTTGGATCTGCAAAACGTCACGATCGAAGCTGCCGAGGTCGACCGGCCGCGGCGGGAGATCGGTCTGGACGATTTTCTGTTCTTCAACGAGCAATTCGCCTCGCTCGCTGAAGCGGGGGTCGCATTGGACCGCGGGCTGCGAGAGTTGGCCAAGGAACTGAAAGGATCGCGACTTCGCCGCGTTGTCGAATCGGTTGCGGACGATCTCGAGCGCGGTCTGCCCATCGACGAAGCGCTGGGCCGTCATGAGAAGCAATTGCCCATCCTTTACGGACGGGTTGTTCGTGCCGGCATGGAGCGGGGACAGCTTTCGGCGACCTTGATGAACTTGTCACACCACCTTCGACTGTTGTCATCGACTCGTCGACTGGTGATCGAGGCGCTGGCCTATCCCGCAATTGTCGCGGTATGTGTGTTTTTTTTGATGACGTTTCTACTTCGTTTCGTGGTTCCGCAAATGGAAAGCATGTTTAGGGATTTCGATGTCCGATTGCCTGCACTGACCTTGCTCTTGTTCCAAGTGTCGCGGATGTGCGGGACCATCACGATTGGCGGACTATCCGTTATTGCGATCGGCGTTGTTGCGTGGCGCTTGTGTCGCTTCAGCGAGGCAGGTCGGCGATTTCAAGAACGAACGATCCTGGCCATTCCGGTATTTGGTGATCTAATCCGCAACTCTCTGTTGGCCCGGTTTCTGCGATCGCTGGCGTTGTCGATATCGTCCGGCCTGCCACTTCCCGAAGCACTTCGACTTTCCGCCGGTGCGACCGGGAGCCCGCTACTGTGTGTAGAGGCTGATCGCGTGGGCTCGACGGTCGAAAACGGTTCGTCGCTTCACGTCGCGTGCGAATCCACGACGGTGATTCCACCCATGATGGGTTACGCGACGGACGTTGCGATCGAACACGGCAATCTGGAAGGCGTGCTGTTGCAATTGGCGAAAGCGTACGAGATGCGGGCGTGGCGATCGCAGGCCACGCTTCGGGAGTGGCTGATACCGATTGCGATTCTGGTGGTAGGGTTCGGCGTTGGGGTGTGCATCGTGGGACTCTTGCTGCCTCTCGTCAGTTTGGTGCAAAGTGTGTCTTCGTGATGATCTTGAATTCATTGGTTTCGGCATAGACGGGTAATCCACGATGTGGTGGGAATGGCTTGTACTTATAACTGCGTTGATACTGACAACCGTCGTGTTGACGCACTTGCTTTGCTATGTTGCGTTGGGGGGCTTTGGCGGTAGAGCGCTCAACGTGGCGTCCAAACGGCGAGCGTTGTCACTGACGCGTGAACTTGTGGGGTTCCTGCGCGCGATGACAGCGATGCACTTGCCGCTGGCGACGTCCGTGCATGTCGCCGGTCGAGGTGAGCCTGGGGCGGCCGGTATCGCGCTGCGAGAAATGGGCAAATGGTTATCGCATTCGATCCCGGTGGCGGAAGCGCTTCGCCGAGCGGTCCCTGCTTGCCCATCGCTGGCTGTGAGCATGATCGACTGTGGGGAGCGTTCGGGGCAGTTGCGCGCGGCGCTCGAAAACCTTGAAGATATGTTGGGCGATCAACTTCATCCGATTCGACCGAGCCAAGTGAACTATTGGGCCTACCCCACCGCGATGGTGGGATTCACCCTGATGATGCTCAGCGGATTGATGATCGTGATTGTTCCGAAGTTCAGGGAGATTTTCGATGACTATGGCGCTGATCTTCCCCCTACCACCATCAACTTGATCGGCGCGTCGCGCTGGTTTGTTACCGGGTCACCGCCGGGATGGTCGCTGGTCGTATTCGTGTCAATGTCAATAGCAGTCGCGCTGGGTGTGTGCAGGCACATTCACGTGCGCGGTGGCACGCGATCGCGTACGCTGGCGGAGGAGTTGATCTCTCGCATTAAGTGGCGCGTTCCGGGATTGCGACAGATGGAGTACGGGTATGGCATGTCGGCCATGACGCGGGTGTTCGGAATGGGGCTTCGGGCGGGTATGACGCTGGATCGGGCAGCCGCCCTCGCCGCCGAAACCAAGGCCAACATACACCTTCAGAATCGGTTCGATCGCTTCGCACATGCTGTTGCGGATGGTGTCGCGCCGCGAGCGGCAGCCTTGTCGGCAGAGCTTGGCCCGGTGTTTGTCGGTGTTGTTCGGATAATCGAACGCGGTGAAGACGTTCGCCCGGCGTGCAGGCACGCGGCGGAGTTCTACCTTTCGATCGCTCATCGCTGGTGGTTGGCCATCGAGAAAGCTGTTTGGCCGGCGACGACGTTGGCGGTGGCGCTCGTCATCGCCTACATCGCGGTCGCCTTATTCGTGCCCATGACCGCGCTGGTCGAAAGCGTTATGTCGACAATGGGGGGCGCAGCATGACGAGACGACCGCGTCAGTGTCGGCGAGCCTTTCTGACGTTGGAATTGATGGTGGCGATCGTGGTGGCTGCGATCCTGATGCAGTTATCGTGGTCCATGATGGCCGCTCACCGCCGCGTTGAAGACTACATCGTGACGCATCGGCGGTTGCAGCTTGGCGCGGAATCGTTGATGGAGCGAATACGGGCCGGAGCGCTGCCGGCGGAAGGTACGACCATTCGCGACGCGGCAGACCGCTGTGAATATCGTGTGAGTGTGTCCGCCGGCCAAGGTCAGTGGTCAGGGCTGACGCGTGTTGTCATACATGCTACGGCGGTTGCCCGACCTCAAAAGCAGGTGTCGTTGGTGCTTCGTGGCTATGTTCCGGCCGTGGAGGTGGGACCGTGATACCTCAGCAGGCCGCCCGACGGCATCGAAATACTTTGGAAGGCCGCCGCCGAAGAGCGATGTTCCTCATCAATCTGCTGGCCACGCTTATGCTTGCCGTTGTCGTTTCATACACCGCGATGGTGATCGTTACGACGGCGCTGCGTTCCCAAATCCTGGTTGGGCAGCGAGTATCGGAATACGCGACCATGAACGACCTGATGGATTCGCTGCGCAGCGACGTTCGCCGCGCGTCGAACATGACTGTGAGCGATTCGGACGGGAAACAGACGGTGACCCTGACAGGCCCTGCGCTGGATGTGCTGTATGTTCTTGACGAGCACGAGATCGTACGTCGCGACCGGTCGACCGCGTCGGCACGGCAAAACCGTGGAGGCGAATGGCGGTTGGCCTTCGCGACAGTCGAGGTGTCCGGCGAGCGAGACGTCTTGAACTTATCCTTGCGATGGGGGGGCGTGTCGAAGAAAGAAGTCGACCCTTCTCGCGAATGGAATCTGTCGATGTGGGTTGGCCGAGGATACACGAAATGATGTTACGCCGGCGATTCTCCCATCACGTCCGTGGTCAGCGGGCCAGCGGATTCGGCCTGGTAGCGGTCATCGCGGCGGCGTTTTTTGTGGTGACCATGATGGCGATCATGGTCACGTCGGCCGATGGATGGTTCCGACGCGATCGGCTGGAATCGGACCGAATGATCGAACGTCAAATGATCGACAGCGCGGCTGCGTGGATCAGACTTCACCCGAAAGAAGTGGCGACGATTCCAGATACGACGACGCTTTCCTTGCCCACCGCTGCACTGCTGCCGTCCAATCGTGACGGAACGATCTCCATCCGGCGAGATGCCGCCACGGGCCGAATCATGATTCGCGTGACCGTCGAACGCCGAGACGGAAAAACGTTCGCGCAGACTGCGACCGTATCGCCAACGTAACGACACCGGAGTCCACCCGTCCCGCGTGACACGCCCGAACCCAAGACACAGGCATGCGTTGGCGCTTGCACCGAGCAGCCGCGCGGCAACTCGCCATCGCGTTCGGCGTTGCGAAGCGGGGCGAGCCGTCCCTTGTGTTCCGAAGCTCTTCGACTCCCCCGCCGCTGAGCGCGACGAACCGCCGATCAAATGACTTTCCGGAAACCATGCCGCGTGAGAGGCAACGGTTGTCGCGCGCGAAGAATCGGCCTACGATTCCGGACCGATGCAATGGTTGTTAAACGTCGCCTATCTGCTGGGTGGGATCGTTTACCTGCCGTTTCTGGCCTATCAAATGATCGTGCTGGGCAAGAATCGGCGAGGGTGGCGGGAGCGGTTGGGGTATGTCCGCATCCCGCCGACGAACCGGCCGCGCATCTGGTTCCACGCGGTTTCGCTCGGCGAAGTCAATGCAACGCCCACGCTCACCGCAGGGTTGCAGCGACGATTCGTCGAACACGAAATCGTCATTTCCACGACCACTGATACGGGGTATGCGCGGGCCTGCAAGCTGTACGGTGCGCAGCGTGTGTTTCGTTTTCCGTTGGATTTTAGCTGGTCGGTCAGCCGCGTACTGGATCGTGTCAGGCCGGACTTGATCGTACTGGTGGAACTGGAAGTTTGGCCGAACCTTGTGCGACAGGCAGTGCGACGCGAGGTGCCGGTCGCGGTGGTCAACGGTCGACTGACCGAGCGGAGCGCGCGGCGGTTCGGGATGCTCGGCGGTATTTCGCGGAGGATGTTTCGATCCCTGGCTTGGGTCGGCGCGCAGGATGACGCGATCGCGGGGCGGTTTCGCTCGGTCGGTGTGCCCGACGACCGCATCACGCTGACCGGTTCGCTGAAATGGGACACCGCATCGGTATCAGCCACCGTCGATGGCGCTGAGGCGATGGGCGATGCGTTGAGCATTGACCGGGCTCGTCCATTGTGGGTTTGCGGCAGTACCGGTCCGGGCGAAGAATCAATTGTTCTCGACGCGTATCAGACGCTGACGAACGAAGGCGTTTCGGTGCGATTGGCAATCGTCCCGCGCAAGCCCGAGCGATTCGACGAGGTTGCCCGGATTATCCTACAACGATCGTTCGGCTGTCTGCGACGCAGCGAAACGCCTGATGGTGCATCGCGACTGTCGGCGGACGTATCCAACTCGGTGATCCTCGGCGACACGATGGGGGAGTTGCGAAAGCTGTATTCGCTTGCGACGGTGGTGTTCGTGGGGCGATCGCTGGTTCCCATGGGCGGGTCCGATCCGATGGAAGTCGCCGCACTCGCCAAGCCGATCATCACCGGGCCTTTCATGGACAACTTTCGGTCCCCGGTGGAGGCGATGCAGGCGGTCGATGCGTTGCGTGTGGTGACGTCGGCTGACGAACTGGCGGAAGCTGTCGCGCGGTTCCGCATGGCCCCGGCGAGCGCGTCACGTGCGGGTCTCGCTGGGCAAGCCGTCGTCATCGAACACCAGGGCGCGACCGACAAGACGGTGCGAGCGCTGTCGGAACTGATGGACGCACGACGCGCGCAGAATACGCGGTGATCGAGCGCGTCGCCCGCGGCTTGTCGGCGGGGGCGAGGACACTACACTACCCATCTGAATGTTGCGACACGATGCGTGGCAGGTGAACCTCCCGGCGTTGCTGGGAGAACCACCTGCCCTACCGCTGGATGTTGCGATACGTTTCGTCAAGACGTCGGCGAAGAGCCCGTTGTTGAAGGAGTGACGACCTATGAGTGACGACCTATGAGTGACGGCGACACGATCCAATCCTCGATGGTTGAGACGCGCACCTTTCCGCCGCCGGCCGGCTTCGCTGGGAGCGCCCACCTGAACGATGTGGACGAATACCGACGGCAGCATCAACGTTCCATCGACGACCCGGAAGGCTTTTGGGCTGACATCGCGAAGGGGTTCCACTGGTTCAAACCGTTCGACAAGGTTCTGGACTGGAACTGCCCGCACGCTCGTTGGTTCGTCGGCGGCAAGACCAACGTCTCGTACAATTGCCTCGATCTACAAATCGAACGCGGCCGCGGAGACGCGACGGCCATCACCTGGGAGGGCGAGCCCGGCGATCTTGTGACGCTCACCTACGGCGAACTGCGCGACCGGGTCTGTCAATTCGCCAATGCACTCAAGAAGATCGGCGTGGGTAAGGGCGACGTGGTGACGATCTACATGCCGATGGTACCCGAATTGACCATCGCCATGCTGGCGTGCGCTCGCATTGGAGCGCCTCACAGCATCATTTTTGGCGGATTCAGCGCGACCGCCATCGCCGACCGCGTTCACGACGCAAGCAGCAAGGTCATCATCACGGCTGATGGCGGTTGGCGGCGCGGGTCGGTCGTGCCGCTCAAGAAGAACGTCGACGACGCGATGGCGCGCTGTCCGACGGTGACATCGGTCGTTGTTCTCAAACGCTGCGAGAACAACGTTGACTGGGTCGACGGACGGGACCATTGGTGGCATGACGCGGTCGAAGCTGAATCGTTCGAATGCCCGGCTGAACCATGCGATAGCGAGGACCTGCTCTTCATCCTGTACACGTCTGGCACGACGGGCAAACCGAAAGGCATCATGCACACGACGGCGGGCTACATGATCTACACCGCCTACACCGCCAAGATGATCTTCGATCTGAAACCCGACGACGTGTACTGGTGCACGGCTGACATCGGCTGGATCACCGGCCACAGCTACATCACCTACGGTCCACTTCAGAACGGCGTCAACGTGATGATGTACGAAGGCGCGCCGAACCATCCGGACTGGGGACGGTTCTGGCAAATCGTCGAACAGCACAAGGTGTCCATTTTCTACACTGCGCCGACAGCCATCCGGGCGTTCATGAAACAAGGCAACGATATCCCCGCGAAATCCGATCTTTCGAGCCTGCGCTTACTGGGGACGGTGGGTGAACCGATCAATCCCGAGGCGTGGATGTGGTACCACAACACCATCGGTCGCGAGAAGTGCCCGATCGTTGACACCTGGTGGCAGACCGAAACCGGCGGCGCGATGATCGCACCGCTGCCGGGCGCATTCACGTTGAAACCGGGCAGCGCGACCAAGCCGTTCTTCGGTATCGACGCGGCGGTGGTCGATGCACTGGGCGTCGAGCAGCCCGCCAACGCGGGCGGGCTATTGGTCATTCGCAAACCGTGGCCGGCGATGCTTCGAGGCATCTACGGCGACACGGAGCGATACCGCAAACAGTATTGGTCTCAGCTTGAGGGCGCCTATTTCACGTCAGACGCCTGCCGCCGCGACCAGGACGGTGACTTCTGGCTGATGGGTCGCGTCGACGACGTGATCAACATCTCCGGCCATCGGATCGGAACCGCCGAAGTGGAATCCGCGCTGGTCTCGTTCCCCGCCGTTGCGGAGGCGGCCGTTGTCGGCATGCCGCACGAGATCAAAGGGCAAGCGCTGGCTGCGTTCGTGGCGCTCAAGGTCGGCGAAACGCCGTCGGATGCCCTCAAGGCGAGCCTGCTGACCCACGTCACCAAGGAAATCGGCGCGATCGCCAAGCCCGATCAAATCCGATTCACCGAGGGGCTGCCCAAGACCAGATCGGGGAAAATCATGCGTCGATTGCTCAAGGAACTTGCATCGACGGGAGATGTAAAAGGCGACACGACCACGCTCGAGGATTTCGGCGTGATCGCCAGCCTTCGAGGAACAGACGAGGGCTAGGCCTCGCGTACGCAAACGATGGGATAGAGATTGAATATGGACGGTTTTGAAATCGGCAGCATCATCAGTCGTTGGGTTCACATCGTATCCGTGGTCGCGCTGGTGGGCGGAACGGTGTTCATGCGATTCGCATTGATCCCGTCGGCCGATGAATCGCTCGATACGGATCAGCACGATCGCCTACGCCACAACGTTCTAAAACGATGGAAGAGGGTCGTACATGCGTGCGTGGGGTTATTGGTTGTCACCGGCTCGTACAACTTCTACATGTCGATGCACGACCACGTGCCCGCAATGCCCTACCACGCCTTCTTCGGCCCCAAGCTGTTACTCGCATTGGTCGTGTTCTTTTTTGCCATCGCGCTGACCGGCAGCAGCCCGGGGTTCGCATCGCTACGAGCCAACCCGAGGAAATGGCTGAGCGTGCAAATCGTTCTCGCACTGACGATCATCCTGATCTCGGGCGTGATGAAGGCGTTCCACCAGGCTGCACTCACCGCGTGGGGCGGCTGACCGACCCCCCGCCGTCCGTCGCTGCCGCACTGTCGTCGACCTTCGACCCCACGCCGTCCGGATCGTGAGTGGCGTGGCGACGCATCAAACCCTACACTCGCCAACGACGACGGTTT
>CAYQFV010000126.1:0-12567 GCA_964416845.1 uncultured Phycisphaeraceae bacterium | reverse complement strand
AAAAAGCGATCCCACCGAGGCCGATGAAGAACCGTATCATTACCCAAAGGCACGCCGTTGCAAGACCACCTTTGAGCTCCTGCCAGAGGACAGTCGCAGCATGTCCGTAGCGCACCGCCGCGTCATCCTAAAGCCCGACGGACTCAGTGAGAGCGACGCCGCCAAGCTGGCAGACCTTCTACGCGCGGCGGTCGAGCAGCAGAAACAACTCGCCGCCAAGTCGCCCCACATCCTTCAATTGGTCAGTGACTTGAAGGAAGACGACCGCGCGTATTTCGTCGAACACGAGCCCGCCATCACTCGATCATGGGGAGATTTGTTCGACGGGGAAAAACCGGAGCTCGACACGCAAGACCTGCTGCGTACGACCGGGGCGTTGTTCGAAGCGCTGCGCGTCGCCCACGCCTCCGACGCAGGTCGCCCTGTCGTTCATGGAGGTTTATGCCCCGCTGTCCTGGTGAAGACGCCGGACGGAATCGACAAGGTATCCGACTTTGGAATCGCCCCGGCGGTCTGCGTCGCGCTCACCCCGGAGCACTACCTCAATCTTGCCGTCAAAACACCCGCGACCTCGCCCAACGAAACCGACGGAACAGCCGTCTGGGAGATACTCTCGCCGGAGGAATACGAGCGTGACGACCGTATCTGCTCGTTCGTCGACCCGGAAAAGTACGGCTCGCAACTGATCCAGTCCTTCGAAACCGGGTCGGACATCATCGCCGCGGCCTTCGTACTGCATCTCATCGCGGAACACCAGCACCCCTACCTTTTCAACGAAGCCGATGCCCACCGCATGGTCGAAATGTCGGAATTCATGGCCATGGGGCGGTACAACGGCATGCGGCGGAAGGACCTCCGCGAATCCGACGATCCGGCGATTCGCTTTTGGTGCGATGCGATCGAGAAGATGCTCGGCCGCTTGCCTCAAAATCGGCCTTCCGCAGCCGAACTGGCCGAGTCGATCAGCGAATTCGTCAAACCGCCCGACGCTGGCGAACTGCTGGCGAGAAGCTTGGACGCGATCGTCACGCGCATTGAAGAAACACCTGTCGAAGAAACCGACTGGGCGGATGTTAAGAACCAGGTCGCGCCGATTGCTGCCAACGAAGCTGCTACTGACGACCTCGCGACTACCGCAAACGCGCTCATCAAACGGGCGAATGCTCACCTTCAAATAGACCAGGCGAGCGAACTGCTCCAAGGCGACGACTGGGCTGAGGCTCAGCCGTTGCTCAAAGACGCCCTGGGCGTGGAGTCGTTGCCGGCTGACACCACCGAGCGGGCGATCGCGCTGCAAAAAACGGTCGAAGTTCTCGTCGGCGTTCGTGATGACATCGCAAGCATTCGATCTCAACTCAATGACGATCTGGGATCGGACCCGGCCGATGTCGTCAAGACGCTTCAGTCGCTCCAGCAGCAGACGAGCAAGTTGTTCGACGACGCTCTGCCGTCGACCCTGGCGGCGGACAAGGAAGCCCTCGCTGCCGAAGTGGCCGAACGTCTGGCGGACGCGATCGCGACGAACGAGCAGATCCAAGCCGCTTTGCAGGCCGATCGCGAGCAGGCGGAGCAATACCGCGATCAGCTTCAGGCCGCTCTCGAAGCCGAGGAATGGGATGCCCTTCAATCGGCCATCGACAGCCGACCCGCTATCGAACACTGGCCGTCCGAGATCGAAGTCCAGATCACGGGCGTCAAGGAGAAGCTCGCCGAATACCGCGCCGAACAAGAACGCCTCGCCGCGATTGCCGCCGATGCGGAGGTTGCCAACGAGTGGATCGATCTCGCGCGAACCGCCGCGGAAGTCGAAGAATGGGACGAGGCTGAGCGCATTCTGGCGGACAAGCCCGCGATCACCCATTGGCCTGAAGCGGTCGCTCAGGAAGCGGAACAGATTGCTGCTGCCGCGACGACAGCCCGTCAGCGGCAAGCCGACTTTGAAAGAGCGCGACAATGGTGCGCCGAGTTGGAAAAGGCCATCGCCAACGACGAGTGGCACGTGGCGTTCGAAAAGCATCAGAAGCGGCCTGACCTCGGTCATTGGCCGGAAGAGGTGCTCGAAAAGGACGCCCAGTTTGCGCGCGAGCTCGAAGCCAAACGCGAGGAAATCGAACGTGATCGGCGAATCACCGAAGAGCAGCACGCCGTCGCGACGAAGTGGCTGGCGAAGGTCAAAAAGGCCGCCGAGAAAGAGAAATGGGAAGCCGCCGTCGATGCCCTCGACACGCGTCCGGACATCAGCCGTTGGCCCGACGGCGTGCTCGAGCAGGCCCAAGCCGTTGAAGACACCTGCCGCTCCAAGCTTGGCGCCCAGTTGCTCGAACAGCTTCAGGAACGAACCCAAGCCGTCAAGACGCTCGCCGAGTCTTTCGTCGCGAAAATCGTCGACAAACAGTTCAAGACGTTTGTCGCGCCCGCCGTGGTGAGGACCAGTGTCCAGGCGGAAGAGTTCACGTCCTCCGAATCGACCGCCAACGGCCAAGCACAGCTATGCGTCCGTCTGGCGGACCCTGGCGGGCGAATCGACAACAACGAGTTCGCGCTGCCGTTTCGTTTTCAACTCAAACCCAAGAAACATCGTATCTGCGACGATGACGGGGAACTGCGCGACGCGCTGACGATGCACTTCACCGAATCGATCAGCCAACTGCAAAACAAACGTATTTCGGATCTGATCGATCCGCTGACAACCGGCCTGTTTCCCAAGGCGAAGCTTGACGTCGATATCCCGGAACTTGCCGAACGTGCGACCGCACGCTTCAACCTGTCGGGCGGCAAGCAGGATGATGCGACGATCGAAGCGGACATCGCTTGGAACCCGTCCGACCTCGAGTGGAACATCGCCAACCATGAGCAATTCTCCGCCAGCGCCTGGGAGCAGGCGACGGCAGGCGCGCTGGACGCTATCTCAGCAAGACTCGTCAAGAACTCGAAGCACCTGCAACGCTACAGATCCGCGGTTGGCGTGAGCATCGCGTCACCGTCGCCTGGCGAGCCTGCCCCGTTGTCCAAGCCCCTGACGCTCAATGTCGAACTAAAGCTCAATCCTGGCAAAGACAGGAGTCCGCGGAGCTTCCACAGTTTCTCCGTTCAGTGCCCGCAAGCCGGGAAGGTATCACTCGACTTCGATGTCAAGCCGATAGAAGACGATCTCCTGAAGGCTGTCGCGGCTGAGCAAAGCGATCGACGCGACGCGCTGACCAAGAATCTGCTCGACCGAATCAACGCCAAATCGCCGAAGGTCAAACTCACGATTGATCCAAGCGAGTGGTCCCAACCGATCGACAAGCTTCAACTCAAGCTTTCCGCCAAAGGGCACGAGCCCCTCACGCTGGCTGGGACGTGGAATCACGAACTGTTCGAGTTTGCGCTCGAGAAGAAAGCGGACGCCAGCATTGACGAATACCTCTCGCTGCCGATCAAGGGCGGTCCGCCAAAGGCTGCCATCGTCGTCGGCGCTTTCGTCGTGATAGCGGGTGCGGTCTTCGGCGTCTCACAGATGTCCAAAACACCCGCGGACAAGCTCGCGAGCATACCGCAAAACACCGCGCCGACGATCCCAACTCCTACGATAAATGCCAACTCCAACAGCGTGCCGACCGACACCACCCCCATCAGCAACGCCAACATCAACATCAACCAAAACACAGCGACGCCGATACCAACGCCCACGCCCGTAGAAACACCAACACCGCCGCCGTCATACACGCGTGCCATCGCCACCATCGGGAACGTGCTATCGACATCATCGCACCTGAAACCTGTCGCGAAGGACCTCGTCGTCGCCGACGCTGACACGGGCTCACCCTCGTTGGCTGTCCGGGTTCCGGGTTTCGCGGACGTTCTGACCGTTATGCTGGTCGAGCAGCCAGGCCAACAGGAATGGGTCGTCGCCCCGGGTGACCGCGAGAAAGTGGAAAGACGCGTTCGACAGATGGATGACCTGCTGAGTCTCGTCCCGAACCCGGACGCACAGGTGAAATCCATCATTGAGTCGCTGGCCGAAAAGGCGGGCGTTGGAACCGACTTCCTCGACACCTCGCGCATCGCGTCCACAGCTAGAGCCCGCGACTGGAAACTCACGTCTGACAACGCTGCCTGGTCGGGTACGGCCGACCTGTCGGTCTCATTCGGAACAAACAGCCCCAACACCATCGACCTGCCCGCGATCGGCGTCGAACTGCGCAACGCAACGATCACGCTGAGTCCGCCGCAGAATGCCGCCGACGCACTGCGTCAGCCGCTGGTCGCGATTCAACTCGCTGAAATAAACAATCTCATCGATGCAGCGACGGCTGCGCTGCCATCGTTCCAGCTACCGCCCGCCGCCAAGATCGACACCCTGACGGCCGACTTCACGTACGCGGTACCCGCTTCGAAACAACTCAAGGCCCGCAGCGTGTCTGCAAAGTGGGATCCGGTGGACCTACGCTTCGACGTCGAATCGTGGCGGTCGCAGATCGACAGCATCGCTCGCGCCGATCAGGTCATCACGTCGCTAAACGTAGCGGTCACCGAGAAGGAGGCCAGTTGGCTGAGCGAGGGCACGGACGGCCCGGTGCAAGAAGTCGCGCCGCCCGGTGATGGCTCGACGCCTTGGCGTCTTGGCGCGCCTGCCGCATGGGATTCGCAACACCTTCTTCCGATTTCGGTCGCCCCGCCCCAACCCGAGGAGTCTGTCGCGCAGACCACCGAGCGCATCCTCGACGCGTCCGCCGCTCCTGAGTATTGGCCTTTCGTTCACACCTATCACCTCTACAAGATCGCCACGCCCGTCGAACGCGTGCAACTGATGACGGAAACCGCCGGCACTTCCGCCACGCAGGAGATCGAAGCCTTCTTCAAGAACCCCAACCGCCTCGCGGAACCGGTCTTTAACATTAGGCTTACGACGCTCTCCGGAGAATCGACCGCAAGCCCGGAGCTACGAATCACGTTTGATTCCTGGTGGCGTCTTAATCCGGCCTATCAACTTCCGCAGGACTTGGACGCCCAGAAACTCACCGCAACGATTGAAGGGCTGATCATCAACGAAAGTCGCCGCGGCATCCTCGACTTTCGGAAGAGTGCCGATTCAACCCTTCCGACACTCAACAGCATCCCACGCGTTGCGGAGGATTTGTCCGGCAAGCTCGCGAAACTCAACGCGCTTCAGGCCGTCGTTCGTGGGTGGGACCAACGCCGAAGTCTCGAACAGGAGTTCGAGACCCGCCTCGCCCAGAATCAAAACGCAACGCTGAAACCCGCAGAAGCGATGCAAGCCCTTGCGAAGATTTGGAGCATCAAGACAGGCCAACCAACTGACGCAGCATCGCCAACGGACCTGCGATCCTTCTCAAGCGACCTGCGGAAAAAACTCATGGATTCGAAGTATTGGCATGGGCTCGCCAGTGCCCGAATCAGACCGGTACCAGCCACCGTTTTCGTGGAGTACTTTTCCGGAAGAACGAACACGTACGCGATCACATGGAGCGCTTCGTTTCAACAACGCGGCGCTCAAGACAGCCAGGTCGTGGAAGGACCAGAACTTGTGCGAGTGTGCGCGAACGATGGTGCGGCGTCAGCGACGTCTTTCCTGGAACCCGTGTTCAAGCGGGTCATGAATGGGCTTCAGGCGAAGCGAAAGTTCTTTGATGGCCGCCTGGGGGTTGTTTTGGCGCCGGACAACTTCATGCGATCGTTCAAGTTGTTCAATTCAGATGCGATGGGCAAACCGATTCCATCGCGGCTCCATTCAATGGAAGTCATGCAGGCCAGATCGTACCCGTGGAAGAGCCTGCGCGACCTCGCCTTCGGTGAGAAACTGGAGACGGACAAGGTCGTCGCAGGATACCGATTCCAAGAATCGTTGAACGCCCCGCTCATCGGAACACCCAAGCCGTGGGAGGAAGTCCGCGAATACCATGCCAACGACGACGGCTGGGCGTTCGGCCGAGTTCTCGCAGCCACGAAGTAAATCCTCGCGAGGGCGAGGCTTGTCCCGCCGCGCTCCGGATTGCTGTCCCGCACCTGCGAACGCGTCATCCACGTCTTCGAGAGGCGCGACGACGATCGAGTTCTTTCAAGAATCGTTTGCGAAGTCGAATCGCATCGGGTGTGATCTCTACAAGCTCATCGTCTTCGATGAACTCCAACGCCATCTCGAGCGGCATCTCACGCGGAGCTTTGAGCACGACGGTCTTGTCCGCGGACGCAGCACGAATGTTCGTCATTTTCTTGGCGCGACACACATTGACGCCCAAGTCATTGTCGCGGCAATGCTCGCCGACGATCTGCCCCTGGTACACTTGGGCCCCCGGCGCGAGGAAGAAAATACCACGGTCCGCCAGTCCGTTGAGCGCATACGCCGTCACTTGTCCGGTCTCGTTGGCGACCAGCACACCGTTCTTTCGTCCCGGGATATCCCCGCGGAGGAATTCGTACTCGTAGAAGTTGTGATGCATGATCGCCGTGCCGTTGGTCGCCGTCAGCATCCGGTTGCGCAGGCCGATCAACCCCCTCGCCGGAATCGTGAACTCCAAAAGGGTCGACTCACCGCGCGACTCCATCGTCTTGCAGATCCCTCGCCGCGAGCCCATCAACTCCATCACGGTCCCCACGTACTGGGAGTGAACATCGATCACGCACAATTCGATCGGTTCGGTTTTCTTTCCCGCAAGCTGACGGTAGATGACCTTCGGTTTTCCGACGGCCAGCTCATACCCCTCGCGACGCATGTTCTCGATCAGGACGGACAGGTGCAGCATTCCGCGCCCGAAAACGTGGAACTCCTCCGGCGTCACGCCCGGCTCGACCCGCAGCGACACGTTGTGCTGGGTCTCCTTGTCAAGCCGGTCACGCAAATGTCGAGACGTCAAATACTTGCCCGACCGCCCGGAGAACGGTGAATCGCTCACCCGAAACGTCATGTGAAGCGTCGGCTCGTCGATGCGTACGATCGGGAGCGGTCGAGGGTCATCAACGGACGCGATCGTGTCGCCAATGTCGACCGATTCAATGCCCACGACTGCACAAATGTCGCCCGCAACCACTTGGTCGATTTGTCGTCGTCCCAATCCGTCGAAGACGAACAACTGGCCGATGCGCTCCTTGCGCTGCGTGCCGTCACGATGAATGACCGTGACGTCGCGACCCGCGCGAATGGTCCCGGCGAACACCCGACCGATGCCAATCCGGCCGACATAGTCGTTGTAATCGAGCGTCGTGACGAGCATTTGCAGCGGCGAGTCAGGATGAACGGTGGGCGGCGGGACATGGTCGATGATTGTGTCGAACAGAAAATAGATGTCCTCGGGGCGGTGTGCAGGGTCTGCCGTCGCGAATCCTTGGGTGGCCGAGGTGTACACCGTCGGAAACTCGAGCGCCTCGTCGTCGGCCCCCAACTCGATGAACAGGTCAAGCACTTCATCGAGCACCCGATCACAACGGGCGTCGGGGCGGTCGATCTTGTTGATCACCACAACCGGGCGAAGCCCGTTCTCAAACGCTTTGCGAAGGACGAAGCGCGTTTGAGGCATGGGCCCCTCGAACGCGTCGACCAGCAACAGACAGCCGTCGGCCATCTTCAGCACGCGCTCAACCTCGCCGCCGAAGTCCGCGTGCCCCGGCGTGTCGATCAGGTTGATCTTCGTGCCCTTGTATGAAATCGCGATGTTTTTCGCGGTGATCGTAATCCCGCGTTCACGCTCGAGGTCGTCGGAATCCAGAATCCTGTCGCCGGATACTTGAGAGTCGCGAAACTGTCCACACTGGCGAAGCATCTGATCGACCAGCGTTGTCTTGCCATGATCCACATGGGCGATGATGGCGATGTTGCGAATGGTGTCATTCTTCACGTCGGGTGCTTTCGTATCAGGATCGCACGCCGGACGACTCACCGAGTCCCGCCACGCACGAGTCGACCGACGGCACCTAAGGCCGCCGCGCCGCCTTGAGGCGTACTTCTATCGCCCCATCCAGCCCAAAGCAACTGCGGGCCACATTCGAGGCCGTATCGCCGAGAGTGTTTTGGTCTGCTGTGTCGCGTCTTACTTGGAAGAATGTCGGTGAAGAACCGGGCCCGAAACGTATGACGACTGCCCTATTGCAATCTCAATCCCTGTTTGGCGACCGTGGGCGCCGATCCCTCTCGAGCTGGAGACGCTTCCGTACGACTCGCTCAAGTGGAGACTGTTCTACCGCCTTTTAACACCGTTGATCACTGCGGAAGATCGTCTTGCGACAGAGCTGCGCACACATATCGAATTGTATCGCGGGGGAAACGGAGACCGCGTCGGGCCGAGCAGCCATCGTCGCGGAACCCGGTGCGGCGACCGACGATATCCGACGCTCGAAATGGTCACCGGTTCATTCAGAGGCTGCCGCCACTCGGTCGAGCGACGCCCGAATCACCTCGACAAGAGTGACCCGGTCGATGGGTTTGGTCGCATAGTCATCGCATCCGGCGTCGAGGCAACGTTGCCGATCGGACGCCATCGCGTGGGCGGTCAATGCAATCACCGAGCCGCTGTATCCTCGGCGTCGAAGCAGCGCCGTCGCCTCGTAGCCATCCATCACCGGCATCTGTATGTCCATCAAGATGACATCGAAAGGCTTGCCTTCATCCCGAGCACGAAGAGCCGCGTCGACGGCGACCTGTCCATTCTCCGCCACCGTCACGTCCGCACCGGCCACCTTCAGAACGTGGGCGATCAGCCTCTGATTATCTGGCCCGTCCTCGGCGAGCAAGACTCGGCGATCGCGGAGCACTCGCTCATGCGCATCGACCGAACGCCGTTCGGAAGTACCCGAAATCACCGTCGCTACAGCTGGGTCGTCGATCCACGTCACGCCGTCCAACGGACCCGTCGCAATGGTGACGCGGAACCGTGTACCAACGCCCGGACAGGTTTCTACGATGGTGATGTCCCCCCCGAGCAATTTCGCAAAACGCCTGCTAATCGTCAGGCCCAGGCCCGTGCCTCCAAACACGCGTGTCGTTGACGCGTCCGCCTGGCTGAACGGCTGAAAGAGACTTCCGACCAACTCCTTCGCAACTCCAATGCCGGTATCCACCACGTCGAACTCCATGTTCGAGCCCGTACCATTCGAAAATCGAATCTCCAACCGCACTCCGCCCTGCCGGGTGAACTTGATCGCATTACCGATCAGATTGATGAGGATTTGGCGAAGTCGAGTCGGGTCGGTTCGGATGACCTCGGGGATCGGGCCGGAGTATTCGACGTCAAGTGAAAGGGCCTTGCCTTCCGCTCGCACGCGCATCAAAGAGACGACTTCAGCAACGATTCGGCAGGGCGAGCACGGGATTCCCTCGATGGACATCTTGCCCGCCTCGATCTTGGAGAGATCCAGGATGTTGTTGATGATGCTGAGGAGATGCTCGGCGTTACGATTGATCGCATCGATTGCGCCGATCCGCAACTCCGGCGCCAGCGAAAGATCACCTTCAGTGCGAAGCACGTCGGCAAACCCCAGTATGGCTGTCATCGGAGTCCGAATCTCGTGGCTCATGTTGGCGAGGAACTCGCTCTTGGCACGACTCGCGGCTTCGGCCTCATCGTGTGCTTCTTCAAGTGCTTTGTTCGCAGCCTCCAGTGCAGCCGCCTGATCCAGGAGTCTCCTCTCGGCTCGTTTGCTCTCGGTGATGTCGACCATCAGGCCCCGAAGGTGTCGACGCCCTTTCTCGTCCTCAGTAATCCGGACAAGATCACGCATCCACACGACTCGCCCGTCGGCAGCCAGCGCGCGATACTCAAACGCGTGGTCTTCGCCCTTCGCCGACGCGTCCAGACAAGCAGCCACCGCCTCATCTCGGTCATCGGGATGAACGATGTTGACCCAGAATTCAGCATCATCAAGCCACTGCTCGACTGGATATCCCAGTATCGCCTCGGCGCGTTTGCTGACGAAGCTGAATTTCCAGGAGTCCGGGTCAGCCTCCCACACAATCGCATCAATGTCGGCAATCAGCGCTCGGATCTCCGCTTCCCGAACGCGCAACGTGTCTTGGATCCGCCGACGCTCGATCGCAATGCCCGAAATCCTGACGGCAGCGTCGATCCATTCCATCGCCGACTCGTCGGGGTGTACGTCCCCGGCACGAAACACGACAAACAGTCCGATCGCTTGTCCCGCCTGCGACCGAATGAACGTGCATGAACCCGAATGCAGGTCACACGCTATCGCCAACTCGCACTCCGAAGCGAAGCGACAGTTCTCCGGGGACTGCCACCCGTCCGGGGCTACGTCGAACTCACCCGCGCGTCGGAAGAATCGAGCGGCGGAATCCATCGTCAGTCCGTCAGCTACCTCCCGGCACCAGTCCGGCACGCTCGGACCAACGCCAAGCCGCAAACAATTCGACCCCTCATCGTGCAACAAGATCATGCAGGCGATTCCCGGAGTCGCGCGCTCGGTCGATTCAACCAGCTCAGTAAGAATGTCCTCCAGCGACGTGTCGCGACTGAGCAGGTCGAGCACGCGGTAATGAGCGTCTTTCACGGCTTCGATTCGTTTTCGATCCGTCACGTCACGCAGGATGCAGCGTGTCGACTGAAACGTCCCATCCTCAGAGAATCTCGCGGAAGAATTGCCTTCGAATGGTATGATGTGCCCGTCTTTCGCAATCCACCGAACCTGATAGGTTTGATCATCTCCCTGCGTGAGAGAATTCAGAACGTGCGCAATCGCCGCACGATCTTCGGGGACGATCAGTTTCGTTAAGAGATTTGAGCCAACCAACTCGTCACGCGAGTACCCGGTCAGCTTCTCAGCTTTTCGGTTGATGTCGATGATGTTGCCGTTGGCATCGCCCACAAGGATGACGTCGCCGGCGGATTCGAACAGTTCTTTAAACTGTTCCTCTGACGCGGCGGCGGCCTTCCCTGCCCGCTCATTTTCTATTGCGATTCCAGCGAGATGTGCGGCTGATCGGATCGTATCCAGATCGCCAGCCGTGGGCGCCCGGGGTTCACGGTAGTAAATCGCAAACGTGCCGACCACATCGCCAGCACCCGACCGGATCGGTTCGGACCAACACGCCCGAAGCCCCGCGCGAACCGCGATCTCTCGGAACGGTGCCCAATTCGGATGGGTCAAGATGTCTTCCACGATCACACGCCGATTTGCAGACGCGGCAGCACCGCAGGAACCCACGTCCGGGCCGATCTCCAGACCGTCGACCGCGCTGGTGTAGAATTCCGGAAGACTCGGCGCAGCGCCATGCCGCAAGTGCTTCCTTTGGTCGTCCAACAGAAGCACGCTGCACAACATGTCGGTATCGCCCGCCTCGACCGTCTCCACCAGCTTCGTCAATACCTCTTGAAGTGACGCCCCGCCGGCCAGCAGCTTGAGCACCGCAGTTCGACCGCGCTCCGCATCGACCAACCCCTTGCACCGGTGCAGTTCGCGTCGCGTGTCGCGTGCGTGTTGCCACGCGAGCAATGCCAAACCGATGGACGCCAAGAAAGGAGTCGCGAACAACAACTCGTCAACCTCGTATCGCTCGAACGATCGAGTTTGCTCATGCAGCCATTCGTAGGCTTCAAGCTTGACGGCTAGAGCGGTTCCGCAAAGAACCAGAAGTGCAATCGAAACGTTACGGCCAGGCCTTGGAAGTCTTTTCATATGCTAGCCATGCCGATGCGATCCGACCGAATGCCACGGAAACCAACGTCCTGGTGCGGCGGACGAAACACCTTCCATAAGAGAACGCTCAGCCTAACAACGACGCAGGGCGACCGATCTTCTCCCACCGACACATCCATACGGAGTCGATCACGTCGCCGTGAATCGATACTGCCCCGGCCGGCGAACCTTGCGAGTGCAAAGTACTCGAACCGCCAGCGCGCGCCCTGACGTGTTTCAACGGCCCCTTTCCAGTGGTTTCGCCCCTGAATATCGGCATCTGCCCTGACGGCAGTTCACTAACAATGCTCACTGCGGCTGTTGCTTCCAGTGTGCACACAAGCGGTTAAACGCGGAGCAATACATTCACTGCTCGCAAATACGTTTCATACCGAACAGTCTCGCCGAAATGTTGGAATTTCCAACGTTTCGGAACTCCGGGCGCTCCGCTGGCGACGGTGCAGCGAACCGAGAAGAACGGGGCAACCGTCTGCGAAGGTTCCGCGTGTGTGACCGGGAGCCATGACGTCCGGTCTGACGCTTACAGTCACTTCAGTCGTGCCCGGGGATCGTCGGTCTTGAGTCGTCACGTCGTGTTTGCTCTGGCAGCGGCGAGGCCTCGTGCAGAACCTGGTACCGCACGGCTGGATCGATGTCGAACATCACGACAACCATCATCCGTTGATACTTTACACGCTGTCGTGTGGTTGACTGTGAATCCCGTCGCGATATGCTGACTTTGATGAACCAGTTCTCTGTGGAACGATTCGCGGGTGAACACGACCATTCTTGCGTGAACGGCTTGGCACGAGAATTCGCTACCGTGTATCGGTTGGCCACTGAACATCTCTTCCTACCTCGCATCGCTAGCTTCATTCGCTGGCAAGGGCGAGTGTCGCGTGGGCTGACTGGTGCTGGCATGCGACGCACATCTGGAACTAG
>CAYQFV010000125.1:0-12614 GCA_964416845.1 uncultured Phycisphaeraceae bacterium | reverse complement strand
CCGTGCGTTGCCAGAGGGCAAACGCTCGGTTAGTTTTTGTGGTGTCGGAGGCGGTGCGCTCCCGACAATTCGTAAGGTGATCAGACGGGAAGCAAGCAGGAGACGCAAGTCATGGCGGACGAGAATCAGGCGCTTGGCGAGGGGCAGGCGACCGACGTCGAACAGCAGAACGATGTCGACAAGCCGGACGATGCCGCCAAGTTAAAAGAGGCGATCATCGTCGAGACCGAGGACGTGGGCGTCCTTCGCAAGAAACTCACGATAACGATTCCAAGCGAAACGCTGGCTGAGCGACGCGACGATCAGTTTACCGAACTCAAGCGCGATTCCGTCGTCCCGGGTTTTCGCAAGGGGCACGCCCCGCTCAAGCTGGTCGAAAAGCGGTTCGGAGCCGAAGTCGGCGACCAAATACTCTCCCAGATCGTGGGCGGCAGTTTCCTTGCAGCCGTCGAGAAGGAAGGCCTCAAGACGCTCGGCGATCCGCTGATTTGGGTCGACATGCCCGTGGAAACAGCCGACGGTGGCCGCCGGAAGGAGTTGACCGAACGATTGGTTCCCATCGACGTCGCCCTCGAGCACATGGAACTGCCCGACGACGGCGCGATGACGTTCTCGTGTGAAGTGGAATTACGCCCGGAATTCGAGCTTCCCAATCTGGACGGCATCGCCGTGGAGAAGCCCAAAGTCGAAATCGCCAAAGAAGACGTGCAGGCTGAGATCGACCGGATTTGCTCCATCAGAGGCCGATACGCTCCGGTCGAAGGTGCCATCGAGGTGGACGACTTGGTGGTGGCCGATGTCCGGTTGGAAATCAAAGGTGACGTCGTCAAGGACGAGCACAACGTCTCGCTCGCTGCCCGACCGCAGCGGATCGACGGCATCTCGCTCGAAAACCTCGGCGACGACTTGAACGGTAAGAAGGCGGGCGATGTGGTGACAATCACCGCCACCGTCGGCGACGATCACGAACATCTCGATTATCGCGGAGAGACCGCAACCTTCACCATTACCGTTCAAGACGTCAAACGTCTGGAGTTGCCGCCGCTGGACGCAGAGTTGATCGAGTCGCTCGGCTTTGACAGCGAGGACGAGCTTCGCGCCCAGGTTCAGGCCAGTCTCGAGTCGAGGTTGGAATCGGTCATCCAGCGTGGAATGAGAGGCCAGATCGGCAAATACCTGATCGACAACATCACCATCGAAGTGCCCGCCGGGCTGACGCAACGTCAGACCGACCGCTTGGTGGACCGGCGTATGGTCGAACTCTACCAGCGAGGCATGTCCGAGCAGATGATCCACAAGCAGCTTGACGAGCTTCGAACTCGCGCCAGCGAAGACGCCGCCAGCGAGCTAAAACTGTTCTTCATCATGGAAAAGATCGCCGAAGAGATGGAAATTGAGGTCGGTGATGACGAAATGAACGGCGAGATCGCGCGAATCGCAGTCCAGCAGGGCAAACGATTCGACCGAGTTCGAGATGAGTTGTCCAAGGGCGATGGATTGACCGCGCTTTATCTGCAGATCCGAGACGACAAGATCCTCGACGAACTGCTCGCCAAGGCCGTCGTAACCGAAATCGAAGGTCCGAAAAAGAAGAAGCCGGCCGCCAAGAAGAAAGCCGCACCATCGACCAAGAAGTCCGCGTCCAAGACCGCCGAGTCCGAAAAGCCCGAATCGTCGGCCAAGAAGAAAAAGAAGACCGATTGACGCGGCGGTCGTGGCCTCGCGGCGTGCGACGATGTCGAGTTCATAGGCCTAAAACACGCGCCAGAATCGATCGGCATCTACGTCGGGCGTGCGAAATAGCCGAAGTATGGGGCATGGCGCGTTCGCGGCGCGGATCAGTTCGCGGTGATGCCGGTGCTGCCGCAAAACCGCACACGGCGGAAACGGTCGGAAAGTTGTTACGAGGGCGAGGGGCCGCCGCCGGCGCGGCAGGATGTTCGACATCGCCATACCAGCAGCAAAGGAAGACATTGATGGACCATCTATACAACCCGCTGGCTTCGACCATTCAGCAGTACGGTCAAATCGCGCGAACCCGCGAGATGACCATCGACCAACTGCTCTTGGAGAACAGGATCATTTTCCTGGGCGAGCCGATCGTGCCGATGGTTGCCAAGAAGGTGATCGAGGAGTGTCTCTACCTCCAATCCACCAAACGTGATCAAGAGGTCAGCCTCTATATCAACTCGCCCGGCGGATATGTGATTGAAACGCTCGCGATCTACGACACGATCCAATCGATGGGCGCACCGATGGCCACCTACTGCGTAGGTCAAGCAGCCAGCGGCGGCGCGATTCTCCTGATGGCAGGCGCCAAAGGGCGACGGTTCATTCTGCCCAACGCCAAGGTCATGCTCCACCAGCCCTCCGGCGGAATCGGCGGACAGGCTGAAGACATTCGCATTCAGGCCGACGAGATTCTCCGAGACAAGAAGCGTCTCAACGAAATCGTCGCCCACCACACGGGGCGAACCGTTGAGCAAGTTGCCGAGGACACCGAACGCGATCGTTTCTTGACTGCCGAGGAGGCGAAGGAGTACGGCATCGTCGACGAAGTGCTCTCGCCGGAGAAAGCCAAGGCCGAAAAGGGTAAGAAAAAATAGGGTTCCAGTGGCGCGGCGCGATCGAATCGCGCGGCGGCGACGAACACAATCAGCCGATCCGCAAAGCATCTTGCCGCTGGGTCACAAGCGCTCGTGGATCTTCATTGGAGTACAATAGTCATCATGGCGATTCGCAACCAAAACATCCCATTCGTCGTTGAGACCACCGGTCGAGGCGAGCGCGCGTACGACATCTATTCACGCTTGCTCAAGGACAGGATCATTTTTCTGGGCGGAGGCATCGATGATGAGGTCGCCAACGTCATCGTCGCTCAGATGCTCTTTCTCTCCAACGAGGAACCCTCCGCCGACATCTCGCTCTACATCAACTCCCCCGGCGGATCCGTGTCCGCGGGCTTGGCGGTCTACGACACCATGCAGTTCCTCCGCTGTGACGTGGCGACCTATTGTGTCGGCATGGCAGCCAGCATGGGCGCCATTCTTCTCTGCGGCGGCACCAAGGGAAAGCGATACTTGCTACCCAACTCCAGAATGCTGCTCCATCAGCCGCTTCTCGGAGGCGGCATGCAGGGCGCTGCCACCGAACTCGCCATCGAGGCTGAAGAGATTCTCAGGCTCCGCACCCGCTTGTACGAAATCATCGAATCCCGCACCGGTCAGACCATGCAAAAGATCGAAAAAGACTGCGACCGCAACAAGTGGCTCGATGCTCAGGAAGCCGTCGAGTACGGCCTGGCGGACAAGACCCTCGAACGCATGCCCGACGCCAAGCGCGGCTGACCGCCGGAGCACTACCGGCCTACTGATACCCAACCCGGCGGAGTCGTTGAACCGTTTCGACGGTGTCTCCGCCGCACGCGCCCGCCTCGTCGTCTCGGTTGCCATACTCAAGATACGCTCCGAGGCTGATCGAGGTGACATTGCACCGGTCCGGCGAACTGGCCCGGTTCAACCCTTGCCGTTGTGCGGGCGCCCTTGGTTTCGCGGCAAGGCGCTGGTAGAATTCTCCCCGCAAACGTCTAAACCGTCCGGACTGTGACGATCATGTTTTGAGGCGATGTCCGACCCGCAGATCGGCCGACTGAATTCCGTTCGCTATTTCGTGGTGTCTTGGGGGTGCGATGTCCGTCCCAGCGCACGACCGACAACTCGCCGATCTAAACACGCTACTCGGCGTATCGCGCGAACTCGGCGCGACCACCGAACTGCTGCCCCTGCTCCACAAGGTCGAACACGCCGTCCGACAGGTGCTGGGCTGCGAACGCGGAACGGTCTTCTTGTTCGACGAAGCGGGTGACGAACTCTACAGCCTCGTCGCCACCGGCGCGGAACAGATTCGCTTCTCCGCCAAGCTGGGCATCTCCGGAGAATCTCTGCAGACCCGCTCCCTCATCAACGTGCCCGACGCCTACGCCGATCCGCGGTTCAACCGCGACATCGACCGAGCCACCGGCTACCGCACGCGAAACCTCCTCACCTTTCCCATGATAGGCCACGACGGCAAATCCGTCGGAATCCTGCAGGCACTCAACAAACACGACGGCGGGTTCGACGCGTCCGACGAGGAGCGCGCAGCCGACCTTGGCGCACTGGCAGGTGTCGCCATCCAACGGCAAATCCTCCTCAACGAGTTCGCCCAGAAACAGCAACTCGATCGCGATCTTTCCCTCGCCCGAGAAATACAACAATCGCTGCTGCCCAAAGACAATCCGGTCGTCGAAGGATATCAAATTGCAGGGTGGAACAACCCCGCCGACGCGACCGGCGGCGATTGCTTCGACTACGTCGAGCTTGAGTGCGGCCGATTGGTCGGTCTTCTGCTCGCCGACGTCACCGGACACGGCATTGGCCCCGCCCTGCTCGTGTCCGAATGTCGGGCCCTCATTCGAGCCCTGGCATCCTCATCCAGCGACCCGGCCGGCATCTTGAGCAGGGCGAACCATCTACTCACTCAAGATCTCGACTCCGGCAGATTCGTAACGACGTTCTTCGGAGTTCTGGATCCATCAATACACATCATTCGATACCTCAGTGCCGGACAAGGACCGCTGTTGCACTACCAACGCGCCACAGGCCACTGCCGCGAAATCGCCGCAACCACATACCCACTGGGCATTGTTCCGGAAATAGACATCTCGACGTGCGACATTCTCGAGATGCAACCGGGCGACATATTCGTACTAGCGACTGACGGTTTCTTCGAGTGGGCCAATCCCGCCAGAGAGCAATTCGGTCCACACAGAGTTGCCGAAGCAGTCCACACCCACCGCGACGAAACCCCCGAGCGAATCATTCGAGAACTGCACAGTCGCGTCATCGAGTTCGGCCGCGGAACCCCACAAGAAGACGACATCACCGCAGTCATCGTCAAACGAAACCCGTAGGAGCGTCCTTGAAATCCCCTTGTCCGATCCGAGTAGGGCAGGTGCTCGCACCTGCCTGCACCTGCCTCCTCACTACGCCTTGTTGATGTAAACGGTTTGGCCGATGCTGCGCCGGTAAGCGTCGTAGGTCGGGCTCGGCCCGACATCTGCGGCGTGCGTGACCTGCTCTACTTGGCCACAGGCGCTAGCGAAGGATTCGATCTTTCGTTCGCATCGCGCCATCTTTCCACTGCTTCAATGGCGCGCGGATAAGGATCTTGTCCTCTGGCGAGAGATTGTTGATGTCAGTAGCAGAGTATCTGGACCGAAGCACTTCGTTGTCCAACATGGTAGCTTCTATAGCTGTCTCCATTGCTGCACGAACCCCTAAATGTGTGCTTGCACGGTCATAGAGCGTTTGATATCGTCGGATAATGGCCTCTTTGTTGGTGGCAGGATTTTCTCCGCGCAGAGTTTCGTCAAGAAGATCACGGTGGATTACATCCATGAAATCGATCAAAGCCGTGAGTGACCGATCAAGAGACTCGCGGAATTCGGGCGATACCTTTTGAAATCGGCGTTTGAGTTTGGGGATCGCCTCGGCCATGTTCGCCATCATGTCAGCATTCCCCGAGTGAAAATACAGCACAATCAAGGCTACACTTTCGACGCCGTCCAAAGCCTCTTGCTCCCATTTGGGTGTATCCCAAAGCGGAGAAACTGCCCGATACCAAGCATACGGTGGAATAACTATCGCGGTGACGCCGTCAGCCCTACCGTGACGCGAGAAAGCGAAGTAGATACCGCCGAAAGTGAGATAGACGATCAATACACCGAAGACCCACACTGGCGCGACATCGAGAAAGGCCGACCAGCGAGAGTCCCGAAGCTCCGCCCCACAGATCGTGCGATCTGTCGCGTCCGTTGTGTTTGTACTACGACAATCTGGTTCTGGGCATCTCATGGCATGGCACTCCGAGCAAGCAAAGCATGCAATTCCTGTCATCGCGCTGTCTTCACAGCGGTAGAGACGCGTGCGTCCCGGCGCACCAATCCACTACACCTTGTTGATGTAGACGGTTTGCCCGACGCTGTGCCGGTAAGTCGGTTGACACACTTCCCATACCAGATCGGCGACTTCTTCGGGGGCTAAACATTGGTCCGCTGGAAAGTCGGGATAGGCGGCGCGAAGCATTCGCGTCTCCACCGCGCCGGGACCAACGGCGTGGGCTCGAATGCCCAGCGGCTTGCCCTCCTTCGCGAGACCGCGCGTCAGGCCGTCCACGAAGGCTTTCGTCCCGCCATAGGCAGCTAACCCGGGAAACGGGTCCACGCCCGCCACCGACGACATATTGACGATCACGCCGCCGCCTCGCCCTCGCATGATAGGCCAAACCGCGCGAGCGGTCAGAAACGGTGCCCGAACATTGACCTCGATCATCCGGTCGAAGTCGCCCACGTCCATCGCATCGAACTCGCCCCCGCATGCCTTGCCCGCGTTGTTCACGAGGATGTCCACGCCCCCGCACTTCTTCTGTGCGAAGTCGACCAGCGCATCGACAGCCTCGGGACTCGTCACGTCTGCGGGAAACGCTTTGCACCATCCGCCCTGCTCGCTCGCCAGCCGCGCAGTCTCTGCAAGCTCCTTTTCAGATCGGGCGGTGGCGACCACTTTCACCCCCGAGGCTGCGAACCGCACGCAGATCGCCCGCCCGATTCCCCTACCGCCACCCGTCACGATTGCAACTCGATCCGCCATCACTGATTCTCCATGGTTGTTGCCCGCCCGTCGCATCTCGGCTTGCCGAGATCGATTGTAGCGAGCGGCCGGGTTGTGTCGATTCAGCCGAAGCGACGAGAATCCCGCTTGTCTTCATCGGCCTTGCTCTCTAAGCTATTTCCCCCGTGACGAGTCGTCGCGGCAGCATCACTGACGATTCATAAAGGACGACCCCCGGTGGACCCTACGCAACTGCAATCCCAGATCGACGCCCTTGAAACCGAGATCACCCAAGAGCTCGAGCGGGTGACCACCATGGACGATCTGCGCGGTCTGGAATCACGATCGATCGGCAAGAACGGCAAGTTCGGCGGCTGGTTAAGATCGATCAAAGATTTCCCGCCGGAGCAGCGCGGAGCGGTCGGCAAGACGCTCAATCAGGCCAAAAACGGGTTCGCAAAGATGTTCGCCGCCGCCGCCGAACGCATTCGTTCCGCGGAAACGGCTGCGGATGCGTCGACATCGTCCGACTTCGACCCGACGCTCCCCGGCGAACGCGCACCGATAGGCTCGCTGCATCCGGTCACAAAGGTTCAATGGCAAATCGAAGCCATCTTCGAACGCCTCGGCTTCGTCGTCGAAACCGGGCCGGAGGCGGAAACGGATTACTACAATTTCGAAGCGCTCAACATTCCGCCCCTGCACCCCGCCCGCGACATGCAAGACACCTTCTGGCTGAGCAACGGTCGCCTGCTTCGCACCCACACCTCGCCGGTGCAGGTGCGCGCCATGGAGAAGCACGGCGCTCCGCTGCGCGTGATCGTTCCCGGGCACTGCTTCCGCTACGAGACCATCGACGCGTCCCACGAGAACACGTTTCATCAGGTCGAAGGCCTGCTGATCGACAAAAACATCTCCATCGCCAACCTCATCGCCATGATGAAGCTGCTGCTGCGAGAAGTGTTCGACCGCGACCTGAGCGTCCGTCTTAGGCCTGGCTACTTCCCATTCGTCGAGCCCGGCTTTGAATTGGACATGAGCTGCCTGATCTGCAACGGCAGCGGCTGTGCAACGTGCAAGAAGACCGGCTGGATCGAGATTCTTCCCTGCGGCATGGTCCACCCGAACGTTTTGCGATTCGGCGGCATCGACACGGAAACCTACACCGGGTTCGCGTTCGGTTTGGGGCTCACTCGACTGGCCATGATGAAGTACGGCATCGGCGACATTCGCGTCCTCAACAGCGGCGACATGCGTGCCCTCGTGCCCACTTCCAACCTGACCGGCCCGGTCATCGTCACCAAAGGCTAAACACCATCATGCTCATCTCATTGAACTGGCTACGCGATTTTGTCGACCTGCCCCACAATCTAAGCGTCACGGAACTCGCCGAGCGGTTCACCACGACCTGCGCCGAAGTCGAGGGCGTCGAGCCGATTCGCGTCGATGCTCAAGGACTCATTTGCGCACAAGTCCAATCGGTTCAATCCGCGGATGACGATTCCGTCCGGCTCGCCGTGCTCAACTGCGGCGGTGGCAAAACCGTCGAGACCGTGACCAGCGCCGTCAACCTCAAGACCGGCGATCGCATCATCTACGCCCCCTCGGGAGCGTCCGTGCAGTCGCTCGGCAAGATCGTCGACACCACGGTCGCAGGCAAACCCAGCAGCGGCATGATTCTGCCCGGCGACGCGCTCGGCATCGCGCTCGCCGCTCGCGAGCCGATCTTCTGCCCACCGTCGGTCGACCCCGGCAGCCCGCTCGACTCCTCCATGTTTGAGGATTGGGTCATCGAGATCGACAACCACTCGATCAACCATCGCCCCGACCTGTGGGGACATTACGGCATCGCTCGCGAATTCGCCGCCGTCTACGGGTTGAAGCTTCGTCCGTACCCCGTCGTCCCCGTCGATGAACTCACCGACCCCGCACTGCCCGAGATCCCCATCGAAATCGACGACGCGAAGCAGTGTCCGCGATACACCGGCCTGCTGATGGAACGCGTCGAATCTCGACCCGCCCCCCTGTGGATGCAACTGCGACTCGGTCATGTTGGTCTTCGACCCATTGATTGCCTCGTCGATATGACCAACTACATCATGCTCGAGCTAGGCCAACCCATGCACGCCTTCGACGGCGACGGTGTCGACCGGATCGAAGTCGGCACGGTCGAGTCGGGAACGAAATTCACCACGCTCGACGAACTGGAGCGAACGCTGCCCGACGGCGCATTGATGATCCTCTCGAATCGAAAACCCATCGCGCTCGCCGGCATCATGGGCGGTCTGGAGACCGAGATTTCCGAGAACACCAAGTCCATGCTGCTCGAATCAGCCAACTTCAATCCGTACATCATCCGGCGAACCACCAACGCGCTGGGTCATCGCACCGACGCCAGCGCCCGCTTCGAAAAGTCGCTCGACCCCGCACACACCGTGCTCGCCGTTCAGCGGTTCGTCCACCTCGCCCGCGCGGAATACGAGAACCTCACATTGAGCAGCCGACTCAGCGACGCGCACCCCAACCCGCCCGTCCCGCTGTCCATCACCGTCGATCCAAACCACGTGCGCGATTTCATGGGCCACGACGTCAGCCGCGAACGAATGATCGACATCCTCACCGCACTGGAATTCAACGTCACCGAAGACGGCGAACGTCTGACCGTGGACGTCCCCAGCTTCCGAGCGACGCGCGACATCGAGATGGACGTCGATATCATCGAAGAGATCGCCAGATTCGTCGGCTACGACAACATCGCTCCGCAATTCCCGCGCGTGCAAGTGCGCGCTCTCGAAACCAACCCCCTGCAACAATTGGAGCGTCGGACGCTACGCGTCTTCGTCGATGGACTCAACATGGTCGAGACCTATCGCTATCTCTGGGAAGACCGCGACTGGTGCGCCAAACTCGGATACGACCTCGCGGGCAGCCTAACCTTGCGCAACCCACCCGCAGCCGGTCTCGAAAACATGCGTGCGACGCTCATCCCAGGCCTGTTGGAAGTCGCCGATCTCAACCGCCATCACTTCGCAGAGATGAAGCTGGTCGAGTTGGGAAGCGCTTTTCCCCCAAGCAACGGTGATCACATCGAACGCCGCCGTGTTGGCATCCTCTGCGGCGCGAGGCAAAAAGCAGCCGACGACCGCCTCTTGGCGATGCTCAAAGGCCACATCGAGACATGGGCGTGGCAGACGCTCTCCCACGCTGCCGCGTTCGACGCAGCCGCCGCCTCCGCTCATCCCTGGGAGCACCCCGACAAGACCGCCGTCATTCACATCGGCGATCGGGCCATCGGGCGAACCGGCGTCGTACCGTTCGACCTGCGCAGATGCATCGACGAACACCTGTCCGCGTGGTCGTTTGCATGGGCCGAGTTCGACCTCGAAGACCTCGTCGGCATGCTCGACAACTTTGCACCCCTGTCAGCCGTGCCGCCCTTCCCCGAGGTGGAACTCGATTTTTCCGTCCTCACCGATGCGAGTCGGCGGTTCTCCGACATCCGCCGCGAACTATCCGCCTTCGACGACCTCTTGCTGCGACGAGTCACCTTCGTCGACAGTTACGAGGGGAAATCCGTGCCGCAGGGAAAACGCTCGATGACGTTCCGCGCCAAAATCAGCGCGTCAGACCGAACGCTCGTCGAAGACGACGTTACACGTTTTCGCGCAGTCTTCGAACAACACTTGGCAAAATGCGGGTTGCGACTTCGGACGTTGTGATGGGCAGTTCCGCCTCCGCTCGCCGTCAGCCGCACAACATCCAACCGATTCAATTGCCCGGCGGATGGTCGGGAAGTGTCGTCACCGCGTCGTCGTCTGGCGACGCGTCGAGAGACCGCCTGCCGTCGCTGTCACAATGGAACGACATCCTATCCGACCTCGTCGCCGGCAGGTCGCAGCCCGATCAGCGCACGATGCTCAAGCGGTCAAGCGATATCTGCGTCTTTCGTGCCAACATCACCGCGGGCGACGCGAGCATGGACGTCGTTTGCAAGCACAGCGAAACGTCCAGCCGCCTCAAGAGCTTGATACGGCGACTACGCCGATCGCCCGAGCGCAAGACGTTCGAGAACGCCCTGTTCCTGGTTGACGTTGGCGTCAACACCCCCCGTCCGCTCGCCCTCTTGGAGCGCCGCGGACCGCGATCGCAGTCGTGGCTCATCACGCGAGCCGTTCCCCAAGCGGTCGACCTCGAACGCATCGCCTCAGGCCTGATCTGGGATCTGGATCCACACGACATGCTCCGCATCAAAAAGGCGCTTGTGACCGCCATGGTCGAGCAGTGTCGGATCATGGCAGACCACCGAATCTTCCACCGCGATTTCAAAGCATCCAACATTCTCGTCTCCGATTGGGAAACCTCGCCCGATCGCCCAATTGCGTGGGTCATCGACCTCGACGGGCTGCGACGCAGCTTCAACCCGAAACAGGCTTCGCAATGGCGCATGATCGTGCGCCTCGCCGCAAGCCTCGTATCATGCTACGCCCTAACGAGGACCGACTGCCTTCGATTCCTGCGCGCCTATCTGACAGCCACAAGTCAAGCGAACGCGGATTGGAAATCGCGATGGCGCACGCTCGCACGACAAGTCGCCGACTACAACCGCCGGTCCAGAAGACGCAAACGTGGCAAGCTCGACGGCTTCGAAGACGACTGACGCGCCGCCATCGCCTACCCGCCCGTCGCAGCTTCACTTCCCCAACTCGCCACCATACCATGCCCTGCAACCATGAGCATTCGCGTCGCGCACATCGTCGATTCGCTGGAACCCTGCGCAGGCTCAATCGCCGTCGCACTAGAAGGCCTGCTTCGCACGCTTCAACGCGCCGACATCCACTCCACCGTCATCACACGCCAACCATGGCAATCGTCCCCGCCCAACGTGCCAGCGATCTCCGTCGACGACCCCGCAGCCAGCCGAGCCGTCACTGATTGCGACTGTCTCCACTTTCACGGACTCGTCCCATCAATGTCAACGCGAATCGCCGCAGCCGCCCGCCGCGCGAAGAAACCGATGGTCGTCTCGCCGCTCGGCGCCTTCAGCCCGAACCCCTACGCCGAATCGAGCTGGCCCAAACGCGCTCAACGTTGGAATCGCGATCGAACGGTCGTCGCACGCGCAGCCGTCATCGCAACCCTCAACGAAGCCGAAGCGAACGACGTGCGCTTGCGCTGGCCGACGAAATCCATCACAGTCCTTCCCTATGGCATGGACTTTCACAACCGCGATTGCTCGCCTACCCCGCCTGATGCCACCCCTGACGGCGACCGCAAACTCCTCTTATACCTAGGCCCAATCCACCCCATCGAGGGCATCGTTCCCCTACTGCGGGCGGTGGCTCAGCTCGGGCACGACTTTCGCGGTTGGCGGCTAATGCTCGCCGGGCCCGAGCGAAACGACTGGCACGCTCAGCTTTCCGCTGCGATCGAGCGAAAAGGAATGTCCAGTCGCATCGCGTTTGACCTCAATCCGGATCGCGCGACCCAACGCAAGCTCCTCGCCAATGCGTCGCTTCTCGTCTCCCCCAGCTTGTGCGTTCGGCCGCCGATCAGCGTCACCGAAGCCGTCCGAGCATCACTTCCGGTCGTCGCCTCGCACCACGGCATCGCCGACGAAATCGCGAACCACCTCGACCTCTGCCGACCCGATCGGGAATCGCTGCGAGACCATCTGCGTCGGGAAATCAGGCTCGACGATCGGCAGCGCAAACGCGCCATAGTCAGCGCCCAGCAGGCAGCACAGAAATCACTCGACTGGGCCGTGCTCGTCGGTAGATACGTCGACCTCTATTCCAGCTTGGTAAGTTAACACTACAGGGGAAAGCTCCTCGTAGCGCAGGCATCTTGCCTGCACGTGCTGCGATTGCAGTGCAGGCAAGATGCCTGCGCTACGAATCTACGGCAACTTCGCGCTGTAGGGCCTGTCGATTTAGTCGCTCGGACGGAGTGACACTGCACGCTTGC
>CAYQFV010000124.1:10668-12661 GCA_964416845.1 uncultured Phycisphaeraceae bacterium | reverse complement strand
GGACGAGCCCGTCCCACTCCGTAACTGCCGAAAGTCGATAAGATCCTCCGGCGTTACAACACCGTCGCGGTTGATGTCCGCGTAATCCGTCACCGCGCCTAGGGCGGGCACAAACGTCCCAACCCTCAGTTGACGGAATCGAATCAGGTCTTCCGGGAACACGCCACCGTTCTGGTTCGTATCCCCCGGCAAGAAGCCAACGTCGATTCGATCCGGCTCGAGCACGCCGGGACCCAAGTCACCCAGATCATCAATCGCAATGCCGGCCATATTCTGCACCCGCGCCTCAATCGTGGTCCACTCTCGGATCGTGATTTTCCGATCAAGCACGAGTCGGACCGTCTGATTGTCCGCCGATGCGACGAAACTCACCGCCGGTGGAACGCCGCCACCCGTCTCGCGCACCACGAAGGCGGCGTTGGTCAGGTCGGTCCCTCCGATGTCCTCAACTTCCTGCGAAAATCGGATCGTAAAGACCGACATCCCCTCCGTGATATCCTGTCCGTTGCTGCTCTCGAATCGCGGGTCGATGTATCCACCGAACGCATGGGCAGCGAAAGACACCCCGGCGCTTCCATGAACGATCGCCGGCGGTTCAAGCTCCAGCGGCCCCTCCGTCGCTGCGGTCACCGTTTCGCCCGTTTTGAACATGCCAAGCGATGCGTCAACCGCCCGCGGCGGCGCGTTGGCATCAAATCGAAAGTTATACATCGTCCCGAATCGAACCGCGTTCGCCAACGGGTCGACCCCAAACGCATCGGTCGACCACGTGATCCCGCTGGCGTCAACCGTTGCCGTCCACGGCGCGTTTGAATAGTTATCGCCGTGTATGACCGGAGCATGGTTCAACGGCGCGTAGAACTCAATGTTGGACAGCTCCACGCCCGGCGGAATCGGCACGTTGAACGATCCCACCGACCGATCGAGATTCATGTTGTAAAGCCCGTACTCGTAATGCCAGATCCCGCTGCCCATGTTCGTTGCTTGATAACCCAAAATGGCCCGACCATCATTCCCGGGGTCGGGTTCGATCGTCGTAAAGCTCGCTCCAGGCCACGACATGATCGTGGGCATTTCCTGAATCGTCAGGCCAATGTTGAAGAACGTGAACTTACCCAAAACATCGGGACCATCGACGCGTACTTCGCGGTGGGACACGTTGTTAAACTGGTTGCCGTTGCCTCCATCGAATTCATGCCGCGTGATGTATTGTCCCTCGGCGAAGTATCGCGCTCCCGGATTCATGGTTGGCATCAAGTCAACATCAAGCACCTGCACCCGATGAGCAATGCCGTCGTGACCCGGGTCGCCGTTCTCATTCACGTGGTCAAGATGGTTTCGCGACGGAAAGTTACTACCGCAACCACCACCAGGGCCCAACGGCGGCTCGACCGACGCGCCGAACGACAGAATCCCCGTGTAAGGATTGACCGCGGACTTTGGCCCCAGGCTACATGGGTTCGCATTGATGCTCGACGAATACGGGTCAGAGCAACCCACACCAAGATTCGCTCCGGTTGCAGCGGGCAGACAACCCAGCGGGGGTGAGCAGAAATTGTGCTGCAGCGCAACGAAGGCGTGCTTCAACCAGCCTTGCCCGATCTGTTCCATGCGGGCCGTTCCGTCCACCGTACGCAAACGATACATGTTCTGAGGAATGAGCGGGTGGTCCGCCCGCGGAAAGGCGAACCAGTTCAATTCCACCGTGCCCTTGTTGCACGACCGCGTACCGACCGCCAATCCGACCGTCCCCGACCCCACCGGCCCTACCCGGCCGAACTGCTCAGCATTGATGACCTCGCTAACGATGACGTCGGGACCAATGCCGGCAGGACCCGGACCTGCGTCCGTCGCGTACATGACAGCCGATTCGACCGTACCGCTCGGTTCACTAACAATCTCTTGGGTGAGGGTGCTGCGAACGTTCACCAGAATCCAACCCACCACCGTCCCAGCCGCGTCATCGATGTTCAGTTCAGCCGCCAGCGATGCG
>CAYQFV010000124.1:0-10568 GCA_964416845.1 uncultured Phycisphaeraceae bacterium | reverse complement strand
CCGGCTGAAACTCAAGATCAACCTCGCCGCCGGCGCGAACAGCCGCGCCCGTCAGCGACATGCCGGACTTGGTCAGCAACTCCGGAAAGAAATGCAGTTCCACCAACGCGTCGCTGGCGGAAAACGTTCGCTCCACCACCACCGCGTCGACGCTGTCAGAAATGCTGTCCAGGGCAAACGATCCACTGGTCAACAATCCACACCCAATAGCCAGCGCAGCAGCGCGTGCCCACCAACTCCCCACCTTCATCGTGCTTCCTTTCAACCCGCCCAATACCCCTCAACCACGAACGCTACCACCCCGACGGGATACAACCTTCCCCCGCCGCAGGTCGCTGCGATCCGAGGTCACTCAAAGGCAACCCCGCGCGACGTGAATTCTCCCCGCGCGCAGCGCCCTCGCTGAAGTTCGCTATATGAGTGTATCGCGGCGACGGCCTCCGAATCAAGCAAGCGGCCCGTGCCTACGGTGCTTCGGCATGTTTTCGGTCCCACCACCCCCGAGGACCGCCCGATAGCGCCACGCAGCGCGATGGGATTGAACGCGAACAACGCCTGACGCCCTCACGTCAAGCAGCACCCGACAACTACGGGCAACATGGATTAACCCCTTGGAAGGCATTGAGAACGGCGAACACATCGAACGCGGTGAGCGTGCCGTCACCCGCGCAAGGCTCGATGTCGCTGTCTTTGAGTGGGCATCCTGAGAAATCACCTTGAAAGCCGTCGAGCACACAGAACACATCGAAGGCGGTGATCGATCCATCGCGATCCACGTCGCCGTATATCGCAGGTCGATTGAACGCGCAAAGCCCGTTGGTGCAATCATCCATAGTGCAGACATTGGAATCGTCGCACTCGCGGGCATCCGTGCATGGGTTCTCGCACGCGTCGAGCACGCCATTTCCGTTCGCATCCGGAAGCCCGTTGGCCAGATCGCAGTCATCGGGAATCGAATTCGCGTTGCAGTCAAGCTCACACCCGTCAGGCCGACCGTTCAGGTTGCAATCAGCACACGTAAGATCGCCCACTGCGCAATTCGCGATGTCGATGGCATCAGCAATCCCATTGCAATTGCAATCGCCCTGGCAGGAGTCCGGAATGCCGTCGTTGTTGCAGTCGGGAGAGCACGCCGTCGTACAGAAGAACGGACCCCCCGGAGCGGTGCTGGTCGCGCTGATCTCGCACTCATCAGGAACGCCCGAACTGTTGCAATCGGTGGCACAGTTCGAGAGGCAAAAGAACGGACCACCGAGCGCGACACTGTTTAGGTCAATTTCGCACTTATCGAGGATCCCATTCTGATTGCAGTCGAACCACAGGCCTGAAGCAATATCCTGGCTGTCCTCGATGCCGTTGCCATTGCAATCAGGAAGAACCTGGATCGTCGTGATCCCCGTGGTTCCGAGGACGTCGTTCGTCGAAATGTCCACCACCAACGTCTTGAGCAGGCCGTCACTCAGGGGCATGGAGATCTGCGTCGCATTCGCCGGGCCAACCGCGCGGAATATAAACGTCGTCACCAGTAACCCCGACGGAGTCGCCAGAGGCCGGGCAACCGCGAACGGCGGAGTCGCCTCATAGTACGCGTCGCCGTCCGTGAACGACGCGTTAATGTTCGTCGCCAGGCCGAAGAGCGGAAGCTCCGACGTCAGCCATGAATACGGGCCGTTGTCCAAGTTCCCCTCGAGGACGAGCTTCGTGCCGTCCCAATTGAGAATCGCCTGGATGCCGGCCATCTCCACGTTGGCCGCCGTCGCAGAGCGAGCAATCAGGCCAATCTCAATGGTGTCCCCCTGAAGAACTTGACCGGATGTGGGCGAAAAAACCAAATCCACTTGCCCAAACGCCGAAAGCGGCAGAGCAAGAAACGTTACGGAGACGATTATCATTGCCCCCGGTTTCCTTATCGCGTTGAGCATCTCCCCTGCACTCCGTTTCTCTCTCCACACCCGCACGCGCGCCAGCCACCGCGAGCCGAAACGACACGCGCCTTCAATCGAAGCAAACCATCGCAATTCCTGCCATGCTCGCCACACAACCCGTTCAGAGTAAGAGCCGATTATAACGAATGCGCGATCGGTTATCGACCTTTTTCTGCCCGAAAAAAAGCGTTTTTTTACGCCTTTCGTCGTCCAAACCACCCAAACGAGGCCAACAACAACAGTGCTGCTGTCGTAGGTTCAGGGACGGCTACAGCGATGCTCACCTGGTCTCGCGCACGCAGGATATCCAACCCCGGGACAGTTCCCGAAATGACCGATGTTTCGGTCGCCGGGCTGATGTCCAACGGCATCCGAATCGACGTCTGCGGAGTCGGCTCAAGGGCACGAAAGAGAAACGACGACACGAGCAATCCCTCGGCGGACGCAACGGCACGGGGAGGCGGAGGACGGGGAAACTGCGTCTGCGCCATAAAGAACGCGTCGCCATCCAGAAACGTCTCGTTCAGATTATCGAAAAACGAGTCGTCGGGAAACGAGGACAACATGCCGCTCAGCGGATTAGGCACCACGCCCTCAAGTTGCAACTTCCCCGGATCCCAACCCAGAATCACCGTCAGACCGGACATCGGAACGTCGAAGACTGTTCCCGAACGAGCAATCAGATCAATCGAGAACGTGTCGCCAACCGTCACCACCGGGTCCAGCACCTGGTACTCCAAATCCACAATCTCCTGAGCGTTCGCGCCGCTGCCAAAGAAACCGGCACCAAACGCCGTCAGGAACGCTACGCTGACTATCGACAAAACTCTTGGCATCTCACCCCGCTCCACTAGCTTGTTGCGAATCGCGACACGACCTCCAGCAATCCGCGACATGTTCTTGTTCCACGCTACCCAACGCAAGGGACGGGCAGCACGCTTCCAAAGTCATCTTCGCTCGACACACGATCGAGCCAAAACGAACCAGCTGTCGCGCAACCCTGTCACTCAAGATCCACGAAGCCGCACCAGCACGCCCGTCGTCCCATCGCCAAGGACGGTGACGAACGAACACCAAAGCACATCGGCCGATCGCACAATCGCGACCCCGCGCGGTTCGGAAAGCATCGCTGGCCGGATCAAACCCAGCCACCCCAGAATGTTCACGCCCGGAACCGTTCCCCGACGGACGATCGCTTTTGCCGACCGACCGGCACTCATCGACTCGATCGAAACCGTTCCACCCGCGATCTCGAGCGACGCGAACACCGATCAGAATACCACCAATCACGCAAGAATTGCAACGGGATGTTCACCAAAAATCGCGATCCCCTCCATTGCTGGCCGCGTTTTCGTCCAAAAATCCAGCGCCCACGCATCCCAAGGGCAGCGACTCGTCCGGAAACCTCAACCGTCTTATGACGCCCGCCTCATTCCTTTGGATTATCAAGCCAAGGTTTATGGGCGATGGTGGTCGTCGTGATGGCCCCCTCCAAGTTTAGGTCCATCCCGGTCGCTGGTCGACTGCCAAACAGGATAGCGCGAAGTTGTCGCAAGTTCGTAGCGCAGCCATCGCGCCCGCGTCGCCCTCGCAGGCGTCGCTCCAAAAAACGGGCGGCGGCCATCGGGTTCCGATGACCGCCGCCACGCATCTTCAATAAACGTCCGTCGCGTCGGCGATCAATGATGGTCGTGATCATCGTGACCGTCGCCGCCATGGTCCGCCGCCAAGGCCGCCGTAAGTTTCTTCGCGTCCACGCGAACGCCCTGCTTGGCGAGCGCGTCGGTGAATTTCGCCGGCGTTTCAAGGAATGCTTTGCTGCACTTGTCGCAACAGAAGTAGACCGTTTCACCGGTCGGCAGTTCAGAGAACGACGTCGCGCTGATCTCTTCTCCCGACACAGGGCAGACGGTCTGATACGTGTAACTGCCGGCAAGCGCCGCCGAGTACTTCTTGGGGTTCGCCTTGATCTTCGCGACGCACTTCTTGCAACACGCGTAGATCCTTTTGCCGTCCACTTCGGCGAACGCTGTCATCGAGATCGGCTCACCCGAGACCGGGCACTTCACCTGCACCTTAGGCATAGACGCCAGCACCGCACGCTGGGCCTTAAGTCCGTCGCTGTACTTGGCCGGGTTCTTGTTGAACTTCTTGATACACATCGGACAACAGAAATACACCGGGCCGTCATCAGTGTCTGTGCTGACCGAAAAATCAATATCTTCGCCCATGACCGGGCACTTCGGGAGCTGATGCTGCGCAGCGCTCTTATCCTTCGCGCTCGCGCTGTTCACGGTCATCATCAATAGTGCAACCAGAACGGTCGCCCCCAATACACTTCGCATCTTCATCTCAACGTCTCCTTTGGGATCCCAAGATTAGTTCTAGACAAAAACCGGCTGTCGTTCGAACGCGACCCTCCCAGCCGACGTCTCGAACCTGTCAATCCTTCAGTGCTTCACGCGTCCAGATTATTTCCACAATTACAGTTTTTCACATGCCCACGTCGGCACGGAAAGACAGCATGCGTCCTCGTCCCGGCTTGGCGGGCGGAGATGCTACCCGAGCGATCGAGCAAAATCGACAACTCCCGCGCTTCACCTGTGTCACAACCACGTACCGGCGGTCCACGTCGTCCATAAGCGACCTTCCCGCATCGCGTTACAGGCCGTGATCTCTCGCACGGCGTGCACCCCCACTTCGCCCAAAGAGCCAAATCCCGCCCCGAGGGGTGATCGGGCTTCCATCGATCATCGCCCCGCAGTGATCACGTTTCCAACCCCAAGGCAATCCATCGTCACCGTTTCGCGCGACCGATCAAGATCGCTTCTTGCGTTCATCAGCCCGACGAATCAGCGCGTTGGAAGCAATGCCATTGTCCAACACCTTCCGCGCGGTCTCAACGCCAGCCACCGGAAGGTCCGCCCCATCCAACAACCCCAACTGCACCAACACCGACGCCTGATCCCAATAAATGTGCTCGTGCGCCAGCTTGTTCTCTCGAAAGTGCACGATCGCAACCAGAGGCACCTCAACGCGCTTGCCCGTCGGCGCGACGCCCGGCAACATCCAATCCATCTCAATGTCGTGAGTAAACTTAAAGATCATCTCGTCGACCAGCCGATCGCGACCGACCGTACGCGACACGGGCGTCATCTCAGTGTCAGCCGGCATCTGCGGAATGAACCGCTTCGAATAAAACTCGCCCAACTCCTCCTTACCCACACCGCCGGTCAGCGTCGGAATGTGATTCACGTAAGCGTCCGGAACCATCGTCTCCAGCGTGTCCACATAGTCGCGGGTCTCAAATTCATATTTGATATGCTCCTCCCAGAGCGCCGCAAAATCCGGCTGCCACGCCATCAACGCGTCCCGAAGAAACGCCAGCGATCGCAAGTTGGCAAGCTCCGCCGCCGCTGCGTCGTAATGATCACCACCGACGCGCGCAAAGGCGTGCTCCTGCCCCGGATAATCACACAACGTCACATGCTCACACGGGTCAAGCGCATCGTGGATCTTCCCCCGAGCAGCCGCGTCACAATACGTGTCATCGCCGGCCAAGTGAAGCATCACCGGGCAGCGAATGTCTTTCGCCTCACCCAGCGCGTTCTCGATCCCCACCCCATAATACCCCACCGCACAATCCGGCTCGTACCGACACGCAAGCAGATACGCCAACTTGCCCCCCAGGCAAAAGCCAAGCGCTCCCACACCGCCAGTGCACGACGCATGTTGACGAAGATACATCATCGCCGCCGCCGAATCGTCGACAGCCTTGCCCTCGTCCAACCCTTCATACAACGCGAACGCCCGGTTCAACCCCGCCTCAGACTTGTCCGACAATTCCACGCCCGGCTCCTGCCGCCAAAACAGATCCGGGCAGACCACAACGAACCCCTTCGATGCGTAATAGTCAGCCGTCTCGCGCATGAACCCGTTAACGCCAAAAATCTCCTGCATCAACACAATCCCAGGCCCGCGCCCGCCACAAGGCGTCGCCACGTACGCGTCAAATACTCCGCCGTCTTTCGATTCAATCTCCACCATGAAATCACATCCCATTCCCGAACCAGTCGCCACACCAATCCCATCAATCAATGCTCGCCAGAACCCCAAATCCTAGATGGCCGCCTCCCGAGAGGCAAACTAGGCCGTCCCACCGCCGAGCGCCGACCCAAAGGTTAACACCGCCATGACGCATCGACCCATCAAGACACCCACCACGCGGGTTGCTCGAAGCCCCGTGCGTGGATTACCCTAACCGCGTCCCGAAGAAGGACATTCGGTCGTTCGAATACCGCGGTGAGGCGTATCGCCGCTGCATGAACCGTCCGAACATCACCAACATCAGATTAAAGTGAATCGCCAACCATGAGCGAACCGGACAACAAGCCGCCCCTCAATTTCGTCCAGGAGATCATCGCCGAAGACGTGAAAGCCAACAGATGGGAAGGACGCGTCCACACGCGGTTTCCACCCGAACCCAACGGCTACCTCCACATAGGTCACGCCAAATCCATCTGCCTCAACTTCGGCCTCGCTGCGGACCACCCCGGCGGCCTGTGCAATCTTCGCTTCGACGACACCAACCCCATCGCCGAGGAGGCCGAATACGTCGAATCCATCAAGCGAGACATCCGCTGGCTCGGGTTCGATTGGGGCGATCGCCTGTTCTTCGCGTCAGACTATTTCGACCGCATGTACGATTGCGCAGTGCAGCTCATCACCGCCGGCAAAGCATACGTCTGCGACCTCTCGCCCGAGCAGACCCGCGAATACCGAGGCACGCTCACCACCCCAGGCCGAAACAGCCCCCATCGCGATCGCAGCGTCGAAGAAAACCTCGCCCTGTTCGCCCGCATGAAGGACGGCGAATTCCCCGACGGGTCGCGAACCCTCCGCGCCAAAATCGACATGTCGTCGCCGAATTTCAACCTCCGCGACCCCGTCATGTACCGCATCATGCACGCAACCCACCATCGCACCGGCGACACGTGGTGCATCTACCCCATGTACGACTGGGCCCACGGATTGGAAGATTCCTTCGAAGGCATCACCCATTCCATCTGCACACTCGAGTTCGAAAACCACCGCCCGCTCTACGACTGGTTCCTAGACGCCCTCAGCCTGCACCACCCACGACAAATAGAGTTCGCCCGCCTGGAACTGAACCACACCGTCATGAGCAAACGAAAGTGTGTGCAGTTGGTTCGCGACGGACACGTCTCCGGATGGGACGATCCCAGAATGCCAACCCTCTCCGCAATGCGACGCAGAGGATACACACCCGAATCCATTCGCAACTTCTGCAAGGGAGTCGGAGTGGCCAAGTTCAACAGTGTCATCGACTTCGCACGCTTGGAGCACGCCGTCCGCGAGGACCTCAACAAGCGCGCACCCCGAGTGATGGCCGTTCTAAGACCGCTGCGCGTCGTAATCGACAATTATCCCGAGGACCTGGTCGAACACCTCGACGCAGTCAACAATCCCGAAGACCCCGCCGCCGGCACACGCAAAGTACCGTTCTCCCGAGTGCTATACATCGAGCGCGACGACTTCCGCGAGGACGCCCCCCGCAAATACTTCCGACTAACCCCAGGTCGAGAGGTCCGCCTGCGCTACGCATACTTCGTCACCTGCGTCGACGTCGTCAAAGACCCCCAAAGCGGCGAAATCATCGAAATCCACTGCACCTACGACCCCGCCACCAAAGGCGGCGACTCACCCGACGGCCGCAAAGTGAAAGGAACCATCCACTGGGTATCAGCCGACCACGCACTGACTGCCGAAGTGCGTTTGTATCAGCATCTGTTCTCGACCGAAAACCCCGGCAATGCTCCCGACGGACAAGACTTCACCGCAAACCTCAACAAAGATTCCTGCGAAGCCCTCTCCGACTGCCGCGTCGAACCAGCTCTGGCAGGAAGTGCCCCCGGCACGCGTCTTCAATTCGAACGACTGGGATACTTTTGCGTCGATCCCGATTCGTCTGAAACAAGACTGGTATTCAACCGAACCGTCACACTGCGAGATTCCTGGGCCAAGATCCAAAAGAAAGGCCCCCCCCCCGGCAAGTAGGGCAGGTGCTCGCACCTGCCTCTTCACCATTGCTCGCACCCGCCTTCACCACGAGACGCCGAACACGTCAGACTCATTGATCGTCGTCGCGTAGCCCATCTTTTGAGAGCGTGTTTAACAAGCTCTTTCGGAGCCGCGACCGTCAGGGAGCGATGTCGGAATCGGGCGTTCCACCCAATCAATCGTTCCCTCACGGTCGGGTGGCCCATCTCTTCAGAGATGGGAACACGATGACGAGCACTCGTAGTGCGCCCCTGACGCACCATTCCAAATTGCAGCGTGCCGCATTCTTCGCGCAGCGAAGGGTGGGGGACGGACGATTCTGCGAGACTCGTCCAGTACGTGAATCAGTCCCCCATCTATGGAGCAGGCTCTGTCAAGCCGCCGGTTTAGCGGATCTTGGGAAAGACTCCGCGCACACTGCCTCTCGCCGTGCTTTTTGAGATCATGATTCTCTCCTGACCGTGGCTCGCACTTGGGTTGTCGTCTTCGTTTGAACACAAAGAGCGCTCCGAGACCGAACATCGTTACGGTCGCCGGCTCCGGGATAAAGAAAGTTTGTTGAATAAACATGTCAAATCCGCCGTGTGATGCCACACCGGCGGGAACCGACCCGGAGGCGGAGGCTGCGACGCTGACACGAATCACATCGCCGGCCACGTTGTTGAGTGTCGTGTCGATGAATTCCGTCATCGTGCTTGTTCCGGAGAAATCTGCCAGGATTTCCGACTGCGTGATGTTCTCTACAAGCAAGCTGCCCTCGCCGGTGAACCCGGAACCTCGGGTGATGTCGAAAACGAGACTCCAAACGACCGCGTCGACCGGCATGACTAACTCAACCACCGAGGACATGAACGCCTCCGCCTCGCCCCCCGGGCGATCCGCACCCAGACGGGTTTCAGCCCTGTAAGTCGTTGCCAAATCAGCGTTAAGAGTGAACCTGCCGGACCCCGGACCCATGTTGGAGCGACCGATCGCGAAGGCATCAGCCCCGAAGACACCCGGCCGGGTGCGATCTACGAGTGAAAACTCCATGTTGGGATCGTCAAGTGACGTCGTGGCATCCGACTCGCTCATCATCGACCCCCCGTCGAACACCCGCGCCGACCCCGCCCCGCTAGCCTCGTGCGTAAACTGCCAAATAGTCCCCCCCCGCGCAACCGCGGCGAACGTCAGCCACGCGCAAACGAGAACGCCAATGCTTGGTCGAGTCATAACGCAAACGCCTCCAGTGGCTCGCACTTGATTTGCCGTCTACGCTTGAAGACAAAGAACGCCCCCAGTCCGAGCAGCGATAAGCTAGCAGGCTCGGGAACGATGAAAAGTTGTCGAACACCCATATCGAACCCGCCGCTTGACACAACACCGGGCGCGACCGCTCCGGACGCTGAAGCTGCTATGCTGACGCGGATTAGATCGCCTGCCCTACCGTCGATAGTTGTTTCCAGCAAGAAGAACATTGTCTCTGAACTCGACTCGTCCAGCAGCGTTTCGGACCGGGTGATGTTTTCGACCAGAAGGCTTCCCGATCCGGAATAGCGTGGCTGCTTAACTATGTTGAACACTACTCCCCAGCGGAGGGTGTCCACCGGCATAACGAACTCCACCACCGAGGTCATCCACGCCTACGCCTCACCACCGGGACGAACAGCACCGAGTCGGGACGATGCTCTGTAACTCGTTGACAGATCAGCGTTAAGCGTAAGAATACCGGCACCGGGTCGGATGTCCGAGATCCCGAGCGCGCTCGCAGAAGCCCCCAACACACCGCTGCCAGTGCTGTCCCGCGCACTAAACGACATGCGTGAATCGCCAAGGGAAATCGTGGCGTCCGCCTCGCTGACCACCGGCCCGTCGTCGAAAAGATTCGCCGACCCCGCCCCGCCAGCCTCGTGCGTCCACTCCCAAATAGTCCCCCCCCGCGCAACCGCGGCGAACGTCAGCCACGCGCAAACGAGAACGCCAATGCTTGGTCGAGTCATAACGCAAACGCCTCCAGTGACTCGCCGTGGATTGATCGTCTACGTCTCAATACAAGAAGCGCCCCGAGTCCGAGCAGCGATAAGCTAGCCGGCTCGGGGACGATGAAGCCTTGCTGAACTCTCATATCGAACCCACCGCTAGACACAACCCCTGGCGCGACGGACCCGGACGCTGAGCCAGCGATGGTGACCCGGATTACATCGCCCGCGCTGCCGTTGAGCGTCGTTCGGAGCGAAAAGAACATAGTTTGCGAACTCGACTCGTCCAGCAGCGTTTCGGACCGGGTGGTGTTTTCGACCAGAAGGCTTCCCGAGCCGGAATAGCTTGGCTGCTTAACTATATTGAACACCAATCCCCAGCGAAGCGTGTCGACCGGCATGACGAACTCCACCACCGAGGTCATCCACGCCTGCGCCTCACCACCCGGACGAACAGCGCCGAGACGAGACTCGGCGACATAACTCGTTGACAGATCAGCGTTAAGCGTGAGAATATCGAAACTTGGTCGGATGTCCGATCGGCCGATGGCGCTCGCAGAAGCCCCCAACACACCGCTGCCAGTGCTGTCCCGCGCACTAAACG
>CAYQFV010000123.1:0-12723 GCA_964416845.1 uncultured Phycisphaeraceae bacterium | reverse complement strand
AGCTCCATGGTCGTCACCTCGGATTCAACCCTCAAACCCCTCGGCATCGCCCTTCAGACCTACGGCTTTTTCGGATACGTCTTCGCCGGCCTGATGGGCGCCGCACTGATCATCGCCATTGTGCGAGGCGGACGGCTTTCGTAACCACTGACGTATTTCCATCAACACACGACACAAGCCCTAGCGGCGGCGGTTTCGCCGCGAGATTCACCATTAGGCCGTAACAATCGCCCCGAATTCGCCTACAATGAATCAACAATTCCGCAAATAAGCTTACAACATAATAATGTTATTCGGACCGGTCATGCAGGATTTCGCAGCATTCTGATTTTTTACTAAAGAAAGGTCGAAATCTGTTGATCCGCGCGGATTTGAAACCTATAGATTAGATGGAAGCTGTCGTGTCCCCTTTTTGACGGTCCCGCGTTTCTTCCCCGAGAAGCGCGGGACTTTTTTTTGCGCTCATTTCGCCGCGACCTACCCGGTCATGCGTACCCGTCAGACGACGCCTGCCAGAACGCAGAACGGGAACGACGACGACGCGCACGCGTGATCGCGCGAGGCATGGTGCGCGTCCGCTTAAGAATTCCCACAAACGCTTCTTGATCTTTCCAGCGTTGCTACTGATTATACGCAGGCCGCGAATGACGAACGGAGCCGCGCGGCCCGCATCCTTCGGCGCGCGTGGTGCTGCCGATCACGGCGCGATAGACGTATCATTGGGGATCCATCGCTTTGTCCCTACGGGTTTTCTCAACGACTCGGTTCAGCCTGCTCACTCTGGTACTCGTGCTGGCGCTGAACGTTCCGGCGCTTGGGCAACGGCGGGACGAGCCGGATTCATTCCTGAACCAACAGCGCGCGATCGAGGAACTCACGCGGTCGCTGCGAGACCAGCATCGTCCGCCTAGCGATCAGGTGGAGTTCGACTACGGCGGATACTACAGCTTCTTCCTGTTCATGTACGACGATGGCGTGAACAGCTCGCGAACGTTTCGCCGGCATGATCTGCGCCTCTGGAGCCGACTGTCCTTGGACCAGGGTGCCCACCAGCTCTACGCTCGATCGCGTTTGAGTTTCATCGACTTCAATCCAGGCGATCAATTCGACGACGAGGACGACGTCGAAGGCATGAACCTCGAGCGGGGTTTCTACAAGTTCGATCTGTCACGAGCGATGCGGGCGTACGCCAACAAGTCCATCGGATACAACATCGAGTTCAAAATCGGTCGCGACTTCACGCAGTTCGGCACGGGGCTGGCGATGTCGCTGCCGCTCGACCAGGTGTGGGTCAGAGGGACGTTCGCCGATTGGCAGGTGACCGGCCTGGCTGGCAAGACGGTCGGCAGCATGCAGGATTTTGACCTTGCCAGGAACCCGTCGCGCACCCGCCGCACGTTCTTCGGCGTCGAAACGAAGTATCTCGGCTTCGAGCGTCATGAACCGTTCGGTTATGTGTTCTGGCAGCGCGACCACAACAAGGATGGATTTCGCACGCCGCTCCAACGATACGATTACGACTCGTTCTACGTCGGCGTTGGCTCGACGGGCGAACTGGTAGACAACCTGCGATACTCGACCGAGTGGGTCTTTGAGACCGGCCGCAGCTACGGCGATCGGCGGTTTCTGCACAAAAACCGTATCAACGCTTGGGCGTACGATCTGAACTTGGAATACCTGTTCGACGCCCCCGGCAAGCCTCGGGCGTCGGTGGAATACCTTCTCGCCAGCGGTGAGCCGACCCGATTGCAAAGCCCGACCGATTCGGCGGGCGGGGTATCGCGAGGCTTTCGCGACGCAAGCTTTATCGGATTCGGCTATCGCGATACCGGGCTTTCGTTCGCCCCGCGAATGAGCAACATTCACATGTGGCGGACGGGCGCGTCGTACTTTCCGTTCGAGGGGAACGCGACGTTTGACAAGCTTGAAATGGGCACGAACTGGTTCCTCTATTACAAGCAACGCGCGGCGGCGGCGGTGTCCGACCCGACGGCGGGGGTCGCGTCTGGCTACCTCGGGTGGGAGATGGACTACTTCGCCAACTGGGACGTCACGTCGGATTTGTCAGCCACCACGCGATACGGCGTCTTCTTTCCGGGAAAAGCATTTGATGACCGCACGACACGTACCTACCTGTTGTTCGGCCTGACATGGAACTTTTGACGATGAACGCCCGCAACGCCCGCCTTTTGTGCCTGATGCTGCCTCCGGTGTTGGCCGGCTGCTCCCATTCGTTGACGTTTGAGCCTGCGCAGGATCACAACCAACTCGAGTCTCTCGAATTCTTCCATCTGCTCGCCCAACAGCCCATGGTGACGTACGACGAAGCCTGCCGGGCGATGCTGCTGCTGGCGAACGGCACGGAAACCTCCAGTGATTTCGAAACGCGATCGGCGGAATTGGCCTCTCGCGGCGTGATTTCTGAAAAATGGGGAATTGCAGCCAACGAAGCGGTGGATCGGGGCACACTCGGGTATATGATTTTTAGGACCTGCCGATTGCCCGACAGCGTCAACACGTGGCTGGCCAAGTGCTCGGGGCTGGGAGATCGGCGGTACGCGCTCAAGAACGTCGTTCGCGCGGGCATCATGCCGTACGGCTTGCCATACCAGATCCCTACGGGTGGCGAAGTTTTGGCGGCCATTCGCAAAGCGGACGACTACATGGCCGACCACGGGGTGTACGAAACAACCGACGTGAAGATTTCGTCTCCGGCCGACGTTCAGAGCGCAGGTCAACCATAGCGAGGACCCATCGCATGAACCATCGACGAATCGAACGGACGTTGTCGGCGGCCTTGTTTTGTATCGTCGGCCTGATGTTGACGCGTTCGACGTTCGCGCAGCCTGCGGCGGCGGATCAACCGGGCGACGCAACCGCGCACCAAGCGCTTCAAGCGAAAGTCGTGGAGGTCCACGGGATCGTTAAGAAAGCGCCGGTGGGTATCAGTGCTACCGCCGCCGGTTGGACGCCCGTCAAGCTGAACGACACCCTCTCGAGTGGCACGCAGATCAAGACCGGGCTTCGATCGAGCGTCGCGCTGGCCTTCGGTGACGATACCATCGTTCAGATTCGCAAGGTGTCGCTGGCGAGCATCGACGATTATTACAAAACCGCCACGGAAAAATCGGTCCTGCTGGGCTTGGGATATGGCACGGTGCGGGGCGGATCGACCGAGGCGACGCTTCGGACGGACGTGGTGGTCGATTCGACCGTCGCGACGCTGGCCAAGCGCGGTACGGAAGGCTGGCAGATTGAGGTCGAGCCGACCACCGGCCGATTCCAAATCTCGCTGGCTCGCTACGGTCTTCTCCAAGCCACGCTCAAATCCACAGGCCAGCAACGTCGCGTGCGACCACACGAGTACGTGAACAATCGCACGATGAACGTCATGTGGGTCAACCAGAAAATCTTCGATCGCGCGGTGAACTTCTACGACGACGCGTCAGTCACGCCGGCGGAATCGAGCTTCGCCGCCAAGAACCCCGGCGGCGCTTCGGTCGTCTCGCCCGACCCGTCTCAAGCGACGCAGATCACCAAACGGATCGATCCAACGTTCGTTTCAGCCCAGATAGCCAACCAGCCGGCCGCTACCGGCCGTACGCAGATTTTCGCCCCACCGCCGAGCAACATCCGCCCCGAAGGCGACTTCGGCCTCGCACCGACAATCGGACAGTTGTTCGATCTGGGCACACTGCTTTCCCCCGCAACCATGCCGCGCGTCACGCGCCCACTGTCAACCCGCCCCCCCATCCGCCACCCCCGAACGCATCGCCACCCCGTCAGACGCTAACGCGGCAAGACGATTGAACGGTTCGGAAAGAAGCCGGTCGATTGTTCCGAGAGTGCAAGTGCAGCGGGCAATAGGTACGTTACGCGATCGGATCAGTATGTCAGCAGCAGGCGGTCCGACACTACCTCTCCCTCCAATGTCTTCCCGTTCATTTGGAAGCGCTTGAGCATAGAGCGCCCGCAGTGTACGAAAACCTCTCGCTCGAAGAGCGCATCTGGGATTGGCACGTCACATATCAGGTTTCCCGATCGCTTGGTACCGTCAATGCTGAGGCCGACGCGAACGCCTCGGGTTTTGCAATTCGCGATAACGTCGAACAATCGCTCCAGACTGAAGGATTGGGCGCCGTATAGGATAGATTGCGTGTCGCTGTACGGCGGGTCACAGTAGACTAGGTCACCGTCTTCCGCCTGGCTCATTGCTTCTTCGTAGTCCATGTGGACAAAGCGTGCACCGGCCGTGCGCTCATGCCACTCGTCAACGCGTCGGGAAAAGCTCTCCGGCGAAATCGGGCGGTGGGGGCCACAGGGCGTCGACATGTAACCGTCGTTCTGACGAAAGCGCACTACGCCGCCGTAGCACGATCGGCAAAGAAAGAGGAGGTCGGCAGCATTCTGTCTCGCGTTGTACGAACCCTTGATGCTTTCATAGACGTCTACTTTGTCACCCTCCATCATGGCACGCCACCTGTCCGCATACCATCGCTTCAACTTTTCAGGCGAATTGCGAAGGGTTTGCCAGATTTCGACCAGTTGCTCGAATGAATCAGAAGCTACCGCGTTCCCCGGGACGAGGGTGGCCAGAACCGCTCCGCTTCCTAGGAAGGGCTCGAAGTACCTGCCGAATCGCGGAGGAAAATATGACACGATCTCGTGCGCGAACCGCTGCTTGTTTCCGATCCACTTCAGCAACTGTTTGCGAAACGGCTCAACCTCGCGAGATTCGATTCCGTCGAATAGCAAACGCTGCACCATCGGACTCCTCGTTAACTGAGTGTTCATATAACCGATCGGCGACTATATCCCAATTTGGGATGCACGTCAAACCCTTATAGGCTACTGGCTGCATGTTAAGGACACCTTCTGAACAAGAGCGATTCCAGAACATTCTGCGCGAGCTTCGTCTTGATGCCCAACTCAGACAGATAGACCTCGCCAAGATGCTGAGGCAGCCTCAGTCGTTTGTCAGCAAGTACGAATCGGGCGAGCGACGACTGGATTTCCTCGAGCTGCGCGATGTGTGCCGGGCACTCGGCGTGTCGCTCGCAGATTTTGTCCGCCGCTTCGAGGGGGAGGCAAGATGAGGGCAGACCCGCGGTTCCTCGACCTTCCCAAACACTTCTGGGCAAATGTGCGTTCGATCAGCCAAGTGATCGGGTACACGGTGCGCGGTCGGGGCGAAGTCCGCGTTCCGTCAATTGCCGAGATGCGTTTCGCGATGACGAAGTTGGATCTCGGGACGAAGCATCTCGAGCACGCCGCCGGAAAACCGACCGAGTTCGCTAGAACACTGTCTGACTACTTCCAGCACCGCGCGGATGTTCTCAATGGCTTCGTCAAACCTCGCCTGATGAATGGCGGTGAGGCGAAGAAAATGTTCGCGGAACTTCGGAAGAATCTCCGCCCGACCTGCCCCCTCCCGATGAACAAGCAGAAACGCAAAAAGAAAGCCTATGCATTTTTCACATGCATCATCAACATGCTCATCGAGGCGAACGCGGGTGGCCATCGGTGCGACTTCGATCCGCGTCAACTCACGACCGTCACATCCGACGGCGCCCCGCTTCGCACGATGGCGCGGCGGGTTGATGGCGCGTTCCCCGCGCCCGTCAATCCGATCGCCATCTGGGAAATCAAGGAGTATTACTACACGACGTCCTTCGGTAGTCGTGTCGCCGACGGCGTGTATGAGACCCTCTTGGACGGCATGGAGATTGAGGAACTTCGTCGAAGCGAGGGGTATGACCTCAAACACTACCTCATGGTGGACGCGCGTTTCACTTGGTGGGAATGCGGGCGCTCGTATCTTTGCCGGATCGTTGACATGCTCCATATGGGCTACATCGACGAAGTGTTGTTCGGGCGCGAGGTTGCGGAACGGCTCCCACAACTCGTGTCAGAATGGGTCGGAATTGCTGAACGTCGGAGATAATTCGCATGCGCTTTGTGGTTGGCATGCTCGTCATCATCTCTGCTCGACTTTGGAATCGGGCGGGCAGTCGATAGACTGGCGTTATGCCAACGAAAGCACACTACCTGCCGGACAACCCGCTGGCCCGCTTCGAGGATTTGTATGAGGCGTTAAACGCGGATCGCCGGTGGTGGCGGGACGCATCTTCGTTGCGTTTCGCAGCCGTTGCAGCGTTGACCTGTCCGGGATCGCCGACAACCGTGGCTACGGCCATTCGGCGGATCAGCAAGAACATCGCGGCGGAATCGGGGATGTTCGGTCGCCTTGATTCGGGACTGCGTTTCATCGTCGCCTCCATGATGCTCGCGCACGGTGATACGGCCCGCGGATTCCTTTCGGCGGTCAAGCGAGCACGAAAGCTGTTTCGTGAAGCGGGGCTGCGACGAGCGGGCGTGTTTGAAACGATGGCCATCCTGATTCTGCGGATGCAGGCGAAACAGGCTCCGATCACCGAAAAGACAATCCGTCGATTCAAGGCGCTCTACGAAGAGATGAAACGCCATCACTGGTGGCTGACCGGCCCGGACGATTTCCCCGCGTGTGCGATACTGACGGGCCAGGAGGAATCGCCCGTCCGCATCGGCGAAACGATCGAAGGATTCTATCAGGCGCTCGGATCGCACGGCTTTTCGAAGGGCGACCCGTTGCAAACGGCTGCGAACATTCTGTACCTGTCGCAATTGGACGCCCGCAAGGCGGCTCGTCGCTACCGCGATCTGGCGGACGGGTTTCGCGGCAACAAGGTCGCCATCTGGCAGAGCGACTACGACGAACTTGCGATCCTGACCTTCCTGGACCATCCGGCGAGTCGCATCGTCGAACACGTGCTGAGAAATCGCGAGGCGATGAAAGCGATCCGTCCCCAGCCGGACCGATCGCTGACGTTTAACCTGGCAGCCAGCATCACATTTCTGGAACTTGTGCGCGTCGACCGAAATCTCCAAACCATCACCAACGTCAAGGCGCTGCTGGATATGCAAGCGATCATCAGCGCCCAACAAGCAGCGGCCGCCGCAGCGTGTGCCAGCGCATCGGCAGCGGCGGCAGCGTCAGCCTCCTCGTAGTCACCAGCCGCGTAGCACAGGCTGGGTGACGGTGCCCATTTTGTGGCGACGCTTGCGGATTTCGCAATGACGCGCTCGGTGTTTAACAGACGGCCGCGAGGCGGGTAGCATGGTTGCATGCGCGGGGTCTTGTCACAGCTGCGAACGCACAGTCGGGGATTGATGGTTGGCGCGATCGTCACATTGGTGGCTGGAATCGCCCAACTCGCCAACGTGTTCGAGCCGATCAGCCTGTGGATGCTGGACCGGAAATTCCGCACGTCCAATCGCGTATCAGCAGACCCTGCCATCGTCATGATCGACATCAACGACTACGCGTTGGAACGCGTGCATCGTTGGCCTTGGCCTCGGTCGTACCATTCCGATTTGATTCGCACGCTGACCGAATTGGGCGCCCGGGCGGTCTTGATGGACATCGTGTTCGATACACCCAGCGGCGGTCGGGTTGACGACGCCCGCCTCGACCCGGATTACGACATCGATTCCGGCGAACTGTTCGGCACGCTGGACGAACTGAACGTGGTGTACGACGACCGGGAATTCGCCGACGCACTTCGCGACGCGGGCGACGTCTATCTCGCCATGTTCGCACGACTCTACAAGCCGGGTTATTCGCCAGACGCCTTGCGGGCCAGCGTGTACGAGCTTCTCAAGCAAAACCCGACCATTTCCGCATCCGAGGCTGACGCGCGTTTGGGCGGGCAACTCAGCGCATTCGCAGCCCACGCAGCCAGCGGCCGGCGGGCTCGCCACGTCACGGCGCTCGAGGTTTTCGACGGGCTGCGCATCGAGCGCGCACTCGAAGGCACGTTTCAACTCGACCTTTCGGAGATCGCCGAGCAATTGTCACTTGCGTCGCGGTTTGTCGAAACGCACCTGGCCGCCGCCAAGCGCACGGTCGCTCGACGATTGGTGCGTGGTTTTCTCGAAACCCATCACGATGCCACATTCGCCGACGTGTTCCGAGCGTTCATGCCCGGCAGCGACATCAACGTCTTCAGCTCCGATCGCGAGGATCTTCGGCGGGCGTTTCGAGCCATTTCAAGCGAGCGAAACGTCGTCGACAAGGCGATCCCGGTGAACACGACGCTTGCTGGAAGGATCCCACACGCCGTGGACCTGTCGCTCCCGGTCGAACAGTTCACGGCGGCCGCGCGGGTTGGTGTGGTCACGTTCGAGACCGATTCACTCGACGGCGTGATGCGCCGAGTGCCGCTGCTGATCGACGCGAGAGGCAGGCTGCTCGAACATCTGGGCTTCGCGCTTGCATGCGACGTGCTCGATATCGACGAGTCATCCATCCGCATCGACGATGGCAACGTTCTGACCATGTCGACCCGCGATGGTGACGCTTCGTGGCGCGTGCCGATCGACCGGGACGGCATGACGCTGATCAACTGGCACATCGACCGAGTCCGCCACGAATGGTGGGGTAGCTTCACCCACATCCCCGTCTTTCGGGTTTGGCTGATCCCAAAACTTCGGGCAGCCATCGAAGAAGAGCAGGGCGTGCTCGCTCACCAGATGCAGGAATTCGTCCGGTTCACATCAGCCGGCGCGGACGCGGCGCTCGCAACGTATCAATCGCTGGTCCGCGAACGAAGACGACTGCGGCACGAAAACGAATCACCTGAGTCGTCCGGCGAATTAGCGCTGCTCGATCGGCGAATCGCAAAGATTGAGCAGACGAGCGTCGACTACGTGGTGAACGATCTAGCGCCGCAAGTTCGCGAGTTGCTCGCAGCCGGCGAAGCACTGTCAGCCGACAATCCAGACGACGCTCAAGCGCTCGAAGCGCTCCGTCTCGCGGACAAGTACGCGACCGACCCGGGCGGCAGGCGGTTGAAACAGGCCATCGCTGCCAAGCGAACGCGTATCGAGGAGCTCCAAGCCGAACTGACGCGTCGCATCGGAGGGAAGATCTGCCTGGTGGGCTACACGGCGGCGGCGGTGGCAGACACGGTGAACACGCCGGTGTTCGACGAAATGCCGGGAGTGCTCGCGCACGCCAACGTCATCAACAGCATGCTGACGAATCGGTTTCCCCGCATCGCGCCTCCCTGGTTCAATGTGCTGGTCGTCGTTCTTGCGGGGATGTTCATGGGTACGATCACCGCTTTGCGTAACCCGTGGGTCAGTCTGGTGTGCGTCGTGGCGATGACCGCCTCCTTGCTGGTCGCCGAGTACGCCGCGTTTTTCTTCTGGGTACTCGACATCGATCTAGCCGGTGCGGCGATCGGTGTGTTCGTCACCTGGGCCGCCGTAACGCTGTACAGGCAGTTGACCGAAGAGCGTCAAAAACGGGCGTTCAGTAAATCGCTCGCCCAATACACCTCGCCCGCCATCGCAGCAAAGCTAGCCACGCAGCTTTCGCAGCGCGGCGGCGCGATGGACCTGTCACCAGTGCCACGCAGTGTCACCTGCTTTTTCAGCGATCTGAAAGGCTTCACGTCCATCAGCGAACGATTGGGGGCGTCCCGCACGCGCGACGTGCTCAACCCCTATCTCGACGCAATGAGCGCGGTGCTGATCGAAGAAAATGCGATGATCAACAAGTTCATGGGCGACGGCATCTTCGCGTTTTTCAACCCGCCGGTTCTGCCGGTCGAAGACCATCCGTCGGCCGGTTGCGAGTCGGCGCTGCGTTCGTTCGACGCGCTCGAGCAGTTGAAACAGCGTCTCGGTCAAGGGTCGCTGGCGGACGAGGTCCGTGCACTGAGCATGCGCATCGGCCTGAACACCGGCGACGTGTTCGTCGGCGACTACGGCAGCGACAACAAGCTGGACTACACCTGCATCGGCGACACGGTGAACCTGGCCGCCCGACTCGAGCCGGCGTGCAAGGTGTTCGGCGTGCAATGTTTGATCTCGCAATCGACCCTGTCCGCCACGGACGACCGTTTCGTGGTGCGTCACCTCGGCGGTCTGCAGGTGGTGGGCAAGAAGGAAGCCGTGCAGGTCTACGAACTCGTCGGCCGGCGGGGCGAGGTGGACGACGCGGGCGTGCGATACGCCGAGCTGTTCGGACGCGCCGTCGCGAGCTTTCAGGCCCGCCAATGGGACGAAACCGCGCGCCTCCTCAACGAGTGCGCCGCGACCCATCCGGACGATCAAGCCGTCCGCCTGCTGGCGGACAACGTCCGAGCGTTCCGAGACGCCCCACCCCCGGACGACTGGAATCAAGCGATCCAACTCACATCAAAGTGACAATCAAGGCCACCCGGCAGAAATCCGAACACCGAACCGGCGTTTTGACCTATTTGAATCCGAAACGATCGGCGTTATGATCCGCCGTGCGCGGGCGAGGGCGCCGTGTGATGACGGCCGGGTCCCATGCAGTGGGCTCGCCGGATAACGGGTCAGGCTGGAGACAGAGCAGCCCACCCGGCGTGTTCAGGTGCCGTGGTTCAACCTGGCCGTCATCATGCGGCGCCGTTTCTCGCTTGGACCACCGCACACAAGGCGAAACGCACGATGTCCTACACGGTCTTAGCACGCAAATATCGCAGCCAAACGTTCGACGATCTGGTCGGGCAAGACGCCGTCGCGACAACGCTCAAGAACGCCGTCATCGCTGGCCGCGTCCACCACGGATACCTCTTCACAGGCACGCGGGGCGTGGGCAAGACGTCGTCGGCGAGGGTGCTGGCCAAAGCGCTCAACTGCCAGAAATTCGATGCACCAACGCCCACCCCTTGCTGCGAGTGTGAATCCTGCCGGTCGATCGCCGAGGGCGAAGATATTGACGTCATCGAGATCGACGCAGCCAGCAACACCGGGGTCGACAACATCCGCGACCTCCGCAACAACGCTGCCTACAGGCCGGCCCGCTCGCGGTACAAGGTCTACATCATCGACGAAGTTCACATGCTCAGCACCGGCGCGTTCAACGCTCTGCTCAAAACGCTGGAAGAACCGCCCGACCACGTCAAGTTCATCCTGGCGACCACCGAAATCCAAAAAGTGCCTGCGACGATCGTCAGCCGCTGCCAGCGGTTCGATTTCCGCAGCATCAGCGTCACCGCCATCGCGGAACATCTCAAGAGCATTCTCGCGACCGAATCGATTCAGGCTGACGACGCGGTCGTTCGCCGAATCGCACGACTCGCCAACGGGTCGATGCGCGACGCCCTGTCGCTACTCGACCAACTTCTGTCGTTCAGCGGCGGGGCTGTCACCACTGAAATGCTCGACGACGTGCTCCCCTGCCCGCACGACGAAATCGTGGCAGCGTTGATCGACGAGGTGGCTGCTGGAAACGCAGCCGGCGCACTCGAACGCGTGGAACAATCCCTCTCCGCCGGCCAAACGATGGAACGCTTCTGCGAAGTCACCATCGAACACTTGCGGGCACTGATGCTCTTTTGCGTGTGCGGCCCGAAGACGGAATTGATCGACCTCCCGTCGTCAGCCCGCGACCAACTCGTCAAGCAATGCACGCTCTTCGACGGCGCGACCTACGTCTACATGATCAGCCTCATGGAAGAACTCCGTCGCGCCGCCAAGTCGAGCAACGTGTCGCGGGCGTTGCTCGACGCAGCCGTGGTCCGCCTCGCGATGGCTGAGAAGTTTTCGGATGTCGGCACGCTGATCGCCCGGTTGGAAGGCGGCGGCGGACAGGCGACGTCCCAAGACTCCGGCGGAAGCGTCAAGCGCGTCTCACCACCCGCCCGACCGGCCCCAACAACTCCCCCCGGCAGGCGAACCACCGCATCATCACCCGCCGCTGTCACGTCCAAGAATGCCACGCCCGCCAAGAAGGCCGCACCTGCCAAGCGCAAGCCCGTGAGCAGGGCGAATACCGCGGACGAATCGCGTGCCCGCAAAAACCCCGCGGTTCGACAGGCCATCGACCTGTTCGGCGCGACGCTCGTCGAAGTGAAGAAAACAACGGAATCGTCGTCCGGCGAAACGCAACAAGACGGCAACGACTCAGCACAAGAGTCGGCCCAGCCGCCGACCGAACCAGGAGAGGGATGACCATGCTGGGAGGACTCGGGAACCTTGGCTCGCTGTTCAAACAGGCCAAGGAGTTTCAATCGAAAATGAGCGAGATGCAAAACGAACTCGCCGCCATGCGATACGACGGCGAATCGGGCGGCGGGGCGGTCGTCGCCACCGTGGACGGCAAGGGCACGCTGGTCAACATTAAGATTCAGCCGGACGCAGCGTCGGATGTGGAACTGCTCGAAGACCTCATCACGTCGGCCGTCCGCGTCGCAGCCACCAAAGCCCACGACGCCGTTCGCGAGCAAATGACCGAACTGACCGGCGGGCTCAACGTGCCAGGCCTCGCGGACATGTTCGGCGGCACGCCCGGCGAATGATGAACTCTCCCGACAATCACCCCTGCGCGAAGCGCGACGACGGCTGGCCCACGGCTGAAACCCATCGGGCACGTATCCGTTGGATCATCGGTAACAGATCACTGCGTGAATTGTCCGCCGTCGAGGACGATCATGGGCACTGACCATATCAGTTCGCTAGAGCACCTCAAGGAGCAGCTTCAGAGGCTGCCCGGCATCGGTTCGCGAAGCGCCGAGCGGCTGGCTTTCCACATCCTTCGCGATACGAAGGCAAACGCCTCCAAGCTCGCCGAGGCGATCATGGCGGTCAAGGACAGCGTCTTTCATTGCAGCATCTGCTACAACCTGACCGAGCAGGATCCGTGCCCGA
>CAYQFV010000122.1:0-12804 GCA_964416845.1 uncultured Phycisphaeraceae bacterium | reverse complement strand
AACCTTGTTCCGGACCAGTGTGACATTGCAGGTGGCGTGAGTGTGGATTGCGAACCGAACGGAGTCCCGGACGAATGCGAGCCGGATTGCAATTCAAACGGCGTGGCGGACGCGTGCGACATCTCGTCGGGTACGAGCGGCGATTGCCAACTCAATAGTATTCCGGACGACTGCGACATTGCGGCGGGAACAAGCGTAGACTGCCAGCTCAACGGAGTCCCGGACGAGTGCGAGCCGGATTGCAATGCCAACGGCGTGGCGGACGAGTGCGACATCCTGTCAGGTACGAGCGTTGATTGCCAGCCGAACGGTGTTCCGGACGTATGCGACATTAACGGTGGAACAAGCAACGACATCAATCTGGATGGAGTGCCGGACGAATGCCAGGCGCCGCCGATGTGCCGCGCGAATCGCGACTTGCGCAAGCCACGGCTTTCTTACTGCCCTTCGTCGACCAAGACCATCCACATCAATCCGGTTTTTCCGACGGCCGGCGTGACTGTGCTCGGCGTGGAAGACTCGCCCCCGGTCGGTTGGGCGGTCGTGCCCGGTGACATTAGCGACAACGGGCTCTACGATGCTGTGAATCGGAAGGTCAAGTGGGTGTTTTTCTCTGCACCGTTTCCGACAGACCTGACGTACGATGTTGTTCCTCCGGCGGGGGCGACAGGTCTCCAGTGTTTCTCTGGAGTCATTTCCCTCAATGGGACCGACAACTCAGTCATATGCGGCGACGACTGTGTTGATCAAGACTGTGCGCCGCGCATCTCAGCGGATGCGACGCCAGCCCAGGCCTGTGCCGGGTGCGGCGACTGTGCCACCTGTACTGTTGCGAACGACCCAACGACCGGATGCGAAAACGGGCGAGTGGATCTTTGCGAGGCTATCGGCTACGCCTGCGCGTGGCAGAGCGGATGCAATGACAATATCGCGGAGATGACGCGGGCGGTAACGATCTGGAAGAGCGGAGAATTGTACTGCTGGGACGACGTGACCCAAGGTTGGTTCGTGACGGCCAGCACGGTGGACGCCAATGCCGGGCTGTGCACTACTGCACCGGCCCCGTCGGCGTTTGGGGGCGGCGCGGTGGGCGGCGCGAGTGCTGCTTTCAGGGCGACTACGGGTGTGCGGAGGCAGCGTGACGGTCGTACTCGGCGTTTGATCGTTCCCATCACTATCAGCGCTCCGGCGGGAACTGTGGCGGTCGCGTTGGAATATGAACTTCCCAAGGGGTGGACGCCTGCTCGCATCAGCGACGGTGGGCAGTGGGATGCAATCCACCGTAAGGTCAAATGGGGGCCGTTTCTCGATAATCTATCGCGTACGGTAACATTCAGGGCCTACGGTTCAACCCAGGCAAAGTCTGGAGGCTTCACGGGCACGGTGTCGTTTGACGGCCTGAATTACCCGATCGACACGAAGTAGTATCTCGACGAAACAGAGGGGACGAAGACCGGGCAAAGCGTCAGCGCCTGCTCGGTCTCGCGGACGCAGCGTTGGTGGCGTGCCGCCTGCGGCTGCAATGGAGAGGCGATGGACACCGCGAACGGTACACGGATTCGGACCTCGGTTCTTTTTCTACTGCCGTTCACACTGGTGGTTTCGCCAGCGGTTGTCTTCGGGCAAAGTGGAACGCGTAGCTTGTCCGGTCCGGCTGTTCCTGCATCGACGTTCTTGGTTTCGATCGTCATCGACATGCCGCCGCAGGTATCCACGCTTGGCCTGGAGGATTCACCACCTGTCGGTTGGACGGTGGTGAGTGGGAGCATCAGCGGCGGCGGAGCGTTCGACGGCGTGAACAATAAGGTCAAGTGGGGGCCGTTTTTCAGTGGAACGTTCCCACCGGAAGTACACTATGACGTTGCTTTTCCGGTAACGATGACCGGACCGCAATGCTTTGTGGGAGCGGTTTCAGCCGACGGACCTCGCTATCCTATCGTGGGAGACGATTGCGTTGATCCTTGCGCCAGCGGGCGTGAGTGTGACGACAGCGATATCTGCTCGTTGGACGAGTGTTCGAACGGTTTTTGCTCGTTCGACCAGCCGAATTTCCAGTATGGCGACGTGGATCACAACGGCGCGATCAATTTGTTCGATATCACGTGTGTCCTCAATAGCTTTTCGGGAGACTTCGATCAGTGTCCGTTCAAGGACGTTGATATCGAACCGTGCTCCGGGAACGACACGCTCAACATTCTTGATGTCTTCGCTATTCTGGACGCCTTCACCGGCGTCGACCCCTGCTGCAACGGCTTGCCATAGGGCGAGCCGTTCACCTTTGCACTCGCCGCGTCGCCAGCCCCCCGCGCACAGCCGCATCGCCCGCCCGAAATTCGTGCTTGACAGTTCACCCGCGTGCTTTAGCATGGCCGCAAGCTGGTGATTCGCTCGTTGCGGATCAAACAGGGAATCCGGTTCAAGACCGGAGCGGCCCCGCCGCTGTAACCGAGAACGAACGTCGCAAAAACCATTGGCCCGCCATCGCGGGTTGAGAAGGTGCGACCAGTAGATTCGACGCCGTCCGTCGAGCGCTCGGAAGCCAGAAGACCTACCAGCCGGTTCCATTCGTAGTCCTGACGCTCTCGTGGGTGGAGTGACAGACCATGTCATTGCGGCTTGTTCGTCTGATCGACAACCAATCGCGAACGACTGCCCGCTGCGCGGCTTCACGCGCTCCGCACCGCCGACGTTGGGACGCCGCTGTAAGGAGTCTCACATGCTCGCCAACTCCCAACCCCGAGTACATCCTACAACCGCCCCGATAGGTACGATCTGCCACGCGATCGATCATCCGCGTGTTCACACGCCGCGCCAAACAGCGCAGCGGGTCCGGTTCCTCTTCGCAGGCTTGGTCGCCGTGGGTGCGACGTTGCTGCTCACGAACACCGCCGTAGCGACGGAACCCGCCGCTCGCACGATTGACGATTACGCGTTGACCGACGTCTTCACGCTGCCCGCCGGGGCTGGGCCTTTCGACACGCTCGCCGACGGCCGACTCATCGTCCTCATCGGTGACAATGTCAACGTGGAAACGAGCGTCGGCAGCCGCCAATTCACCAACCTAGGCCAACTGCCGGCGGCGAACATCTCGAGCTTCGGTGCCGACTACATCCGAGTGTCACCTGATGGCACTCGATTTGCCGTCGGCAACGGTGGCGGCGAGCCGTTCGGCAACTTCCAAGTGGGCATCTTCACCGTCACCTCGCTGACGGGCACCTGGTTTTCGGCGAACAGCTTCGAGGCTACATGGTATGACGACACACACGTCGCCCTCACGGCGGGCGACTTCGGGTTTCCCAGCGTTGTGACCGTCCTGAACATCAACAGCCCCAATCCGCTCGCACCGACAAACCCCATCGTTGTCGACGGCATTGACGGCGCGTCGGCAGGGGTCGCGTTCGACAGCGCAGGCAACCTCTACACCGGAAACGGATTCTCCTCTACCGACCCAGCGGCGGCGGGCACGATCAAAGCCTTCGACGCAGCCGCCGTCACCATAGCGTTGAACACGTTCACCACGCTCGATTGGACGACCGACGGCGTGCTCATCGCGGACGTGCTCTCAGCCGTTCCGCTGGGGTTCGACGGTTTCGGCAATATGTTCGTCGGCGGTGGCGATTTCTTCGCACCGGAAGGGTTCGCCGTGCTGATCAATGCGTCGGCAGTGCGCGGTGCGCTACTGGGCGGCGGAGCGGTCGACGTCAACGACCCACTCCAAGCCCGCAACATCGACCCCGATCCCGCCGTCGGCAGTCGCTACACGCTAAGATACAACCGCGCCACCGGCGAACTGTACGTCGACGACGCCATCGACTCGACCGTCTACGCCTACACCGCCGCCAACCGCCTCGTCCCCACAACCACTGAGTGGAGCATGCTTCTGACCGCCTGCCTGCTCGCCTCGGCGGGAACGATCGCCCTCGTCCGCCGGCCTATGAATTCGTTCGGTCCGCAGTCTGCCAGAGAGTTGACACCATCATGACACGGCAACGCATCGTTCTCAGCTATGCGGTCGCGTTCGCAGCCTTGTCGATCGGTGACCGAAGTCTGGCGCAAAGCCCCTTCGCAACACGGGTCGTTGAATACGACCCCGCCCCGGGGCAGTTCGTCCAGGATTCCGCGTTCAACGATCCCCGCAGCGCCCTCGGTCCACCCACTGGCGGCGGAACGCTGACGGTCGACAACGACTCCAAGGCGACACTCGGCGGATTCGGCGGATCGATCGTGCTGGGGTTCGACCACACCGTCGCGGACGACCCGGCCAACCCGATGGGCCTGGACGCGATCGTGTTCGGCAACGCGTTTTGGGTCGGCTCGTCGAACAGGCATTGGGCCGAGTGCGGTTACATTGAGATCAGTCGCGATGACAACGGCAATAACATGCCGGACGACGCTTGGTACCTCATCCCCGGAAGCCACATAACGAATCCCGCTGGCCAATTGGAGACGCAAACGTGGGACAACAACATCGGCGACCCAACCTACCCGCCGGACAACCCGGCGTGGCTTCCGATCACCTCTCCAGATCAATGGCAAACCCAAGCGATTCGCCTGCCAGGGGAGATATTTGACGCACTGATCGTGACCAATCCCAACGGACTGTTCGCCGACAGCGCAGGCATTTTCGGCTACGCTGATTTCTCCCCCACTCTCGAACTGGGCGACATGGACGGCGACAACTTCGTCGACGACCCCACGATCACGCCGAAGGAGTTCTACACCGTCCCCGATGATCCACTCACAACCGGCATCACGCCTGGCTCGGGCGGTGGCGACGCTTTTGATATAGCCTGGGCGATTGATCCGGACACCCTCGCGCCCGCGGATTTGGACGGCTTTGACTTCATTCGCATCACGAACGGCGTGAATCGGATCGACCTGAGATTCGGAGAGGCCTCACCGGAAATCGACGCCGTCGCCGACGTCGCTCCAATGTCACCCGGTGACACTGACGGTGACGGCGACGTCGACCTCGATGATTTCAGCGTCTTCGCAGCGTGCGCCGCCGCCCCAACCCAAAGCACGCTCACCGAGATTTGCGTCTTGACTGATCTCGATCATGACAACGTCGTGGATACAACTGATTTTGGTCTCCTCCAACGGGTGTTTACCGGAGCCAAACCGTGACGTTCCCACGCAGACAGGTTTCAAGACATGTCACGCCACCAGCACCGTGCCCGGCATTCACGTTGGTCGAGATGCTCATCGTGATCGCCGTGGTCGCCTTGCTGTTGTCGATCCTCGCGCCAAGCTTGTCAGCCGCGCGCGAACAAGCACGAGCCGCCGTCTGTGGATCCAACCTTCGACAGATCGCCTTCGCGGTCATGCTCTACGCCGACGAGAACAACAATCACGCCTGCCCAGGGGCGGCCGACGCCCGTGGAAATCTTCATCGCTGGCATGGAAGCCGCGACCTGCCGACCGGCCCGTTTGACGCAACTCGAGGCCCGTTGGTGCGTTACCTCGGCGACGGCCGCGTGCGAAGCTGCCCGTCATTTCGCCACGCAATCACGGATGCCTCCCGCGCGTTCGAGCTCGGCAACGGTGGTTATGGCTACAACAATGCATTCATCGGGCGTATGCTCCGACCGGCGGGTGGCAGCTTCTACACCCTCGAGACCGATCGATCGGGCGTCCAACTCGACCGCGTTCACAACCCGACCGAAACGGTGATGTTCACCGATGCCGCGTTCGTCAACGCTGGATTGATCGAATACAGCTTCGCCGAGCCGAGGTTCTTCCCCACCAGCGGTTATCGGACGACCCCGTCCATTCACTTCCGTCACAACAGCCGGTGCAACGTCGCCTGGTGCGACGGTCACGTCGATCGACGACAGCGCACCTTCACCGCCAAGAGCCCGTTCTACCTCGGAGACCCGGATCATTTCGACATCGGGTGGTTCGGCAAGAACGACGACAATGGGTTCTTCGACCTCGATTGATCGATTTCACAAAGACAGTTGAACCGCCTGCCGCCATTGACTTTGCACCACCGCCTTTCGAAAATGCCCCGACCATGGGCCGACAACGCGACATGTCCATTGCTCTCGCAGTCGCGCTGACTCTCTGCGGCGGGTGTCGATCGCTCTTCGCTCGGCGTGCACCGGCCCAAGCCGCAACTCCAAACACGAACGACCCGTCGGCGGAGCACCGTTATGGGCCCCTCGGCAGCCGGCGATCGGCGACATCCGACCCGGACGTCATCGTCGTCGGCATGATTTTCGACGTGCAACGCATCGCGGTTCCCGCCGATCAAATCGCCAAACACCGCGACGATCTCTGGAAGTACATCAACGAGCTTCGTCTCGATCCCGACACCGCCGCACACTTGGCCAACAACGGCTTCCGGATGGGCGTGACCAGCCGGTCCGATCTGACATCGATTCGCGACCTGCTTACCCCGCTCGACACCCGTTTCGAAAGCGTCACCCAGACCGTTCAATCGGGACACCCCGCAACACTTGACCTCGGGCTTACAGGGCCTACCCGAACGATTTACGCCTTTCACGCCGACGGTCGGCTGGAAGGCAAAACGTTCAACGCAGCCACCAAGTACCTCCACATCGACTACGCCGTCGACATGATCGATCAGCAGCCGCGGACGACGCTTCGGGTCACGCCAGAAGTCTTTCAAGAGAGCGAGCGTCAGCATTGGCACGCCGGCGACGGCGAGATACGCTACGAAAAGCAGTATGAGGGTACGGTTTATCACGAACTGGCCGCTGATGTTCCGATGATGGACGGTGACGTGCTCGTGATTGGGCCGACCGATTCGCAAGCCGATCCCTATTTGCTGGGTAACACGCTCTTGAGCAGCGAGTCGGCCGGGCGCCGTTGGGAAACGATTCTGTGCATCACACCGCGGGTGTATCGCCTGAGCACGGAAGGTAAATAACCATGGACGACCGCCTCGAATCGTCCGAACTGCCAACTTCGCCGGTCGTATCGGACGCGTTCTATCGACATTTTTGCGAACACGCCGGCATCGCGCTCATCTCGACTGATCGAAACCTCATCATCCAAACTTGGAACTCCGCCGCGTCGCGCATGTTCGGCGCGTCGGCGGCCAACATGATCGGCTCGCCGTTCGAATCAGCCATTCCGCACGAGGACCGAGTCGAAGGCGAGCGGCTCATGCACGAGGCGATCGAAAGCGGGATCGTCGTTAATTTCGAATTCAAGCATCGCGACGCCTACGGCCGATCGCGAACCCTCATCGCCACTTTCTCGACCATCGCGAGTGACCAAGGACACACCATCGGAGCCCTCGCTTGCATCCGAGACATCACACGTCGCATCAATCTCGAAGCGGACCTCGCCCAACGCAACAAAATGGCTTCGCTCGGGCAGATGGCCGGCACGCTCGCCCACCATTTCAACAACATCCTCGGCGGGGCGGTCACGAGCATCGATTTCGCGCTCTCGACCGATGACCCTTCGTTGCAAACGCGCGCCCTGCGCCAGACCGGAGACGCCCTCGCACGCATGACAACCTTGGTCGATGCGCTGGTGGCCTTCGCCGAGGGAGACGTCAAGCACCACGACCAATGCGACCTGACCGAGGCGATCATCGAAGTACTCGACCACATCGAAAGCGAAATGGTCGCCGCCAACATCACGCTCGAGGTGAATCTGGGACAGGTGCCAATCACCCCGGTCCCCCGCGCCCAACTGGTGACCGTGCTCGAGAACGTCTTCCACAACGCGGCAGACGCTCTGCCCGTGGGCGGTACCGTCGCGATCGATTCGTTCGTCGACCACAACATCGTCACTGTCACGATTCGAGACAACGGGTGCGGCATGACCGACGACGAGTGTGGCCACATCTTCGAACCGTTTTTCAGCACGAAAAACCTTGATGCCAATCTGACCCGTCACCCGGGGCTGGGGTTGGCCGTCGCTCATGGTATCCTTCACGTGTTGGGACACACGATCGACATCGAATCCTCGCTCGGCGAAGGAACAACCGTGACGATTCGGTTCTTCGGGGACACAACCCCGCTGACGTAGCCACGCTCCAGAATCCGGCGAACCGGGCGATTCATCCACCCATGCTTGCTAATCACCAGCCGTGGCGGCGTGGAGCTCGGCAATTGAAGCGCTGCGCTTGGAAAAATCGGACCAGCCCGCTACAATGCACGGTGTTGGCGCGTTGTACCGAGCAAGTGCGGGTTGATCTCGCAAGCGCGTCCACTGGAGTGCGCGAAAGATTCCTTCCGATAACATGTGTGAGCGCGCGTGGCGAAGCGAACGTTTCGACGACCGGTCGATGCATCGTCCGCGAACGATCAGTGTAAAACGGTTGGGCATGTTGTCCGCGGGATTCGCGTTGACCGACCGGTTTGTGGGCAAAACAGAACGGCACTCTTGGCCAATGCCTCGGGCGTCACGGTCGGACGGTACTCCGAATTTTGAGTCCACCCCATGGTGAAGAACATGCAATTTCAAATATTTACCGTCGTCGCAACATCACTCGCAGCGGTCACCGCCTTGCAATGTCAGGAGTCGGTCGCGCCGACCTCCATGACACGTCCCGTGGTGATGGAGGTGTCCGCACCCGCTGCGGTGGCAGCCCCTGCCGACTCGGTCAACATTCGCGGATTGGTCGAACGCGATCCGTTGGGATTCCTGATCTACTGCCGCGATCGTTACGCCCGTCAAAACGTCCGGGACTACACGTGCCTCTTCACGTCGCAGCAACGCGTACAGAAAACAATGACCCCCGTTCAAGAATCCCGAGTCCGGTTCCGCGAAAATCCTTACAGCGTCGACATGACGTGGACCAAGAACGCGACCGCCGCCAAGCGTGCGCTGTACGTCAGAAACGCGTGGAAAGACGGTAGCGGTCGGGAACTCGCGTGGTTCAAACCCGCCGGAGCGATCATCAAGCTGTTCGTCCCCAAGATCCAACAGCGCGTCGACGGCGTGCGCGCCAAGGCAGCCTCCAGACGGACGCTGAATCAGTTCGGCTTTCGCCAGACGCTCGACTTGATCATCAAGTACGCCAAACGCGGGCAAGACAACGGAGACTTGCAACTCAAGTACGTCGGCGAGGGCACCATCGACAACAGGCCGACATACGTCTTCGAACGGCGATTGCCCTTCAACGGGCAGGAAGAACCCTATCCCGACCGGCTTCTGCGTTACCACATCGACCAGAAGTGGCTGGTCCCGATCGCCTGCTTCTCCTACGCCGATCGCAGCGGCAACGACCTGCTCGGCAGCTACGTGTTTTCAGACGTCAGGTTCAACGTCGGACTTGGCGACGACGACTTCGATCCGCAGAAAAACGGTTTTTGAGGCATCGCAATCAACCTCGTCCGTAGATCGTGATCTCACCGATAGCGTCCGCCGCCACGCGGCAGCCATGTATGAAACGCGATCTCCGCGCCTCATTTCCCGCCATCCGAACGCCCGTCGCGCTTTCGCGCAAACGTCTCGTTGAACGCCTGAAGGGATTCCGGCGAGGTGTCGATGCGAAAATCCAACTCGCCCTCGCGACGCTTGTCCAGGTTGAACCAGACAACAGCCTTGATCTGCGGACGACGCAGGATCGAACGGTAAGCCTCTCGAATCCAAGTGCTCTTCTGGTTCGGCTTGCCCTCAGGGCATCCGAATTCAGCAATCATCACCGGCTTGTCGGGATAGAGCTTCGCGAAACGATCGAGAACCGTGTGGAACAGTTCTTCAAACGACGACCAACGGTGCCATTCCTTGAAACCGTCGCCCCAGTTGTACCCATCGACCGCCACCCAATCGACAAACTCGTCGCCGGGATAATAGCGAGTTAAGTCGTTGGCAGGTCCGTCGGGATGACTCGTCACGTTGGCCGCCCAAACCCATTCAACGTTGGACGCCCCAACCTCGTTGAAAATGCCACGTACCCGCCGCCACGCCGCAACGAAGCGCTCCGGATCGCCGCCCCACGTGAACCAGTCGCCGTTGAATTCAAACCCGAAACGCAACAAGACCCGCCCGCCGTCCGCTTTGGCATCTTCAGCCCACTGGCGGAACGCCGGGTCATACTTGCCCTCGATGATGTTGGGCAACTGCTTCGGGCGACTGTCGTGCCAATTCCACAACTCAAGCGAGATGATCGGCGTCGCACCCGCTTCGCGAATGACCTTCACGCCCTCCTTGGGAAACGGTCGCCCCAAGTCGCGATAGTACATCACGTAATCCGGAGTCGTTGCGAGCTTCTTGAACTGCCCATCGAGCGCCGATCGATACCGCGTGTTCGCCCTGCCCCAATACATCTGGTAGATGCCCCACTGAAGCGACGCGGGCGAACGATCCGCCTGCTTCGGAGCACCTGCCAATAAAAAAGGAGCGGCGCACAAGGCCGCTCCTGAAAGAACCCATAGAATTCGATGGACGTAGACCGAACCGACCGGCACCACTTAACCCACGCGCTCGACGGTCCCGCCGAGGAATCCCTCGAGCTTTCGCGACCGGACCGGGTGCTGGAGTTTGCGAATCGCCTTGGCTTCCACCTGCCGCACACGCTCGCGGGTGACCTTGAATATCTTGCCGACCTCCTCGAGCGTATAGGTGTATCCGTCGCCAATGCCGAACCGGAGCTTGATGATCTCGCGCTCGCGATAGGTCAGCGTCTTGAGCACCTCGTCGATGCGATCCTTGAGCATCTCCGACCCCGCCGAGGACACCGGCGAATCGGCCCGCGTGTCTTCGATGAAGTCGCCGAAGTAGGAATCTTCGCTCTCGCCCACCGGCCGGTCCAGCGAAATCGGATGCCTGCTGATCTTCAGCACGCGTCTGGCCTCGCTGACCGGCATCTTGGCACGCTTGGCGATCTCCTCGATTGTCGCATCGCGACCCAGTTCCTGCAAAAGCTGCTTGCTGATGTTGCGCAAGCGGCTCATCGTCTCGATCATGTGCACGGGAATGCGAATCGTTCGGGCGTGGTCCGCGATGGCTCGCGTGATCGCCTGACGAATCCACCAGGTCGCGTAGGTACTGAACTTGTACCCGCGCTTGTACTCGTACTTGTCGACCGCACGCATCAAGCCGGTGTTGCCCTCCTGAATGATATCAAGAAAGCTCAAACCGCGGTTGCGGTACTTCTTCGCGATGCTCACCACCAGACGGAGGTTGCCGCCGGACAGCTTGCGCTTGGCGTCCTCATACTCTCCGTACACGCGACGAATCGTCGCCAACCGCTCGCCGAGCGCCTCGCTGTCCTCAAGGACCAACGATTGAATGCCCAGCAACTCTTCACCCATCACGTAGTAGTCTTCGTCCGACACCGTCCGCCGCTTGTCCTCAGACGCGATACGACGCTCCAAGTCGACCATCTTGCGATTGAGGCTTTCCAATCGCCGGAACAACGGCTGAATGCGGCTGGTGCGTAGAGAAAGCTCCTCCAGCAACCGCGACGTCTTCCGCCGCCGAGCCGTGATCGCCGTGATCGTCTCTGCACGAACCCTCTTCGACACCCGACCAACCTGAAGACCGTTCCAAGCCTCCTCATTGCTGCCCAACAACGATCGCGCCGTCGCAAGATTCGCCGGCAGCCTCGCCATGATCGTGGTCTTGGCCATGTGCTCCCATGTCGAAATCTTCATCGTCCGATCGAATGGCAGACGGCTCTCTTGAACCTGCTGCAGAATCTCGATCGCCTGACCGGCACAGTAGTCACTTTCGAGCACCATCTGACGAAAGGCCATCCGCGTCAGCTCAACCTTCTTCGCAAGGCGAATCTCCTCCTCGCGCGTCAATAGCGGAATCTCGCCCATCTGCGACAAGTACATCCGCACCGGATCGTCGATCCGTCGTCCCGCGTCAGGCGTCAGTCGGTCCGCTCGACGCTGCGCCGCAGCATCGGGCGCGACGGTGGCGTCCGCTTCACTGGCTTTGTCCTTGGCGGCATCCTTCGCAGTCGTGCGCGTTCGCCGACCGCGTTTGCGGGCCGCCTCGAAGCGGATGGCGTCAGCTTCGTCGAACATTTCAACGCCGGCCTGATCCAGCCGAAGCATCAACAGTTCAAGCTGATCGGGGCACACCGCCTCGTCGGGAATCGCGTCATTCAAAGCCTCCCAGGTCATGTAGCCGCGCGCCTTGCCTCGGTCGACGAGCGCGGTGATCGCGTCCTCGACAGGGCTGAGCGCTGATTGGTTCACATCGGTCACATTAGGTTGTGTCAACTGTGTCATTGCTGAATTCCAAAATCCTCTTGCGATTCTGATTGTGATTCTGACTGGGATGAATACCTTTCGGACTCACAGTACTCATTCAACGCACGCTGGTGAACAAACCCGTGACGACCACCAAGACGTTTGGCGACCCCCGCAAGTCGATCCCGCTGGCCTTGAGCATCCAGCGGGGAACCGTCGACCATCCCGCACTTCAACTCCGAAGCCATCTGATACGCGTCACGAACCTCCGTCGTCTCCAGCAGACGCGATCTCGCACCCGACGCGACCAATTCGAAATCGGAAACCTCCGATCCGCGTATCGCCATGTCGGTAATCAACTCCGCCTCTCGTGGGTCATGCGTCCGGTCGAGCAGTTCCTGCAACGTGAACTCACCCACCACACCCGCCAGCGCGCAAACATGCTCCGCGATTTTCCCCAAGACCGGCTCCGCGAAACGACTCGGCACGAACACATCCGCGACCGAATCAAGCAGGCCCGGCTCGTTGACCAAAACCTCCAGCATCGTCAACAACGATGCCTGCTCCACGTCCCTGGGACGTGGCAATGCCCCCGCCGACTCGCCGTCCGAAGGCCGCGACGACCGACGCACCGAACGAGCTTGCTTCGCGAGCAACTGCTGCACCCGCT
>CAYQFV010000121.1:0-12821 GCA_964416845.1 uncultured Phycisphaeraceae bacterium | reverse complement strand
TCACGGGTTTTTTTGGCATGGGTGGGTTCGGACGCTCGACCGGCGTGAATCATCGCGAAGAGCGATGGGGCATCAATCCTACCCCTAGCTGGCTTATGGAGCATCGCAACGTGCCAGCCACCCTCGGCCGCGCACGCAACTTCGCGATCGGACAAGGCGAGTTGACCATCACGCCGCTACAGGCTGCCAACCTCGTCGCAACCTACGCGAGCGGACGATGGCAACCCGTGTCGCTCGTCAAGAACGCGAAGTCCGCCCCCGCGTGGAACCTCCCGTGCGACGCGGGCGATTGGCATGCCATTCGTGAAGGGCTGTACCGTGTCACCAACGATCGGGCCAACGGCACGGCGTATCGAAAAGCCCATTGGGTCAACGACAGATACGCCATGTGCGGAAAAACCGGCAGCGCGACCACCCCCGCAGCCCCGACCCACTACCGCATAGACTACGTCGATCCCGCCGGCCAACAACAATACGCCGTCGTCCCCGCCAAGACCCGACGAAACGCCGCCGCCGATTTCAAACGTCAGTATCCCGATGCCCAGTTCGACCCACGCGAGGACGTCCACGTCGCCGACTATTGGCCGCCCAAGACCGATGGGAGCAATGAACGCTTTTCGCACGCTTGGTTCGTCGCGTTCCTTCAGCCGATCGCCGCCGACGGCACGCCGCTGCTCGATCAAACCGCACCCATCGCGTTCGCAGTCATCGTCGAGTTCGGTGGAAGCGGGGGATACACCACCGGTCCGATCGCCAAAGACATCGCCGACATCATCACCAGGACGCTTGGCCAAGACCTCCATCCCGATGCACCCGGCAGGGCGGACGACGGATGAACCAACGAACCCCTCACCTCACCCAACCCGGATGGGCGATCTTGATCGCCGTCGCAATCCTTTACGGTTTGGGTCTGGCGTGCATCTACGCAACGGAACGCACCTCCGGACGACTGCCCATCTACACCATCAAACAGGTCGTCACACTCGTGGTCGGCAGCGTTATGGCCTGGGTCATCGTCCGACTGGGATTCCAATGGTTCTCCCGCCATGCGATTCTCATCGTCGCCATCGCGGTCGCGGCGCTCATCCCGCTCGTTCTGGCCAGGTTCATTCCGTTCGGCAGCTTCATTCCCCATCGTCGAGGCTCGTACCGCTGGATTCGCCTGCCGCTCTTCCAGCTTCAGCCGTCGGAGTTTATGAAGATCGCGTACATCATCGGGCTGGCAGCCTATCTGCGATTTCGCAAGAACTTCCGCACCTTCACAGGCCTGCTGGTACCAGTCCTCGCCTCCGCCGTCCCCATGATGCTCATCCTGCTCGAGCCGGACCTTGGCACGGTCATCCTCATGCTGCCCGTCTTGTTCATCATGCTCTACGTCGCCGGCGCCAAGACCAAGCACCTGTTGCTCTTGATGATGACCGCACTGCTCCTAGCGCCAGTCGCATGGATGAACCTACAACCGTACCAGCGCGCCCGCATCCTGGGCGTCGCCCTACAATCCGATACCCTGCGTCATCACATCATCGAATCACCCGAGAAATACAAGTTTCTCGCCACGCGTCGCCAGGCGCTGCAATGGGAGGTCGACAGCGGGCTGCAACTGCGCAGGTCCAAGGCGGCACTCGGCTCGGGGGGCGTCACCGGGCAGGGATGGGGACATGGCACGTACGTTCGATACAGCTTTCTGCCCGACCGGCACAACGACTTCATCTTCGCAATCATCGGGCACCAGTGGGGACTGATCGGCTGCATACTCGTCATCGTGTGCTACGCGGTCATCGTGATGGCCGGTGTCGAGATCGCCGTGTCCACCACCGAACCGTTCGCACGCCTGCTGTCCGTCGGCGTGGTCGCCTTAATTGCCGCCCAAGTCGCCATCAACATCGGCATGACCGTCGGACTCATGCCCATCACGGGGATGACGCTCCCGTTTGTGAGTTACGGCGGCAGCAGCCTGCTCGCCAACCTTGCCGGCGTCGCCTTGCTGGTTGGTGTCGGGCGTTACCGGCCCTACCTGCTGGCCGATCGACCTTTCGAGCACGGTCGAAGGTCCGCAGAGGCCAGCGCCCGCGTACGACCCACCCCGATCTACAAAACCCACGACTGACCACTCGGCAAGGCAAACCCAAACCAGTCGCCGATCAGAACGCGCCGCACCAGGCCGAACACGACACCAAACGCTCCCGCCGCGTCTTTGACCGGACTCATCTTCGGACTTCACAATACCGAACCGGCCAAAACGGACGTGGACCTCGGCCCGTACCCACCCTATAAACGTGCACATGGGCGAAATCGATCAATCCGTCGGTTTTCAGAAGCCGGTGCCGATCGCCACCAGCGAGGCCATGCGCCGAGTGCTCGAGCTCGCCAAACGGGCCGCGCCCTCCGACGCGACCGTCCTCATCCAGGGTGACACCGGAACGGGCAAGGAGGTGATCGCTCGGACCATTCACTACCACAGCAGCAGAAGCACCGGCCCCTTCGTCGCCGTCAACTGCGGAGCGTACACAGACAGCTTACTCGCCTCCGAGTTGTTCGGGCACGTTCGTGGAGCGTTCACCGGAGCGTCGGCCGATCGGTGTGGCGTTTTCGAAACCGCGAATCATGGTACGGTGTTCCTCGACGAGATCGGCGCGATGAGTCCGGCGATGCAGGTCAAGATGCTACGCGTGCTGCAAGAGCGACGCGTCACGCGCGTTGGGGCGTCCAAGGAGACCGCGGTCGACGTGCGCGTGATCGCAGCCACCCACTCCGATCTGGCCGAGATGACGCGCAATCATTCCTTTCGGGAGGATCTGTACTATCGCATCAAGGTCGTCACCTGCCGCCTTCCGCCGCTGCGAGATCGATCCGCAGACATCAAGCCGCTCATCGAACACTTCCTCGACGAGTTTTGCGGACGGTTTCAGAAGACCGGAATCACGATTTCGCCGCAAACCGAGGCGATGCTCGTGCACTACGCGTGGCCTGGCAACGTCCGCCAATTGCGAAGTGAGATCGAGCAGATCGTCGCCATGGTCGATTCTCACACCAACGTGACGCCCGACGATCTTTCCGAAGATATTCGCTCTGCGAACGAAGAAGCCCGGATCGCCGCACCAGCGCCACCAACAAAAACGGCAGTTTCGGCTGTCCGTCACGATGCCACTTATCAGGAACTCATCGACGGGTGGACGCGCGAAGTTGTCGCCGCGCGACTCATCCGCCTCAACGGCAACATCACCAAGACCGCTCAATCACTGGCGATCTCACGTTCCACGCTGTACGCCCTCTTGAAGAAATATGGCCTCCACGGTCAAGACGAGTAGACTTGGTGTAAAGTCTCGGAATCGATGAGGCCTTTGCAATCCAGGCCGCGTCAGTCGGGGAGCGGTTTGGAGTCGGTCGAGGGCTCCCTTCCCTCACGGTCGGGGGTTCGGATAAAACGCCATGTGGGTGAGGTACGGAACTAGCAGCGTACCGGCGGTCATGGAGAACGTGTTTGGGACGCGGAATGTGACGGACGATTGACCGAACCGGCGTTTCTCGACTGCCTCCCGGCCCTCCAACACCGTGGTCGCCGCGCTCGAAATCTGTACAAGCGCTCTGGATTTGTACAGTTCAGCGCTCAAGCGTCAAACACTCCATCACATTCAAGCTTGATTTCGAACGCCTCGAGGACGCTGTTTCTCGATCCAGGGTTCTCGCCTAACGCTTTTCTTCATAGAGCGTTAGGTTTGGAACGGTTTTTCGAGAAATCTTTATTCCAACGCAACGAACGATGAGGCATCAGAATTGCCAATACCTCAAACGGCCGGGCGAGTGGATGAGCTATCCATCTCGCTTTCGAGATTGTGCAGCGATACTACTGGTTCGGCATGTCGGCGGAACGGCTTGCCGATCGTCGACTGAACCGGCGAAACCTGTCGACCGACAACCGATAGCGTATGGGCGCGCGGTGTGCACGGTTGTTCAACGCACCGTGTTACATGCCCTGCGGTGGTGCGGTGGTTGCCGTAGGTGGACTAATCCTGATTGGAGGAACAAGTATGAGGATCGTTATGTCAGTTGTGCGGGTTGTGTCGGTCTTTGCGATCGCGATGACGGCCCGATGGTCCGCTTCGGCGATGGCGCAATCGTCGGGTGATGTTCAATGGAACGGCGTCGTGTCCGATATCGTCGGAACCGACGGTGTACCGTATACCCTATCGGAAGCTGCGCAGGGCGGCTGCTTTCCGCGTCCCATGCCGCCGACGATTGATTGTGCGACCAACGATACTCGTTCGGTGTCGGCCGAGCAGAACGCAGGGGGTAGCAACACGATTTGTTCCAGCTCTGATAGCGCGCGAGGCGATGGCTCGTTCGCCGCAGACAACTTCTTCGTGCTGGCGGCCGGAGAAATCAGAGGCGTCACGTGGTGGGGAGCAATGGTCGACTTTGACGCATCGCTTGATTGCCCGGCTGCCAACGTGCCGGTTTCCGGTGACGATTGGACGATTCGTTACTATCTCAGCGAAAATGGATTGCCAGGTACGCTGATTAAGGAGTTTTTGAACGTTGGTCCGAACGTCGCGGCAGGCACTTTCTCTCGCACCGACAGCAACAACCCCATGAACACTGGAATTGGGCCGTTGATCGTCTATGAATCCACTTACACATTTGCCGCCGCTGATCGGATAGCGATCGATGCGATTCAAGAGTACTGGGTCGAGATCGTCAGCAACAACAGTACCAGTGGTTGCACGTTCTGTTGGATGGTGTCCGACCCTTCGTGGGATTTGGATTCGTTGAATCACAGCGGCCTCGTGACGGTGTACGACCGTGATGCCAACAACGCGGAAACCGACGTGAACCCATACGATCGGGCAATGTGTCAGGATTTTTGCCCGCAAGAGGCGCTTCCCGCCGTTCCGGATGTCACGCTCGAGAGGGTGGGCCTTGCGGAGCAGGGTACGGGATGCTGCACGTTCAAATACATTGTCAAGAGTCGCAATCCGCCACAGGCCGGCCCCATCACGGAGTTTTGGCTTGCCATCGATAGAGGCGACGGCGACGGGCGATGTGGCGAGGACTTGACGGAAATCACGCCGCCGGCAGGCTGGACCGTCGATTTTTGCAAACCGTGGACCATCAACGGTCAGGCGATCTATCGATTCACCGGAGGTAGCATATCGGAAGGCAACACGGCATTCGGCTCGATCACTGTGCAGGTCAACGACGAAAAGGAAAACGTGCTCGATGCGACGAACACCGTTCCGCCGTTCGGCATTCGCGCATGGGCCGGTCAACCGCTGCAACCGGACGAGCTGACGTGTACCCTGGCGTCTGGTCCGCTTGCCGGAGAAGCCGGCAGCTTCAGTGATGGGAGCGATGGTATTTGCACCATTCACCCCATACCGTCCACATCTGCTCTCGGAAAGGCAGCTCTTGTGACGCTGCTCATCGCTGGCGGCGTCGCTCTTGTCATGCGATCGCGCCGTGGCGTGATTGCGTAGTACGTAGTCTGTAGTCGTACCAGTTCAACCTCACCTATGATCCGTGAGGGACATGCAAGCTTTTGACCCAAGACGCTCGGGTCGGTGTGAACCGGCCCGAGCGTTCCTCATTTCAGAATCGCGCCCGACGCGCCGGATGCCGCTACACGATGCCACGGAACTGATCCAATGCTTCCGGGTTCGCCAGTGCGTCCAGATTCTTGACCGCCTCGCCACGAATCACCTGCGCGACCGCCAGCTCCACCTTCTTCCCACTGATCGTGTGCGGGATCGCGGACACCTGCCGGATGTGCTTGGGAACATGTCGCCTCGTCGCCCCCGCCGCAATCGCACCCTTGATCCGATCCACCAGTTTCGACGTCAGCGATGCACCGTCCCGCAAGACCACGAATAGACAAACCTCGTCGTCGTCGTCCACCCGCTTGGCCACCGCGATGCTGTCGGCGATCTCTCCCATCGCCTCGACCACTCGATAAATCTCCGCCGTCCCGATGCGCACCCCGCCGGGGTTCAGCGTCGCGTCGCTCCTGCCGTACACCACCACACCGCCGTGCTCGGTGATCTCGATCAAATCTCCATGCGTCCAAACTGCGTCGAACTTGTCGAAGTAGGCTTTGCGATACTTCTCGCCGTCCGGATCGTTCCAAAAGAAGATCGGCCGAGACGGAAACCACGTGCAGCACACCAACTCGCCCTTCTCGCCAACCACCGGCTGCCCGTTGGCGTCGAACGCGTGCACGTCCATCCCCAGTCCGCGACACTGAATCTCGCCGGCGTACACCGGGAGCGCAGGGTTGCCCAGCATGAAACAGGAGACGATATCCGTGCCACCGCAGATGCTCGAAAGCTGCAAATCATCTTTCACATGGCGGTACGTCCACTCGAAAAGATCGGACGACATCGGCGATCCCGTGCTTAGCACGCACCGCAGCGAATCAAGATTGGACTTCTCCGACGGCTGCAGATCGCTCTTCTGACACGCTGCCAGAAACTTCGGGCTCGTGCCGAACACGGACACGCCCGCCTCTTCGACCAGCGACCACAATCGCGTGATCCGCGGATACGACGGGCTTCCCTCGTACAACACCACCGTCGCGCCGATCCCCAGCGAGCTCACCAGCCAGTTCCACATCATCCAGCCGCAGGTGGTGAAATAGAAGATCACATCGTCGCGTCGAAGATCACAATGCAGCATGTGCTCCTTGGCGTGCTGCAGCAGCGTCCCCCCGTGACCGTGAACGATGCACTTGGGCGTCCCGGTGGTCCCTGACGAATACATGATGAACAACGGATGATCGAACGGCACGCGGTTGAACGTTACAGGATCGACCGCATCATCGCCGAGAAAGTCATCCCACAACACGGCCCGCTCCAACCCGGAGACATCCGGCGACGGCCTTTGAAAAGGAACCACCACCACGCGACGCAAGCTCGGCAGCTTCGCACAAACCAACGCGACGCGCTCCAGCGAGTCGATCATCTTGCCGTTGTACGAATATCCGTCCGCCGTCACGAGCACCGTCGGCTCGATCTGACCGAATCGATCCAGCACGCCGTTCAGGCCGAAATCCGGCGAGCAGCTCGACCAGATCGCGCCCAGACTCGTCGCCGCCAACATTGCTACGACCGCCTCGGGAATATTCGGAACGAACCCCGCCACCCGATCGCCTTCGCCCACGCCCGCCCGTCGCAACGCTGACGCGCATCGCGCCACCAGCTTGTTCAGTTCGGCATACGTGATCCTTCGCGGATCGCCCGATTCACATTCAAAATGGATTGCCACCCGATCGTCGTTGAAGCGTAGCATCTGCTCCGCATAGTTGAGGCGAAGATTCGGAAACCAGCGGGCCTCGCGCATCGACCCTCCCGACACGACCTCGTCAGTCGCACCATCTGCATCGACGCCCGACAATCGCAGCATGTCTCGCCAAAACAACTCCGGATGTTCAACCGACCAACGACGCACCGATTCGAAGTCGCACGCAACGCCATAACGGTCAGCCACGTCACGCATAAACCCGTACATCTGGCTTCCGTGAACACGTTCCGTTGAAGGCGACCAAATGGGCGTTTCAGCAGTCATATCGCAATCCTCGAATATCCATGGCAGCCCCAACCGCAGCCGTTCACCGGCCACGCATTCTGCGACACGCCCCGAACATCGTCAACGCACTGCCGGCCCGCCGGCTGCGCCCGCCATCGCCCAACGTTGGCCGATCCTCGCCGCTTTGCCATCCGAGACGTTTGAATCTAAACTTCCTCCATGGACCTCCCACGCATCGAAAAAGCCGTCCGCGAGATTCTCATAGCCGTCGGTGAAAACCCCGAGCGCGAAGGGCTCGTCGAAACGCCCTCCCGCGTCGCACGCATGTACCAGGAACTCTTCAGCGGTTGCAATTCGGACCCTGGCGAACTACTCGAAGCCAAGTTTTCGGAGTCCTACGACGAACTCGTCGTACTCAAGAGGATTCCGTTCAATTCCCTGTGCGAGCACCACCTCATGCCGTTCGAAGGAACCGCGGCAATCGCTTACTTGCCCGAGGGCAAGGTCGTCGGAATCTCCAAGCTCGCCCGCGTGCTCGACGCGTTTGCCCGCCGTCCCCAGGTCCAGGAACGCCTGACATCGCAGGTCGCCGACATCCTCATGTCGAAGCTCGCCGCACGAGGCGCCGCCGTCGTCCTCACCGCGGTCCACACCTGCATGACCTGCCGGGGCGTCAAGAAAGCCGGCAGCGTCATGGTCACGTCCGCCGTCCGCGGCCGATGCCGCTCCGATCCTCGAACACGCGGAGAAGTCATGGGCTTGCTACATGGCTAGCGCCCCTTCTAGAAAGATCTTTCGACTTTTCTGCAGGCGCGGCACTTGGGTGCCCTGGCCAAGCGCAGCGCGGCCATGCGGTCAACACGAGGAGGCATGCCCGCGCCTTCGGCTTGGGCATGGCACCCTGATATCGACGGACCGTATTTGAAACGGCACTGGCGACCCGACAAGGATCACCCGGTAGGTCGGGATGAGCTGATTGCCATCCGGCGAAACGCCGCTCGCTCTCGACAGCCACCCACACTTGATTATCGGACCGCGATCCGCACCGGCGCGGTTGATCGTCGTTGCCACCAGGTGTCGCCAACCAGCAACCAGCCGCGTAATCCGTCCGATATTCGTTCGTAGGTCAACGCATCCCTCGGATCGCCCGATACGAAAGAGTGCAAGCGCGCGTGACCTGGGCTTGAGACATGTCGACGGAGTTCCGTGGACATCGCTTGGGCACTTGAAAACACGCGTCCACCGGCAAGGCGCGACGGAAACCGACAAGCTCGCGGGGGGTAACTGAGCAGTGCCGATTCTCACCAACGTTCAAGACCTCAGCACAGGGATGCGCCTCCACGAGCCGGTCTACGACGGTTCGCAACTCCTGTTGGCTGGCGGCAAGACGCTCAACTCCGCGGACGTCGATTTTCTGCGCAAACGCCTCGAATCCGCTCAGGTCTACATCGAAGACCCCGTCCTCGACGAGCTGGTCACCTTTGACGACGATAAGCGTGACCGGGCGGTCGCCGAGGAAACACAGAACAAACTCGTCGAGCTTCTCTCCGACGTGCAGGAGAAGTTCGCCTCCCGCATGACGGTCAAGTCCGTCGACTGTCGAGGCATTCAAGACGCCGTCAGCGGTGTGCTCGCCTTCCTCGAAAAGAACCCCGTGATGGCCATGTCGCTGATCCAGCAGCCCGGAAAGGATCAGCACTACCTCGTGTCACACTCCGCCCACGTGTTCTACCTCAGCCTCGTCGTGGGGAACGCCGTTCGATCGCGAGTGAACGCTGCCTATCGCGAACGAAGACTCAAGAGGATCCTGCAGCCGCCGCCGGATATCGATCTCACACCGCTCGCGCTGGCCGCGCTCTTCATCGACCTGGGAATGTGGCCTATCAAGGATCTTTTCAACCAGGCAGCCGTCCTGACGGACGAGCAAATCCGCCTGGTGCGAAACCACACCATCGTCAGCGCCCAAGCCCTGCCGGACGATACCGACGAAATCGTCAAGCTGGTCGTCGAGACCCACCACGAGAACTTCGACGGATCGGGGTATCCCTACGGGCTGTCCGGAGATGAGATTCACGTCTTCTCGAGAATCCTTCGCATCGCCGACGCCTACGCAGCCGCGACATCCACGCAGCTATATCGCGAGGCGGTCTCGCCCGTACGCGCCCTTTGGGAAATGACGTGGGGGCCGTTCTCGCAGTTCTACGACCCCATCCTGCTCAAAGTATTCGGCTCGCTTCTCCAGCCCTTTCCAATCGGCGCGAAGGTCCAGCTCAGTTGCGGCCGGTATGGCGTCGTCGTTCGATATGGAAAGGTCAGCCCCTTCCTGCCTGAGATCATCATCGCCTTCGATGAACGCGGCGTCCACCTGTCAAGCTCGAAGCTCATCGGGCCCATCTCGCTCGGTCACGATTCCGATCTGAGAATCGCTTCCTTCGCCGGCGAAGACATCACCGATTTGTACGACCAAGACCCGATCATCCCCGAAGTCACGCCCACCGAATTCACCACCCTCTACGAGAGCGTCTACACCGGGTGCGCAACAGGCCTCCACCGCTGACCCATTTCCTCGAGAACGTGTTTCAAAAGCGTCCATCGCCGTCCCAGTGCCGTTTCTGCAAAGGTCTTTCGACTCTTCCGCAGGGGAGGTACTTGGGTGCCCTGGCCAAGCGCAGCGCGGCCATGCGATCAGCGCACGGAGACATGCCCGCGCCTTCGGCTTGGGCATGGCACTCGGATATCGAAGGGCCTTATTTGAAACGGCGCTGGCGACCGTGAAGGAGCGGATGCTGCCGCGAACCCCATCGCGCATTCCGCTTCCTGCCACAGAAATCGTGCAGCCGGCGGGCGAATCGCTCCGATGTACTCCTCTGTGTGCGCAACGCACGGCCGATCGTGACTCGTGAGCAGATGACGACTATGAGCACCCAAGCACCGCCCAAACCGTTCATCCCCGTCTGTGAGCCGCTGCTCGACGGAAACGAGCGGGCCTACGTTCTCGATTGCCTCGACGGAAACTGGGTTTCCTCACTGGGCGACTACATCCCACGATTCGAGCAACGATTCAGCGATTATTGCACTGCGACACACGGCGTTGCGTGCAGTAGCGGGACCGCCGCTCTGCACCTCGCGCTCGAAGCCCTCAACATAGGCCCGGGCGACGAAGTCATCGTCCCGGACTTCTCGCTCATCGTCACCGCCAACGTCGTGTGCATGACCGGCGCGACGCCCGTCCTCGTCGATGTCCAGCCCGACACCTGCTGTATCAATCCCGATCTCATCGAAAAACGCATCACCCCGCGGACCAAGGCCATCATGCCCGTCCACATGTACGGGCACCCTGCCGACATGCGGGCCATCATGGACATCGCCAAACGACACTCCCTCCGCGTCATCGAAGACTGCGCCCAAGCCCACGGAGCCGAGGTCAACGGCCAGCGCGTCGGCGCGATCGGCGATGTCGGGGCGTTCAGCTTCTACGGCAACAAGATCATCACCACCGGCGAGGGCGGCATGCTCGTGACGGATGATGATGCGATAGCCGACCGCGCCCGACTCTTGCGAGACCAGGCTTTCGAACGCGAGCGATTCGTCCACCGCGCTGTGGGGTTCAACTATCGCATGACCAACATCCAAGCCGCCATCGGATACGCCCAGTGCGAGCAACTCGACCGCCGCGTCGCCCGAAAGATCGAACTGGCAGCCGTGTACGATGAACTGCTCACGAACTGCGACGACTTCGACCTGCCCGTCTGCCGCCCGTGGGCCAAGAACGTGTACTGGATGTATGGCGTCATCGTGGAACCATCGTTCCCCATCGACGCAGTCACCATCCGCAAACGACTGGCAGACGCCGGAATCGAAACCCGGCCGTTCTTCGTCCCGCTCCATCGCCAGCCGATCTTCCAAGGTCATTCGATCCGTTGGCCTGACCTGCGCGGACGGTACCCCGTCTCCGACCAACTGGCGGCGCGTGGTTTCTACCTGCCCAGCGGGCCAACCCTCTCGCGCGAGACCCAATGTCACATAGCCAAGCAACTATTGAGCTGCCGCGACCGCGATTGACCGACAGCCCAGCGACTCGCGTCTCGCCCGCCTGCTCCATCATTCTCGCGACCTACAACGAGCGGGAGAACATCCTCGACACCATTGCGTCCATCTTCGAACACCTCGGCGACGATGTGGAAATCATCGTGGTCGACGACGACTCGCCCGACCAGACGTGGCAACTTGTTGAAGCCCTCGGCGATCCGCGAGTCGTGCTCATTCGCCGGGCAGCCACCCGCGGGCTGGCGTCAGCCTTCAACCGGGGCATCATCGAATCTCGCGGGCGAGTGGTCGGCTGGATGGACGCCGACATGTGCATGCCGCCCGCGCTGCTGCCCGGCATGATCGACAAACTGCGGACCCACGACCTGTGCATCGGATCGAGGTACGCTGACGGCGGCAGCGACGACCGCACGAAGCTCCGCGTCATCTGCAGCAAGCTGATCAACGGGTTCGCCAGACTCGTCCTGGGCTACGGCATCAGAGACTACGACAGCGGGTTCGTCGTGTTACGCAGGTCAGTATTCGACAAGGTGTCGGTCATCCCCACCGGCTACGGCGCGTACTTCATGGAATTTCTCTACACCTGCCGCCGCAAAGGATTGACCCTCCACGAAATGCCGTACCGGTTCACCGATCGCGCCCGAGGCACGTCCAAGTCTGCCCCCAACCTTGCAGCGTTCCTGTGGACCGGCGCAGGATACGTCACACGCATTCTCGCCGCCCGTTTGAGAAGGATCGATTGACATGAACAAAGCCTTCGCCCCCCATAGATTCAAACGCGTCGACGAACGAGGCGTCTTCGTCGAGGTCGTGGCGGAAGGAACATGGGAGGCAGTCCTGCACGGCAAGATGCACGCCGGGGCGGTCATGGGTCACCACTACCACGTCGCCACGAGAATCTACTTCTACCTCACCGCAGGCGTCGCCACCGTGCACATCGTCCGAATTAGCGACGCACAGCGACACACCGTGACACTCGCCGCCGGCGAGGGCGTCTACCTCGAACCCGGCCAAGCCCACGCGATCTGCTTCACGAGTCCGTCCGAGTTCGTCATGACCAAATCCAAACGCCACGATCCACTCGACCCCGACACCATCCCCTACACCGTCGACATCGACTGAATCCCCGCGCGATGCCATCCATCGCGCCAAGCACACGCGCCTACGTGTGCTGTTGCTGATGATCTGACCGATGGGCGCCGTGTGCCACTGCTCTTGAGCTTGCTGTTACCCACATCTATGGCTCCTCTTTGGCC
>CAYQFV010000120.1:8830-12984 GCA_964416845.1 uncultured Phycisphaeraceae bacterium | reverse complement strand
GGGATGGGACGTCTTCGCGCTGCTCATCGTTGCGGTGGGAATCGAGTTGGTCATGGGCACTGTCGCTCGCACCGCAGCGTCGGCTGTCAGCGACGCCGACCCGCGCGTATTGAACATCATCTTGACGCTGGCGCGCGGCGCGATTCTGTTGCTTGTGATCGGCGTGATTCTGCGCAGTCGGCGTCAGACACCGGCGTCTGTGGGTCTGTGCGTTGAAAGGTGGTGGGTGACGGGTCTGCTCGGGCTTGGGGCTGCCGCCGCCGCATACGCCGCTCAGTTTGCTTCGATGGGTGGGTTCTATCTTGTGTATCCGGCGGGGCTCGAAGCGATGCGGGAGAACTCGCAGCGCATCATCGAAGAAGTGCCAAAACTCCACCCTGTCGTGTTGTGCTCGATTGCGATGTTCGTGGGCGTGTACGAAGAGATCATCTTCCGCGGTTTCATCTTGACGCGGTTGCGGCGAGCGACTGGAAGCGCTGTCTCTGCGGTCGTGTTCAGCGCGATTCTGTTTGCCGCGCCGCATGTGATGACTCAGGAGGCGATCGTTATGGTTCCGATTTTTCTCTTGGGGATCATCTGGGCGGTCCTGACGTTGTGGCGTCGTTCGGTGGTGGCGGCGATCATCGGGCATGCACTCTTTGATGCGAGTCAGCTCATAGGGATGTACCTCTTTTTTCCGGATTGGACTTGACTCGCCGTCGACGGGGCGGCGATGCTTGAACGGACGGAACGTTAAGCGACTGACTCATCGTGGCCGACGACCTGGACATCGAAATCCGACCCGCACGAGCGCGTGACTACGACGCCATCGTCGCATTGTGGCGTGATGCGGGGCTGGACGCCCGTTGCGAGGGTCGCGACACGCGGGAAGCGTTCATACGGCAGCTCGATGTGTTTCCGTCGACCTATCTCGTGGCGGAACACAGATCGGCGATCGTCGGCGTGGTGTTTGGAACGCACGATCATCGCAAGGGTTGGATCAACCGGCTGGCGGTTCATCCGTCGATGCAGCGGCGCGGCATTGCTCGACGACTACTCGACGAGTGCGAGCAAGGCTTGCGCGCGGCGGGAATCGAGATATTCGCGGCGCTCGTGGAAGAAGGCAACGAGCGGTCGGTGCGTACATTCGATCGAAGCGGCTACCTGCGTGACATCCCGGTACATTATTTCCACCGCCGTCTTCGCCCGGAAGTGTAGCGAGACCTGCCCGGGTGGCATTCATCATCGATTCGATTCTCGTACGATCAAGGTCGCTGACCCGACCGGCGACACACGCTGCCCAATCCACTTGAAAGCAACCGTCGCCGACGGTGCAAACGGATCATCGACGCCGGCTCGATCCCTGCAGTCGCTCGCGCATCCATGCCATCATCGTCGTGTGGCTTCACTTGGTTCACGCAAGGCGTCGTTCGACACACCAAGGCTCTCTCCGTCCTCTGCGTCGTAGGGGTGATCGTGTGCAGGTTCTCCCGAAATCGAGAACTGCGGTTGCTGGAGTTCCCATTCTCTGGAAACAGCCGCCACATTGACGATGCGCATGGGAGGCCGTCAAAGAAAGTGATTTGACGGTCTGAGCCCGTCAAGCGGGCAATGTCGCATGTTCACCCTCACCCCCAGCCCGGAGCGCGCCCCGTTGGTACGCTCGTTGCTACCCGTTTATCGGAAACGGGATGGGAAAGTGCGCGGTCTGGTTGCCACGGGCGTGTACGCCTGCCCTCCCCTCACATAGCAAAGTTCGAAAGGAAGTGCGAATCCTCTTGGATTCGAGGTCCGCGTCTTACCTGGGCGGGGCTCGGCTCGTAGTGAGCGGTCTTTCCGGTGGTCAAGGGGTTTTCTTGCCGGCGGCTTGCCGGCGTTTCCATCGCGTGAGTTTTACGACGCGTCGTGTTGTCGGTCATGACGCGTTCGGCATGCTCGCTCTCGGTGATCGGTGCTAATGGATGTAACGACCATCTACAACACGGCATCCGTCGAGGATTCGTCCAGAGTGCCTTTTGGCGGCGGCGATCGCATCGAAAGAGTTCGCAGGCCTCTCGACCGGGAGGGTCTCGCGACAGCGCGGTACCCGCCGCTGCGGGGGGCATCGGCGCATGAGATTAAGGCGGTGTACGTTCGTGTTTTCTAATCGGTTGTTTGGGGGCAGAGGTTGATGCCAATCGCGAAACCCGCACGGTTCAACCTCTCATTCGAAGAACCGGGCCTTCGAAAAGGTTCCGGATCACAAAGGAGATTTATGATGAAGAAGGTGTTTTCTGTAGTGCCATGGTGTGTCACACTGGCGGTCTTGACGATCGCTGCGCCCGAGGTCGTGGCCTATCCCAATTGGACCGATTGTATGGCGTGTCACGGGGACTTCCGTGCAGCCAACTACGTATCGCCGTCGGGCGAACGCTACCTGAATAGCCTCCACGACCTGCACCGGGTCACCATGCTCACGTATGACTGCAATACGTGCCATGGGAATTCCCGAGTCCCCGTCGTCCTCGACAGCTCTACGGGCGGCACGGGGTTGGAACCCATCGGGTGTATGGGCTGCCACGGCAGGAACGAGGACATCGGCGGCGACCGTTTGTCCCAAGGCCGTGGCGCTGGTTTGCGCCAGCATCACTTCAACAGCGGCGTTGGCATTTGTGCAAACTGCCACTTTGATGCCAATCCGCAGAACTACACTCCCGTGGGCGAGAACGTTCTGCCGCCGTATTACTTCACCCCTGATAGCAGTCACGGCAACAAGCCGACGGATCCGTGCAGCCCGAATGGCGAAGAAGACTATGCAGGCCTACCGACCGGCTTGGACAACGACGGCGATCTCGTCTATGACACCGCCGATGCCGACTGCGCCCCTCCAGGCGTGTGCGGAAACGGCATTCTGGAGGTCGGCGAGGACTGTGACGATGGCAATCTCCTGAACGGTGACTGCTGCAGCGCGACCTGCACCTTCGAAGCTGCGGGGAGCTCGTGCTCCGACGGCAATGCCTGCAACGGCGACGAAACCTGCAATGGCGCTGGTGCATGCGACCCCGGCCTGCCGCTCGACTGTAACGACGGAAATCTCTGCACCGACGACTCGTGCGACCCCGCTACCGGATGTGTGAACACAGCCAACACGGCGGCGTGCGATGACGGTGATGCGTGCACGGTCGGCGACACCTGCGCGGGCGGAACCTGCGCGGGAGGCAGCCCGCTCGATTGCAACGATGGGAACATTTGCACGGACGACTCGTGCGACCCCGCCGCCGGATGCGTGAACACGCCCAACGTCGCGACGTGCGACGATGGCAATGCGTGCACGGTTGGCGACACCTGCGCGGGCGGAAGCTGCGCGGGCGGCAGTCCGCTTAACTGTGACGACGGCCAGTTCTGCAACGGCGTCGAGTCGTGCGACCCGACGGCTGGATGCGTGGTTTCCGGCGACCCCTGCCCGGTCGGAACCGTCTGCAACGAGGTGGCCGACACTTGTGATCTGGTCACGGTGTGCGGAAACGGCATCCTGGAGGCAGGTGAAGAATGCGACGATGGCAATATCCTGAACGGTGACTGCTGCAGCGCAACCTGCACCTTCGAACCCGCGGGAAGCTCCTGCTCCGACGGCGACGTCTGCAACGGCGGCGAGGTTTGTAACGGTGCAGGCGCTTGCGACCCAGGCTTGTCGCTCAGTTGCGACGACGGCCAATTCTGCAACGGTGTCGAGACGTGCGACCCGGTGGCTGGGTGCGCGTCGCCTGGCGACCCCTGCCCGGCTGGGACGGTTTGCAACGAGGTAGCCGATACCTGTGATCTTGTGGGCGGCGGCCAGGCGATGTACACGCAGTGGTGCGGCTTCTGCCATGGCGACTTCGATATAGATCCGCAGGTTGCACCGATCAAGGTTGTCGGTGCTCGGCCATGCTCGATCGACGGGGCGATTGACGGAACGGAAGCGTATCCGAACGGCGTGCCCGCGATGCAGTTCCTTCAGGGAATGCTCTCACCGGATCAGATTCTGGCGATCTCGGAATACCTGAACTCCCAGCCCGTCATGGGCATGGAGCGGTACAACACCGCGTGCTCGGGATGCCACGGCATTGATGCCGACGGTGGCATCTTTGACGAAGGTGTTCGGGGTGAGGACGCCAAGGACATCCTCGAGGCGATCGCCGACGAAGATGAGATGC
>CAYQFV010000120.1:0-8730 GCA_964416845.1 uncultured Phycisphaeraceae bacterium | reverse complement strand
GAAAGCAACAACCGCGGCCACCATTCGCACAAGAACCGGCATGAATAAGACGTCGATTCGAAGGATCGGGACGAGCATGAAGAGCGCGAGTCCCGTCCGTTGAGTGGAGGTGCGGGGACAGCAGATAGTCGTCCCTGAAAAAAGCCGTGTACGCGGCGGCAGGATGGCGAGACCGTTGGCTGGGGAACGCTTCGATCAGGTTCCGAAATGCTGACGCACCGCTACCTGCCGCCGTGTGCTTTTGGCGCTCCTGCACACCGCGCGAGCCGCAGATCGGAAAGTGGCGAGGTCAGCATCCCGCTCGATCGCCCCAGCGTAGGCCGCCTCCGATCACAATGGCCGATGAAGATCCCGCCGTCCCGAAGTTCCTTCTAAACGCAATATCACGGCGAACGTGCCGAGCGGGCCAACCGCGATGCAGGCAATCACCGCGGACTTGGATTCCTGGGTAGCGGGATTCATTCGATACCGAACGGATGAGTTCTATGTGCGCGATGTCTTGTTCAATTCTCAGTGTCGCCCGACATTGATTCGTCTCTTCACGGTTCCCCTCCCTTCATAGGCTGAGTGACTCTCGCCCCGGCCGCCTTCCAGAAATCGAGATGACCGCAAGCGGGTTCGGGGAATCGACGGGCACCCGGCGGTCAGGTACAATGATCGAAGTGCTCGGCGTCGGCGTTTTCGGAGAAAAACCGTATGCGGTTCGAGCGAGTGTTCATTCCTTATCGGGCGTATTGGACGACGCCGTTCTGTCGTTGGCAGGGCAGCGTCGGCCATCTGCATTCCCTGAGATTCGGGGCCGAGGTCGCTGCGCGGGCTCTCGCTGAGCGGAAGATTCCCGTCGATGTTTTTGACGGGCTTTTCCTAGGTACGACCGTTCCCCAAAAATTCGGTTTCTACGGGGCCCCATGGGTTGGCGCCCTGATTGGTGCTACCGGAATCACCGGGCCCACGATCAGCCAAGCGTGCGCCACGTCCGGTCGGGTCATTGCCGGGTCGGCCATGGAAGTCGAGTTCGGTACCCACACCGCGGTTCTTGCGTTGTTGTGTGACCGGACCAGCAACTCGCCACACGTCTACTATCCGAACCCGGCGGCTGCCGGCGGTGTCGGCAAGAGCGAAGATTGGGTGTGGGACAACTTCGGCCACGATCCCTTCGCCAAACAGTCCATGCTCCAAACCGCTGAGAATGTCGCCAAGATCGAGGGGATCGACAGGGCAGCGCAAGACGAGGTGGCGTTGCTGCGCTACCAGCAGTACCAGGATGCGCTCAAAAACGATTCTGCGTTTCTAAGGCGGTTCATGGTCCAGCCAATCGAGGTCATGGATGCTTCCGGTCGCAAGGTGGTTCATACGGTCCGTGGTGACGAGGGCGTGTTCCCCACAGCGGCTGCCGGCCTTGCGAAGCTCAAGCCCGTCCTGGAAGGCGGCACGGTGACTTACGGCACGCAGACGTATCCCGCGGACGGAAACGCCGGTCTGGTGATCGCCACACGAGAAAAGGCGGCGGATCTGAGCAAGGACCCGAAAGTGACGGTACGCGTCGTTTCGTTCGGGCAAGGCCGCGCGGACAAGGGGTTCATGGCCATGGCGAATGTTCCGGCCACGCAGCAGGCGCTCAGCCGGGCGGGCATCTCGATGAATGATGTCAAAGCGACGAAGACTCACAATCCCTTCGCGGTCAATGATGTCTACTTCGCCAGGAAGATGGGCATCGACCTGGACGCGATGAACCGGTTCGGAAGCTCGTTGGTGTGGGGCCATCCCCAAGCGCCCACCGGCACGCGTTTGATCATCGAGTTGATCGAGGAACTCGTCATCGCTGGTGGCGGATACGGACTGTTCACGGGGTGTGCGGCTGGCGACACCGCGCTCGCCGTGGTGATCAAGGTCGACTGAGAGTAAGGCCATCGTATGGAATCAGAAGTACCGATCGAACAACGCTTCAAAGTGCTGTGCGAGATATCGCGCGCTCAGCACTTCGCATGGCGGGAGGCCGTCGCGGCGATGGCGCCGCAGGTCGATGTGCGCGACGTGGTCAACAAGATGTGGGAGCTGACCGGGGTCCAGACAGCCCGGGCATACCTGAAGCGGTTGGATCCCGCGAAACCCGTTCCGAAGCAATTGGCCAAGTCGATCGCGTGGTCGTCGGTCTGCATGGGTGAAGACGCGAAAGTCGAAGACGGGGACGGAAACGAAGCGTTCGTGAGACACACTGATTGTCCATGGTTTCATTGGCACAAACGTCTGGGCCTGCTCGACGAAGACCAACCGGGCTGTGACACGTGGTTTGCCTCTATGGCGACCGAGATCAACAGGACCCTCGGCACGAGAATCCGCGTGGAGACGAGATGTTCGCTTCCCGAAGGCGGCGATTGCTGCCTGCGGCGCATCTGGGAAGACGAGTCGGTCGACCCGTCGAACTGAGAAGGGAAAAGCATGGGTCGAACGGCGGTGCATCCGGTACTCGAAGACCGCCCCGACGGGCGGGCGTGCCTGTTGGGCAATGTGGCGATAGCCCGCGGCGCGCTGGAGGCTGGCATCCAGTTCTTCGCTTGCTATCCCGGCACGCCTTCCTCGGAGGTGGGTGACACGTTCGCCCGCGTCGCGAAAGACGCCTCCGTTTCGTTCGAATATTCGGTGAACGAGAAAATCGCGGTGGAGATCGCGTTCGCTGCCAGCCTTACCGGGGCGCGGGCGATGTGCAGCATGAAACACGTGGGCTTCAATTCGGCGAACGACCCTATCTGCGTTCTGCCGTATGTCGGTGTGGAAGGCGGAATGGTCATCGTGGCGGCGGGAGATCCTTCCGTCACCACCAGCACGCAGGAGCAGGACCAGCGACATTTCAGCAGTCTTGCGCACTACCCGATCTTCGATCCCGCCACGCCGCGAGACGCGCTCGAGATGACGAGGTTTGCCTTCGCCTTCTCCGAGCGCACCCGTTTGCCCGTCATCATGCGACCGACCACACGTGTCTGCCACAGCAGCGGTATGGTGGAACTTGGCCCGCTCCCCGCGGAGAGGAACGAGATCGCGTTCACAAAGAATCCGCCGCGCTACGTGCCCATCCCCGTCAATTCCCGCCGGATGCGTAAAGAACTGACCGATCGCTACAAGCTGGCGGAGCGACTGTTGGGCGAGTCGGGTTTCTTTCCGCGAACGGGAAACGGACGCAAGGGCATCATCGCGAGCGGCGTGGCGTATGCGTACGCAGCCCAGGTGGTTGAAGATCTGGGGCTGAAGAACGACGTCACGTTGCAGCAGGTGGGTGCGTACCCGATTCCTGAAATGGTTCTCGCCGATTTCTTGCGCAGCGTCGATTCGGTGCTGGTGGTGGAGGAGTTGAGTCCGTTCGTTGAAGAGTGGGTGAGTCTGTCCGCTTTCAGGCAGGGGCGACAGCTACCCGTCTTCGGAAAACACACCGGCCACTTTCCTCTCGAGTTCGAGTACTCGCTCGATCAGGTCGAAGACGCTGTGAGGGATTATCTGCGGCTGGAGAAGCGGAACAACGTCGCCGTCGCCGTGCCGGATCTACCGCAACGACCGCCTGTGCTCTGCCCAGGCTGCCCACATCGGGCCAGCTACCATCTGGCGAACCGCGTGTTCGGCAAGAAGACCGTCTACTGCAACGACATCGGCTGCTACACGCTGGGATACGGCGAACCACTCAACGCCTGTGACACACTGCTGTGCATGGGGGCTTCGATAAGTCAGGCCAGCGGAATTGCGCGCATGACGGGGCGGCGTGTGGTGGCATACATTGGCGACTCGACCTTCTTTCACAGTGGTTGGCCTGCGCTCGCCAACGCTGTTCAAGCGGGCGACAACGTCACGGTCATTATCCTGGACAACTACGTCGCTGCCATGACGGGGTTTCAACCGAGCCTGACGACAGGCACACGGAAATCGCCCGACGACAAACCGGAGGGCGGGGCGAACCTGTCGATCGAGCAAGCCGTGCGTGGCCTGGGGATCAAGGACGTGTACTCCGTCGATCCGTTTGACGAAAGGGCAACGCTCGAAGCGTTCAAGAAGGCCAAGCAAGGCGACGGCGTGAACGTCGTCGTGTGCCAATCGCCCTGCGTGGTGAATGAGCGTCGCCTGCGCAGAAGCCCGGAACGGGCGTCACTCGAAATCGATCGGGAACGCTGCAACGCTTGCTCGTTGTGTGTTCGGCTGTTGGGTTGCCCGGGCATTCTGATCGTCGACGGAGAATATGTCATCGATCAGGATTTGTGCGACGGCTGCGATCTGTGTGCGGACGTCTGTCAACACGACGCGATCAACAAAGTGTCGGCGGGGACTACGTAAATGGAATCGACTGCTGCAGGGCAAGATGGAATGCGAAACGCGTCCGGCTGGCGACTGTGCATTGTTGGCACGGGGGGGCAGGGCGTTCTGACGGCGGCGCGATTGCTATGCGATGCGTTCGTCGAGAGAGGCCACGATGTGGTCAGCGGGCAGTTGCACGGAATGGCCCAGCGCGGTGGCGGTGTGCAAGCGTCCGTGATGGTCGATTGCGGCATCAGCCCGATGATCGGCAGCGGGCGGGCCGACGTCGTGCTGGGTTTCGAGCCGGCTGAAACCGTTCGGGCGTTGCCGTTGATGTCCTCGCGGACGGCTGTCTTCATGAACACGGCGCCGGTGATTCCCTTCACGCTAGGCCAACAAACCGTGCTGCGAGGCGAGCAGGCAGGCTACCCGGACATTGCGGGGCTCGAAAGTGCGATCCGGCAGGTTACCGAACAGGTTCTGACATTGGACGCGACACAAGCAGCGACCGAGACCGGTTCGGCGCGATCGCTGAATCTGCTCATGCTGGGATGCTTGCTGGGGACCGGCCTGCTGCCGTGCACGCCGGAGGAATTTTGGGAGGTCGTCGTGCGGCGTGTGCCACCGTCGCTGGCTGAAGCGAACGCGCCGGCCTACAACCGCGGTGTCGCGATGGGTAAACGCTTCGAACACGCGGGAATCGTATCATGAAGCTGAAGATCGGCGTCGATGTGGGTGGGACGTTCACCGATTTTCTAGTGACCCGCCCCGACCACGATCCGGTGATTTTCAAGGTGCTGACCACGCCGGCTGACCCTTCCGAGGGGCTGATTCATGGGCTGACCGCCATCGCCGACAGCATGGGCCTGACGCTGGTCGAACTTGCTCGGAGCATCGAAACGATCGTACACGGTACGACCGTGAGCACCAACGCGGTGTTGACGCGGACCGGCGCGAAGACTGGTTTGCTGACGACCGAGGGCGTGCGCGACGCGCTGGAAATGCGTCGCGGCATCCGCGAGGAACAATACAACAACCGCTACACCAACGTCCCGCCGCTCGTGCCGCGGTTTCTCCGTCAGCCGATCCGTGGGCGCCTGAACTACCGCGGTGATCCTCTCGAGCCGCTGAACACCGACGACGTCAACCGGGCGATTGAGGTTTTCAAAGACGAGCGGATCGAGGCGGTGGCCATCTGCTTCATGAACTCCTTCGCCAATTCCGAACACGAACAGCGGGCAGCGGAACTTGTGCGGTCGGCCTTGCCGGAGGCCTACCTGACGGTGTCAGCCGACTTCCTGCCGTCCATTCGGTTTTATGATCGCGTCAGTTCGACGGTGCTCAACGCCTACGTCGGTCCGAAGCTCAGTTCCTATCTCGACCTTTTGAGAACGCGGGTGAAAGAGATCGGGTTTGCCGGAACGCTGTTGATCATGCAATCCAACGGCGGCGTGATGTCGCCAGCGATCGCGCGACAACACCCGGCCCGAACGCTGCTTTCCGGACCTGCCGCCGGTCCCGGGGCGGGGCTGCGTTACGTTCGCGATCACGGGTGGGACCAGTGCATCACCATTGACATGGGCGGGACGAGCTTCGATGCGGCGCTGGTGCGCGGTGGCGTACCGATCGTCGTCACCGATGGCGAAATCAACCGCTACCGGATCGCCCTGCCGATGTTGGACATCGTCACGATCGGCGCCGGAGGCGGGAGCATCGGCTGGATCGACGAAGGCGGTTTGTTGCGTATGGGGCCACAGAGCGCGGGCGCAGATCCGGGTCCGGTCTGCTATGGGACGGGCGGCACGCAGCCGACCTGCACGGACGCCGATCTGGTTTTGGGCTATCTCGACCCCCAGTTCTTCGCCGGTGGCAAAATCAAGCTGGACCTCAGCGCAGCCTCGCAGGCTATTCAGCGGAACATCGCCGACCCCATGGGCCTTTCCGTGGAAGAGGCAGCCGCGGGGATGTGCCGCGTGATCAACACCAACATGGCGCAGGGCGTACGCGAAATCTCCATCAGCCGGGGCTACGATCCGCGGGAGTTTCCCGTTGTGGCTGCGGGAGGCGCGGGACCACTTCACGCCTGTATGATCTGCCGGGAGTTGGACATCCCGATGTTCATCGTGCCGCGCGAATCATCCATCTTCTGTGCGGCGGGCATGCTCATGAGCGACCTGCAGCATGATTTCGTGTCGTCATTCGTCTCCACATTCGAGGCCATCGACTGGGCGAAACTCAACCGCCTGATTTGCGACATGCAGGCGGAAGGGGACCGGTTGCTTACCGAAGAAAACATCTCAACGTCGATGCGGCAGTACACGCTGAAGTTGGATTGCCGGTATGTCAAGCAATATCACGAAGTGTCTCTTCCCGTCCCGTTCGATGCAGTCCGACAGGCCGCTGTTGAGAAGATCGCCGCAGCGTTTCACGACGAACACGATCGTATGTATGGGTATTCGCTGCGAGAGAAAGACGCAGCGATGGAGTTGATCAACGTGCGCGTTCGAGCTGTTGGCGTTACGGAGAAACCGTCCTTCGCCGAGGTGCCCCCGGTCGGCGACGGTGCGACTGCCGCGCTGAAAGGCGAGCGAAGCGTGTATGTACCCGAGGAACGGGCTTCCCGGGACGTGCCGGTGTATGACGGCCACGAGACCTGCTGCGGACATCGAATCACCGGGCCCGCGCTCATCGAGCAGGTGAACACCACGCTCTTGCTGACAGCGTCGTTCGATTGCGTCTGCGACAAGTATGGTAGCTTCGTGGTCTATCAGAAGGGCAAAGAAAGTCAGCTCGGCGGGCTGGTTCGCGACGCACAGTTGGTACGACCATCATAGAGGACCGACAATGCGGATAAAACTATCTAGATGTGAGACAGAGGCGTGCATGACAGAGCTGGCGGGGCTGTCGTCCTGCGAGGATGTCGTGTGGTCCCGTAGGGACTCTGTGAAAGTAGCCCAGCGATTCATCGCTGGGAACGGGGGCTTTCCGGCGATCCGAAGTCCCGGAGGGACGGATGACCGTATCCTGGAGGCTCGGTCGTCCCTACGGGACTTGCTCACAACGCTGCACCCGCTCCCAGCGATGAATCGCTGGGCTAGTCTCAATCGCCCCTCCGGGGCTACGCACGCGACGCCATTCGCCCGCTGGATTATCCGCCGAAACTGCCGCGGACCCGGAGTGGGGCGTGCCCTGAAGAGCCCCTTGTTCGACTCCCCGGACCGTGTTTATTCTTGTCTTCATGTCAGGAATCTTGAGCGAGTGTGGATACCGTGAGCGGAGTTGATCCGATCCTATTGTCGGTCTTTGCGCGGGCGTTTAAGTCGCTGACCAACGAGATGAGCGTCGCCTTGCAGAAAACGACGCGATCCCCGATCTTGTGCGAGGCCAAGGATTTCGTCACCGGTGTGTATGACGCTTTGGGCAACATGCTGGAGCAAACCGAGAACCTGCCAATCCTGTCCTTCTCGCTGGGCCCGGTGTGCAAGTACATCATCGATTACTTCGGCGACGAGATTTATCCCGGCGACGTCATTTTCCACAACGACGTTTTCAGCATGGGCAACCAGAACAACGACGTCGCGGTGTACAAGCCGGTCTTCGTCGAAGATCAACTCGTTGCCTGGTCGGCGTGCAAGGGGCATCAGGCTGACATCGGCGGGGCGGTGGCTGGCGGGTACAACCCGAACGCCACCGAAGTGTGGCAGGAAGCGCTGCGCATTCCACCGGTGAAGGTCTACGAGAAGGGCAAGCTTCGCAAGGACGTGTGGGATCTCATCTTCGCCAACATCCGGTTCGACATCGTGCAGCAGGACATGCGGGCCCAGATCGGCTCGTGCGTGGTCGGCGAGCGTTGCATGCTGCGGCTGATGGACAAGTATGGTGTGGAGTGCTTCAAGGCCCACAAGCAAGCGTTGTTCAACGCGACGCGGAAGATGATGGAAGCGGAAATCGCCACCATCCCCAACGGCGTGTACCACGGCGAGTCCACGGTCTACTACGACGGCCGAAATGCGGGCAAACGCTATCAGATTCGCGTCAAGATCACGGTCGCGGACGAACGGATCACATTCGATTATTCGGATACCGATCCGCAGACCAATGGGTTTGTCAACGGCACCTACACTTCGAGCGCGTCAGCCACGACGCTGACGTTCCTGCAAATGGTCAATCCGGACATCCCGCACAACCAGGGGATGGTGCAGCCGCTGGACATCATCATCCCGGAAGGAACACTCCTGAACGCCGCCTATCCAGCCGCAACCACGTACGGCAATCACCTGTGTCCGGCCAACGCTGACGCGATCATGCGGGCTTTGGCCCCGGCCATTCCCGACCGGGTGACCGCCGGATGGAATCACTTGCTCTGTTCGCTGACGTCCGGACTGGATCCGCGGAGAAGCGACAAGTATGTGGATATCTGCTTCATGGGGTTGAAGGGCGGTTCGGGCGCGGTGC
>CAYQFV010000119.1:0-13096 GCA_964416845.1 uncultured Phycisphaeraceae bacterium | reverse complement strand
TTACAAAACCGCTGCTCTGCCAACTGAGCTACGGTGGCGAAAACGATTTAACCTGATTCCATGTAGTATGTTACGACACAACTCGCATCGCGGCTGTTTTCCCGGGTTGATATTTGAGAAAATGTTGAGAAAATGAGACCGTCCGGTACAGGAAGCGAAACGACGAACCGGGCGGAAAGCGATACCATTATGCCAGCCTCCAAAGACGGCGACGTACAGACCAACAAAACCGACGGTCGTAAGTTTATCACCATTCGAGTTGTCGGCAACGGTCAGGTCGCCTACCGAAGGATCTATCTCAAGACCGTCCATCACCGGCTTGCTCGGTGTCGCGCGCGGGCGCTCGAAGGTGTAGATGACCCTGAGAAGGCTCGTCGGATCGTCGCTTACCTTGCGTCGAGCAAAACGCCCGGACAAGAGCAGGACCGGCTAGCTGAGCTGACCGACACGATGCCGACGGTTGCGTCCCTGTCACATGACGACGCGCGCAAGGAACTTGAAGACATCGTTTGTGACTTCGGTGACTACGCACCGGGTGAACTCGACGACGAAGTGGTCGATCAGTGGCGATCGGCTTCCTCCGCGAACGATCAGCGCGATCTGCTGATCGACCTCGGCGTTCCCGATGGCTGGCTTGCGGAAAACCCCGACTTCTTCTCGTCACTTCAGAGCCGCGGTCAAACGGTCAATCCGCGGTTCAAGAAGAAAGACGAGGCGCTCGCAGCGTTGTTCGGTCTTCCATCGGACGCGCTGAGACCAGACAAGCTGGCGCGCGGACCGCGCCTGTCGGCGTGCATCAACGAGTTTCGGATCGAACAAGCGCAACGCGGGAACCAGAAGCGACACACGAACGCCTACGTCAACCGGTTTCAGTCATTCGTCGATCTGACGAAGAACAAGCGCCTTTCACGCCTGGCCAAGTCGGACTTCGTCAAATTCGTGGACCACGTTTTGGCCGAGAACGAGGGCGCTTCGAACAAGACGATTCACGATCACCTGCTGCCCATACGCGCGATACTTGAATCTGCGCGGACGCGGACGCCCGATGGCGTGTTTCCAGAGGGTCTCGATAACTGGTTGACGGTTCTCGATCGGGCACGGATCGCCAGGCCATACAAACCGCCGCGACAGAATCGCGAACCAATGCCGCCGGACGTATTCCGGAACCTGCTCGCGCAGGCCGATCATTGGGCGAAGGTCGACTGGGAGGAGTACGCGGAGTCGCTCCCTGTTCCGACTCGCGGGAACAAGCGCCGAATTGCGCTTGCTCGAACCTCCAACCGCGAGGCCGCGCGGGTGCGACAACGAACGGGAGCGATCACGCATAGCATGCTGTGCCTAGCCGCGAACGTCGGCGCCCAACCGAGCGACTTCGCGCGACTGCAGTGGGAGGAGTTGGAACTTGACGCGAAATTGCCATTGTATCGCGAAGATCGAACCAAACCCGCGCACCTGCTCGGTAGCGACGTTCCGCGCTGTTGTCCGTTGTTGCCAGTGAGTGTCGAGAGCCTGCGCCGATGGCGTGAATGGTGCACCGCCGAGTTGGGCGACGGTCACGTGCTGTCACCGCATGTGTTCACCCACGTCCACGGCGGGCCGATCGATCAGGAACAATCGTTCACAGCGACGAAGTACCTCCGGCGGATTCGCAAAGCCGCCGACTGTACGAAATGGGAAACGCGCCACTGCCGCAACATCGGCGCGACGGTGGTCCGTGATGCCCACCTACCCCGCGCGATGGCCGACGCCTGGCTCGGCCACTCCGCCGGCGGGACAAACGCGTTCTACACTGGCGAAGCCAAGGATGATTACTTGGCGCCTTTGGTGAATGCGATCGGAGAGAGATACTTCAGTTGACCTGGGCTATTCAATAGCAAGGAACTGACGCAAGTTGCGGATTGCTCCCAGGTCAGGGTCGGTTGCACTGAGGTTGTCTGTCCGGCGGGCGTGTGACCATCCTCGCCAAGACCGCGCTGGGCAACCAGTCCTTGCGTGGTTGGGGTCTTCGGAACGACAGCGGCGGAGTTCTCAGGATGGACACTGCCTGGAAAGAGTTCTTGCGAGGGACAGAGTAATAAAATGGGCTTGGCTCACCCCATCATCGCGGGCACACGAGGCATGCAGAATCTCCGCCGAACGCGTCGAGCACGGCGAACAGGTCGAAGAGGCCAATCGTCCCGTCGCCGCGGCACGGATGAATGTCGTCGGCGGGTTTAGAGCAGATGCTGAAGTTGCCGGCGAATCCGTCGAGGACGCAGAACACATCGAAGAGACCGACGCCGCCGTTGCCGTCGACGTCTCCGTAGACCTCGACCGCAACACACTCGCACTCGTCGGGCACACCGTTGCCGTTGATGTCTGAGCTGGTTCCGGCGCTGATATCTGAACTGTCAGCGATTGTGTTCTCGTTGCAGTCCTCGCCATACTCGTAGGCACCGATGTCCACGATGGGCGCGCCGCCGATCGAGTGACCAGTGCCCGCTGAGTTCGGATCCTGAATGAAGCGAAAACCGAGATCGCGGTCGCGCGAAAGTACTTCCATTGAGTCGCCATCCTCGTCGAGGTCGGTGACATCTGCACCCACGGCGGTGCTGTCGCCTGCGTCGATGCAGGGCGAGCCGGCGGCGAGTCGAAGGTTATCATCGAAAGTGCCCATGGATTGATCAGGGCCGGTAGGATCAACGAACAGAGGATCGCTGGCGCTATTGCCACTGCCGCCAAGCGCCCCCGTCCAGGCCTGCACGCTGCAGTAGTTCAGCGTGACCGGCGTGGACAGGATGTGTATCTGGGCGGACTCGTCCGAACCGCCGCCATCGGTGTTGCCCCACAGAATGGAGTTGGTCACCGCCGTGCTGCTGGTGATGCCAAAGTTGTACACCCCGCCACCCTCGCCGGCAGTGTTGGCTGCGATCGTACAGTTTGACAGGGACAACGAGCTGTTGAGGTACATGAAGATCCCGCCCCCTTCATCTGCCCGGTTACCACTGAAGATGCAGTTCACAACCGTCACTGTTGCGCGGTGCAGAAACACGCCGCCGCCTCTGAATGCGCTCTCATTGCCGAGAAAGCTGCAGTTCACCAGCGTGGTGGTGGCATAGCTAATGCGCAGCGCACCGCCGTACGTTTTGGCGTAGTTTCCAACGAACACACAGTTGGCGAATACCGGGTCGGTGCCCCAAATGTATGCACCGCCACCGCTGTCGCGATCCACCCCGTCGGCCACACCGGCCGTGATTACAAAGCCATCCAAGAGGGCCGGTGTGCCGTTGGCATCGACGGTAATCACGTGGTAGGAATTGTCGGCAGTGTTCACGAAACCCGGAGCATCGTCTCCGTTCAGGTCGCCGCTCAAAATGGTCGGGTTGGCTGCCGGGTTCCGCGCGTTTCGCGTGTTTTCGTCACCGGCAAACCCGCCGTAGATGGGAACGACGTTGCCAATCTCAAAGCTTGCGGAACGTGGATTGCCCGGCTCGAATTGGGCCGAAGGCCTGTACGTGCCGGCCGCCACCCACACCTCGCTGACCACACAACTCGAAGCAATCGCGGCGTCGAGAGCAGCCTGCAGATCCCGGAAAGCATCGTCCCAACTCGACCCGTTCTGCGCCCCGCCCGCGTTGTACTTGACGAACATCACGGGGGATTCACATTCGTCCGGGATCTCGTCGCCATCGCAATCGTCGCTAGTACCGCTGATCACATCGCAAGAATCGGATATCCCATTGCCGTTGCAGTCCGGCTCGCACTCGTCGGGAATGCCGTTGGATGAACAATCGTCGCTGGTGCCCAGCGCGATGTCGCAGTCGTCGGGAATGCCATTTGCGTTGCAGTCAGCATCGCATTCGTCGGGAACCCCGTTGCTGTTGCAGTCCGGGCTCGAGCCAGAAAGAATCTCGCAAGCGTCAGGATCGCCGTCGGCGTTGCAGTCCGGCTGGCATTCATCCGGGATCCAGTTTCTGTCGCAGTCGTTGCTGAAGCCGCTCTGAATGTCACAGGGATCGTACTCTCCGCTGTTGTTGCAATCGGCGAACGGCTGGCACTCATCCGGCACGCCGTTGGCGTCGCAATCATCGCTGAAACCACCCTGAATGTCGCAGGGATCGCTCGTACCGTTGGTATTGCAGTCGATGAAGGGCAGGCAGGCATCCGCGCCGCACTCGCAGGTGTCAACCAAACCGTTGGTGTTGCAGTCGTTGTCAGGTGTCGCCAGATAATCCAGCGTGTTGTACAGTAGCTGGGTTCCGTAGGTGCTGTCACCGCCCCAATAATAGAAGAAACCGGCGTATAGGTCATTGAAGTAGACCACGCGTCCCGCACCGTAGGCGTAGGTCACGGCCATCGGCACACCGTCGCCCTGCCAGGCCTTCACCACCTGCGCACCGCTCTTGAGCGTTGGCACTGTACTCCATCCGTCCAGCCCCGATGCGGCCGGCAGCCCGCTGACCAGCGGGCTCTGGGGCGCCACCACATCGGTGTTGAATCTAATGGTCCAGCCCGAGGCCGCGGAGACCGGATTGGCCGCGATGTCAAAGGACGTAAAGGAGGAGCCGGATGGCCCCGCCTGGATGATGATCAACCCGCCGCCGTTGGCGACGTAGTCGTTGATCGCATTCTGGTTGGCCCCGGGCCCAGGAATCCCACCGACGCCCAGAATGATCACATCGTATTGGGACAGTCCGGACCACACGCCGAAAGCACTGCGGAGCGTGAACTGGTGGCCGGCCAATTCAAGCGCGGTCCGGTAGTCAGGGACAAAGGTACCGCTCAGCAGAATGTTCAATCCGACCTGGCACTCATCCGGTGTGCCGTCACCGTTGCAGTCCCCGCTATTCCCGCTGACAGTATCACACTCATCGGGACTGAGGTTGTGGTTGCAGTCGGAACTCACATAGCCAGCGATATCCTGACGGTCGGGCTGGCCGTTCAGATTGCAGTCGCTCTGACACTCGTCCGGCACGCCATCTCCTCCCACGGGAATGGTGTCGAAGGATGTGCCGCTCTTCAGATCGCAGTCGTCCGGTATGCCGTTGCTGTTGCAGTCATTGAGCGGCACGCCAATATAACCCAGAGCATTGAGCAACATCGCAGTGCCATACGCCGGGTCGCCCGCCCAATTGTTCTGATAGCTGGCCCACAGGTCGTTGAAGTAGACTGTACGTCCAGCGCCGTAGGCATACGTGGCCGCCATCGGTACGCCGTCGCTCCAGTTGATCACGACTTCGGTGCCGGGTCTGAACGTCGGTATGGCGCTGTAGCCCTGCAGCGTTGACGTTGAACCCAACCCGGCGACCAATAGGCTGGTGGAATTCGCCACCACGGTATCCTGACGCACCTCCCAGCCCTCGAAGCTGAGCAGCGGCGATGCGAATCCGAGATACGCTCCGAACATGACAGATCCCTGAATGATGATCAGGCCACCACCGTCGTGGACGAAGCTGTTGAGCCGGCTGGTTTGGCTACCGACGGTCGGCGTACCGCCGGGCGCCAGGATCACGACATCATAGTCCGACAGATCCATGGGCAGGCTATTCAGGTCGCTCACGAAGTGCCCCGCCTGCTCGATTGAACTGATGAACTCTGCGCTCGCGGCACCTAGGAGCAGCACACGCAACGCGACGTCACACTCGTCCAGCACGCCGTTGAGACCACAGTCTGTGCTGCTTCCGCCGGCGAGATCACATTCATCTGGAACACTGTTGTGGTTACAGTCTTCGCTGATGCCGTTGCAGATGTCGTTTGCGTCGGCCTGGCCGTTGCCGTTGCAATCCGGCATTGTCTCACAGTCATCGGGAATATCGTTTTGCGTGCAATCCTCGCTGCTGCCGGAAGCGATGTCGCACTCGTCGGGCGTGCTGTTGGCGTTGCAGTCCAGGCTGCCACCGCCGGCGATGTCGCACTCGTCAGGAAAGCCGTTGCCGTTGCAGTCGCTGCTCCCGCCGCCGTTCAGATCGCAGGCGTCGGGGATGTTGTTCCCGTTGCAGTCGGCCTCGTCCGCGATGCATTCGTCCGGGATCCAATTCCCGTTGCAATCTTGACTGAGGCCGTCCCGAATATCGCAAGGGTCATGCACTCCACTTCCATTGCAGTCGCGGTATGGCTGGCAGCTATCGGGTACGGAATCGACGTCGCAGTCTTCGTCATTACCGCGGGCAATCTCGCAGGAATTGACCACGCCGTTGCCATCGCAATCGGCCTCGCACTCGTCGGGAATGGCGTTTCCGTTGGTGCCATCGCAATCCTGGCTGGTTCCGTTGGTGATGTCATCGTGGTCTGCAATGCCGTTCCCATTGCAGTCGCTTCCGTAGGGCAGCGTTCGGGACAGCACGGTGATCAGGGCCGATTCGGCAGAAGACATTCCATCACCGTCGGTGGCGGTGACTGTGATCGTGTGCACGCCGATGGACAGGGTCTGGACCATGAGCAACCTTCCGCTGCCCAGGAACCCATCGATGTTCGATGACCATTCGACGCTTGCACCGTCCAGCACGCCGTCCTCCAGATCCCACGCGGAGGCGTGCAGAACGACTGTAGCCCCGAACAGATGATCCGTGCCGTCATCGGGCGTCAGCATGTAGGTCAACGGTGGGCTGCCGCCACCTACCGACAGCCCGACGGTTTGGACGGTTGTAGTGTTGAGACCGTCTGTGGCAATCAGTCGCAGGAGTCCATTGCCCGGTTCGCTCGCCGGCACATCGGAGGTGTTGAAACGGTAGGACGCGGTCGTTCGATTGACGGCGAGTGGAATGAGAGTTTGGCCTCCATCAGGGCTGTACTGCAGGAAGTAGGTCAGCGTGTCACCATCGACGTCGTTTCCATCCCATCTGACCGTGACGAGACCGTGCAAGGTGTCGCCAGGCTGCGGTGCGGTCAGCGACGCCTGGGGCGCGGAGGTCGATCGTCGCAATTCCACACTGTTATTGCTGGTGATTGAATTGGTCAGGACCAACCGGTCGAGCCGGTCGCCCGCCGGCGACAGCGCCCCAATGACAGCCGTAAACGGCACGCGGTTGGCGAATTCATCCTCCGAGTCGCGGGTGACCTCAGCTTTCACCGGAATCTCGTCGATCTTGACGTTGCCGGCGTACGCGCTGATCAGTACCGTGGACTCCCCGGCTGAAACAGTGGGCGATAGGGGGTGGGCCATCAGCTCAATCGCCGGGTTGAGCATAATCTGACCGCTGACCCGATCGATCAGTCCGGTCATGAATATCACGGGCACGTCGGGAGTATTGCTGCGTAGCGGGGGGCTGCAGTTGAACACCGAGTGATCGAAGAGGAAGTTGTACGTTTCCGAGTCGACCCAGGCTTGATTTGAAAACAGGCCGGCGACCATGATGTCATAGAGACCGGGATCTTTGATCCGAGGCAGTGATTCGGTGATGCGCAAATGGTGCTCCACGTCCACACCGATAGTATTGATGGTGCGGCTGATGTGGCTGAGGCCGAAGTTGTGCCCCAGTTCGTGGGCAAAAGTCCGCTGGTGCCGGATGGGCTGGGTGTTGCCGAATGCTGCCGTACCGTTGACTTGGCCGAGCCCGTTGCCGCTGACGGCGCCCGGGAGCCAGCCGAAGACGAAGTCGGGGCGTGGTGTCATCAACTCGCGCACCGTGTTCAGCTGGTTGATCAGCGAGCCACCGCTGGGCGCTTGCCACAGCAGGCTGGGGGCGGGGCTGCGGTGGTAGTTCCAATCTTTGACCGGGTAGATTGCCTGGATGAAGTTGTCGCCCACGCCGGGTCGGATCAATGCAGGATCCGGCTCGTTGGTCGTCGAGCCGCCGGCCGGCCGGTAGTCCACGGGCACATACATGATCTCCGGCACGCGGTGGCAGACGAAAGCCAGAGAAGCGGTGGTCAGGACGTTGTTGGCATAGGAGATCTCGTCCAGGCGAGCAGGACCGGCTGGATTGACCTCCACCTCTAGAACGACATTGCTGCTGGCCGGCGCAAGGAAAACCAGGTTGAGCGTATCATCCTCGATGAGCCCATCGGGAATGAGCGGCGCGGCGATGGGCCCGTTGTCGGAGAAGATCGGGGACTCGGGCGTCTCCACTCCATCCACGTATACGCGAAGAAGAGCATCCACACCGTCGACCGGCTGGGCGGAAGCGCCCACATCCACGGCGACACGTACGAAAGTCGCCCGCCCGGAGACCAGCGGCGTGGCCCCGGTCTGAATGGCTTGTGTGATCTCAATCGAGTTGACGCTGAGGTCGAGGCTCTGTCCCAACGCCGGCGCGTTGAAAGCGATCCAGAATACAGCGGCCGAGCCGCTCAACATGCAGCGCCTGCCCATGCGACCTCCACCTTACATGCTCCCTTATACTCTTCCGTACGCAATATTGCAACAGGTGAACCATCTGCAATGCAAGATCGGTGGGGCAAACAAGGCCAGTTGGGACGAAGCACCGCGTCGTCGGGAATCTTGGCTTCGCAGTGACGCTGGCAGCCCGGCGCACGCACTGACCCGATTCGGGCGCCTCCAATAGCCACCTTCACGCCCTGAACACGATGGCGTCGGCATCGAGGGCGTCAAAGCGTATGTCGCTCGTCGACGAGGGCGACGGGTCTTTCGGAATGGACAAACGGAAACGAGGCCTCTGCCAACCCAAACGCTCCGCGTTCATGGCGACGCTCCTCTCGGTGGCCATGGGTCAGAAACGACAACTACCCAGACGGCGGCTATTACAAGTCCCAGCAAGGCGACTGTGCCGAATGTTGATGCCATCGGAACGGGGGCTCCAGCACATTGGTCGCCCTGGATGGGTTCACTGAGGGCGTCGACGGCCACTGTTCCGATGAAGCAGGGAAGACCCAGAAGGGCCATCGGTGGAGTCACGTCGTAGGAAACTGAACTTGGAATGGAGGGGTCGAAAAACAGCCACTTAACCTCGGCGTTTAGCGCATCCCAGCCGCCCCCGTCAGTGATGTTGGTGACGACCCAGCCGGGCGGGGGCGCATCCTCGACGCCCGCAAGGAACGTTCCCGTGGAGATATCGAGGGCTATGGTGATGGTAAAAGTTTGGTCAGGCCCGGCGAATCTGGAGAGGTCGCGCTCGGCTGTGGCTGCGACTGTGGGGCGACCGCTCGCGGCCAAACAAGCGAGTAGGCTGATGCCGGCGGCAAGGTGGCGCTTTGGCGCGGACTTCGATGCTCGCATCGCGCGTCGCCGCCTTCGCCCGAACGGATCGGACATCAACCCTAGCATTTACCCCCTCCGTAATGCCAAGCTATCGGACAGAAATCGGATACATGACTCCGTCGAACGAAACCCGCCCGTTCAGCACGCGGGCTGTGACTTTTCGGCTCAGCGGTCTCGAACGCCTGAGCGACCGCGAGTTCTGGTCGCGTGCAAGGTCAAACGTCGCGACGGGAGACACGTCATCGAAAAACGGTCCCCACTTGATCTTTCGGCTGTTGCCGTCCCATTGCCCGTCGTTGCTAACGTTGGAGACATTCCACCCGTCGGCGACGTCAATCTCGAATGCCATCGTTGTGGCACCATCCGGCGGGGCAAATCGAACTTCTACCTGGACCTGGCGGCGGTCCCCGGCTCGGCTGCGGTTGACGATGATTTTGCCGCCGGCGAACGCGGAGGTGCCGGCTGCCGGGGCAGTGCCGTTGCCCGTGGGGCAGTACCCCGATGCAGGTGGCGGGCAGGAGTTGGGGAACCAGTTGGCCTCGGTTTCTTCCCAGCAGTAGCACTCACCGTTCCGCCAGATGTAGGCGGCCCGGGCCATGCCGTTCAGGTCGTCGTTGCAGCTATGCTTCCAGGCGCACGCGTACCCGATGACCTCATACAACGTGATGCGGCCGTCGCGGCAACTGCCGTTGGGTTGAGCGGTGCAGTCGCCGATGGGACAGGCCGGGCACGGCGGTTGCGGCATATCGGCGGCCATGAACGGCGGGCAGGAAACCTGCACACATCTCTGTCCGCAGATTTGCTCACTCAACCCGTCGAGCGACATGGTGCCTTCGAAGCAGGCCGTGACGTTTTGATCATTAACGGGGTACACCTTGTACGTCACCGCGGTGGGGATGTCGGGGGCAAAGAACGGCCCCCACTTGACCTTCCAGTTAGCACTGTCGAAGGTGCCGTTGTGGCTGATGTCGGTGACGCCCCAGCCGGCGGGCGGGCTGTCTTCCAGGGCCACGATGGTGGTGCCGGAAGGTGGAGTCACTGCTATCCGAATGGTTAGCGGGCCGTGGTGACAGTAGGCAACGACGGACGGCAGGATCTGGCGCGTGGCGCTGCAAACGGTACCGGAACATTCACCGAGGTAGTCGATCGAAACGGCGGCTGCGTCGGCTTCACACTTATTGCCGTAGGTAATGCCGTCGCACCCGCAGACGGGGGAGTAATTCTCGGGGCATCCGCCGGTGGGAATCTCGGTACAAACGCCGCTGGCGTTGGGGTCGTTGCAAGTGCCGGTGGGGAACTTGCAAAACTCACCGAGCGCGCACGGCGGATCCGTCGCGCTGTTGCCGCAGGAGCGAGGGCATTCGCTGCGACTGCGGACGGAGACGCCGGCTGCGTGGGCTTCACACTCGTTTCCGTAGGTCACGCCGTCGCATCCGCAAACCGGGGCCCAGACACCGGGACATATGCCTGGAATGGCTGCACAGATGCCGGTGTCGATGCCGTTATCGCAGGTGCCCTCGGGGTAAAGACAGAACAAGGCGCTCGCGCATGGCGGAAGGCCTTGGACTTCGCTGCATGGGTGCTCGCAGGGGCCGCGGAGGGCGATCGAGACACGGGCCATGTTGGCTTCACATTCGTTGCCGTATGTCACGCCGTCACAGCCGCAAACGGGATCCCATACGTCGGGGCAGGCGTTTGGAATCGTGGTGCACCGTCCGGGCAGGGCGGCGACCCCGCAATTCCCCTCGGGAAACTTGCAGAATTGATTGGCTGCGGGGCAATCGGCGTCGGTCCCGCAGAAGGGGGCGCATTCACCGTAATGGGCGATGGAGACGGCGGCCATTTCCGCCTCACATTCGTTCCCGTAGGTGACGCCGTCGCACCCGCAGACGGGGTTCCAGATGGTAGGACAGCCGTTGGGGATGGGCGTGCAGACACCCGTGGCGTCGGGGTAGCAGTGACCGGTGGGGGTCTTGCAGAACTCGCCCCCGCCGCAGGGCAGGCCTGCAATGCCGCCGCAAGTGTTGCTGACGGGGTCCCCAATCACGTGAAGAACGGTGTCAAGGCAGACCATTCCATTCTGTGAAACGACGGCGTCGATGCGCGGGAACGAACCGCCGAAGAGCACACCGCTGTCGAAGTGGGCGCGCGGTTCGTTGCCGACGGTCAGGTCCAAGGCCAAACGGTGCTGCGCAACGAAGTCGCCGATGATCTGGTAGACGCCGATGCCGCGAATCGGGATGGAGTTGGCGACCGAGGTGTCGCGGACGCGCCAATCGATGTTGACGACGGCGAACTCAGTCAGAAAAAGCGGCGCACTGTACACCTGCACGAGTGCAAACGAGCCGGCCATGGGCACTTCCGATCCGAGCGGACAATCGCAGGGGTCCCAGCAGCCGCGTTGGAACGTGGCGCTGTCGATGAGCATGTAGGGAACGATTTCGTTGGGCGGCACGATGTCCGCCTCGATGGTCAGGACGGTGTCGAAGCATTCCATGTTGTTCATGCTGACGGTGATGCGAATGCGGGTGTCGCCGAAATTCTCGAGCGGAAGCCAACCGCTGTCGAAGTGCTGAACGGGCTCGTCACCGACCTTGAGGTCGAGCTCCATGCGGTGTTTCACGACGGTGGTCGGGTCGGGTGAGCCGATGGTGTATTTGCCCTGGCCGATGATGCGCAGATTGACGGTCGAATTGGTGATGGGTACGGACCAGTTAACATCCTGAACGGCAAACTCTGCGTAGCCGGAGGCCGTGCCCAGAGGTACAAGCTTGAAAGCGCCGTAGACGCCTGCCTGAGTTTGAAGAGGACACATACATGGATCGAAACAGCCATGTTGGTACATGCTTTCGGGGCCCAGCCGGTAGATGCCGCCGTCGTTGGGTGGGACGGCCGACGCGACCGCTGCCGGCAGGGCCATGGCGACGATCGAAGCAATCATCACCGTCCACAATCCCAGGTTTTTTCCGTTGTTTTTTTCTTGCTGAGGCATGAGATGATACCCCAAAAGGTGAGTTGTGCGCGATCCTTGCATGCTCGCATACTGCGCTGCTTGCAGTTTAGCCCATTGGCGTCAAACCGCAAGCACGTGCTCCGATTTATTCTGCAGGTGTTGTCAGTAAGGAGCTTACTCATTCGTACCCATGCGGCTCGGCATGACATGCTTAGGCGGTGCTTCAAATGATTGGGGGGGATTCGTCGGGCGGCCTTCAGCGCCACGGTGTCCACTCAGTGCTGCTCCCCCCGAGCAACAACGCAAGACTACCGTCGCGCCAGCACGGCGTGACCACGGCGTTTTGAAGCGCCCGCGTTTTCGCGCCCGAAATCGCGGTTCTTGACGCAAGGAAGCGGATATTCGAGTAAGAGTTCATGCTCGACACGCAGGAGGTCGTGGGTTCAAGTCCCGCATCGCCCAATCCTTTCTTTTGCCGTAAAGCCTTGAAAACAAAGGCTTTACGGCGAACCGCCCCGCCCGCCCCGGGGCGGCGGTTCAACCCACACTGACCCTTTCAAAGCCTTTCGTGTGCTAAAAATGACTCCCCAAATAACTCCCCAGAACGCCTCCCCCACATCCAGCCGGGGCGGGGCAGGCGTCCGGGCTTGCGAATCGCGCATGAATCGCGTTCAACCCGTGCCGTGCGGCGGCGGAAAGGCGCGCCGGAGCCGCCTTCCGGGGGCGTCGGCTCCCCGGCTTTCGGCATGTAGCAGGATGCGATGCCGCCCGTGTTTGGCAGGTTCGGTGGTGGAAATCCATCCACTTGGTGGTCGGTTTTCGGAGATGCGGCTCGCTCCGGCGGCGGTTGGCCGCGCGGCGGATGTCGGGTTCATCTTCCGGCGGCGTCCGCGAAGAAGGCCGTGTCCAGCCGCGACCCCCTGCGGACGAAGGCCCGCTCCAGCCCCTCGACGAGCCTGACGGCCAAGGCGGGGCGAAGCTCGCGCTTGCCGCGAAGGAACAGGGAG
>CAYQFV010000118.1:0-13358 GCA_964416845.1 uncultured Phycisphaeraceae bacterium | reverse complement strand
CGCGGCCATGCGATCAACACGAGGAGGCATGCCCGCGCCTTCGGCTTGGGCATGGCACCCAGATGTCGACGGACCTTATTTGAAACGGCAGAACATGGCTGCGCTTGATCTGTGCACGGGCAGTGCGATGCGAGGCAGGAAAGCGTCAGGCAGAGCCCGACCTACTGATCGATCAATGGCGGGGACGTTTTCCGGCGAGTCCCAGGCCGACCAGGCCTATCATCATCATGGTCGTGGAGATCATTCCAAAGATGCCGCAAAGGCGGGGTGGGGCTGGCGGGGGTGTTCCGGTGTTGCCGCCGTCGTTGACCTGTAGCCCGGCGGGCTTGACGCCTGCTGCGAAATCCGAAAGCTGATCGCGGACCGCCCAGACGCACTGTGTTTGTGAATCGAATCCGTGGTCGCCCACGACGTCGGTCGGGGTCATGTCGGCGAGGTATTGATCGGGCGAACCGGCCAGCACCCACGGACCGTCGGGCTCGGTGAAGGTATAGAGAACAAGATCCTCCTCCGCGATGCCGGATTGCGTCAGCAGGTCTGCGGTGTAGCAGAGTTGGACTACGACGACAAATTCACCGGACAGGTTGTTTTCGACCCGCATCGTGACGGGCAGTGCAGTCTCGTTCTCAATGCCGACGAAATCATCGCGGAGGTTTCCGTCGGCGATGGTGACGATCACCGAACCTGCCGTCGCGTTCGACACATCCACTTGGGCGGATGTACCGTTTTGCCCGGAGACAGCCGTTGCTGTGGCTGACCCGGCATCGTCGACGGTGGCGGTGGTCATTTCGGTCATGATCGGATCATTGTTGCCATTGTCGTTGCCACCGGACCCGTCATTGCCGGAATTGTCGTTCGCGTTGTCATTGACATTGTCATTGCCGTTGTTGTTCGTGTTGTCGGGTACTTCGGCTGCGGCGAACCAATTGACCGTGCCGCCGCCGTCGACAACGCCGGACAGGTCAAGGTCGTCAATGGCAGCGTCGCCCGTCGAACTGGTATACGTAGCGTTTGAAACGTTGACGTTCTTGATGATCACGTTGTTGGAGTTGCCGCGGTCGAGGGTGAACGCCCCGCTGCCGTCGGTCGTTCCCAGGGTGATGGGCGTCGCCACGTCCTGACCGTCGATGGTGAGCGTGGCGCTGCCGCTGAGGTCGAATCGCGATCCGGGTACGAAGAGAATTCGCGCTGACGGCGTGCGGTCGATGAACGAGCCGCTGGAATTGACATTGACGTCGGCGAATTGAAACGTGAACGCTCCGGCGAGTGTGTAGTCGCCGTTGTCGCCGTCGATGTTGACCGTTCCGAGGAGGCGAAAATCGTTGTCGGCGGTCGCGGAGATCGTCTCGACGCCGGAATTGGAACTGAGGTTGACGACCGATCCGGGCAGTGCGTCGAGGTTGATGTTCGCGCCCGCTGCTGCTGCGGTGAAGCTGCCGTAGGTGGTCAGCGTCGCCCCGGCTGCTAGGATCAATTCGTCGCCGTCGTCGTCGAACGTGATGTCATCGCTACTGCCGGGCGAACCGACGATCAGCCCGCCGGCGTCGACGTTCAGCTTGATCCCCGCGCCCTTGGCGAACACATTGCTAACACCGCCGCTGATGGTAACAACGCCCGTTCCGTTCTTGGTGATCGTAGCGGACGAGGAAATGGTGCTGTTGGACATCGAGCCGATGGTCACCGACCCGCTGCCGCCAAGCGTGAAACTGCCGCTGGTGGGCAGTGCGAGTCGCAGATCGGTGATGGTTGCGTTGGCGTTTGCGGTGATCATGCCCCCGATCGCGTCGACGCGTGAAAGCGTGCCCGAACCCGCCAGCGTGAGCGTTTTCAGGCCGATGCTGACGGTGGCGGTGAGCGTCTTCGACGAAGCGACGTCAAACGTTGTGTCCGCTGACACCAGGACGGTGGTCGGTGAGCTGTCGGCGTCGACGTCGAGCACGCCGCCGGCTGTATCCAAGACGATGCCGCCCGGGACACCCGTTCCGGCCAGCGTCAGGCGGTTGTTGTTCACGTCCGTCGAGGTGGTCAGTGTTTTTCCGGCGGCCACATCGATGGTCAAGTCGCCGCTGCCTGACACCATGTTGACGAGCGTGATGGCGGTGATCTCGTTGATGTCCAGAATGCCCCCGTTGGCCCGCACGTTCACGTTCGTAACGGTGCTGGCGGTGGACACGGTGAGTTTGGCGCTCGGGCCGTTCAGATCGACGGTGGACATCAAACCTGACCCGCTCTTGGTCAGCGTCGCGCTGCCGGAGACGGTCGCGATCCCCGAAAGCGTCTTCGAGGTTGCAACGTCCACCGTACCGCTCGCGGACACTGTCAAGGCGGTGATGGTGGTGGTCGCGTCGATATCAACCGTTCCGCCGCTTTCACCCAGAATAGCAAGGCTGGTCGACCCGTTCGACTGCGTGAACTTCAGGGTGTTGTTGTTGATCTTGAACCCCTTGGAGGACGTGATCGCAAACGACGCGTTTTCGACCGTCAGGTCGCCCGCCCCGCTGGCCATCACGCACTCGGTGATGGTGCAGTTGAAGTCCACATCGAGAACGCCGCCGTCGACGTTGACGTTCAGCAACGTAACGGTACCGGTGGAAACCGTCATGTTGAGTTCGGCGAGTAGCCCGTTGAGTGTGACGGTGGAAATCGTCCCCGCATTGTTCGACGTGAGGATTTTGCCGGCGGGCACTGTGACGACGGTCGTCAGCGTCTTTCCGATCAGAACGTCGATCGTGGCGTTTTCAGACATCGTGAACGTGGAGATGGTGGCGGACTCGTTGATGTCGACGGTTGTTCCCGACACACTGTTGGTCAAGGTGGTGACGATGGCTTGATCGGTCACCTGAATCGTACCAGCCGCCGTCGTGGCAGACAGCGTCGCCAGCGTGCCCTTGTTGTTGAGAATGAGTGTTTTGGCTGCGTTGAGGGTCGTCTGTCCGGACAGCGTCTTGCCGGAAGCAACATCGATCGTCGCGTTCTGCGAGACGGTAAGCGTCGTGATCGTCGCGCTTTCGTCGATGTCGATCTTGCCCGTGGTCAAATCCGCACCGGTGATGGCCACTTTGGAAATCACGATCGGGTTGGCCGAATCACCGTTGACCTTGAGTTGTGACAGAGCATTGTCGAGTGTGAACCCGCCGGTCGCGGTGATGGTTTCGGCAGCGCTGCCAGTGGTTCCGGTGATGGTGAGGGTGTTCGCGCCGACCGGGATCGCGTCGGTAAGGGTCAGCGAAGCCCCGTCGGCGAGGAGGATGGTCGTGCTCGCCGCGGTGTCGAGATTGTTGATGGTGGCTGACCCGGTGAGCGAGAGGACCGAGGACGCGTTGTCCAGCATGATGCCCGCCGTGGCGGTCACGTTCGACGTCGCGCCTCCCCCGATAAGCGTCATCGTGTTGGCGCCGATGTTGAGTTGGTTGGTGACAGTGACCGTGCGATTGACAGCCACATCGAGCGTGAAGTCGCCGGTGGGGGTGATGGTCTTGATCGTGGTGGTCTGGTCGACGTCGATCTTGGCGATCCCGCCGTCGAGCCCCACCGTAACCGTGCCCACCTGGGCTGGCGAACCGTTCAAGAGCAAGGTGTTGTTCCCGATGATCCAGTGATTGGCGTTGTCGGAGTCGTCGATGACCGCCTGGATCTCCACAGTCTCGCCGCTGGTGTTGGCGGGAATGAGAAAGCCGGCACTCTGAGCGCCCGTGCCCGCGCCAATCGCACGAATCTCCCCGCCGCCGGTCTGGAAGACGACGTTGCCCGCGGTATTGCCGAGCAGAACCTTGCGGTCGTTCGCGGTGAAATCAATGGTCGCAGTGAATCCTCCGGCATTCACGCCGGCGACGGTAAAGGCGGTGGTCGCGTCGACGGTGACGGTGAAGTTGCCCGTCCAGATGAGCACGGTGTCGTTGGCTGTGACGAGCGTCGAGATGTTGGCGTTGGCGGTGACAAACTTGTCCACGCCCTCCGCCGACGACACGCCCATGCAGAAAATCGCCACCGCCAACAACAACGTCAACAGGACCGATCGACCGGACATTTCATAACTCCCGCGATGTTGGGTCGCTCGCGCACCGCACACATTCCGGCGGCGGGACCGTTCGATAACGTTGCCGTCTTCATCCACCAACATGACGATCGCAAGCATTGCGACCCATCAACATTGACAGAGTCGTCAGCGCGACGCCCGAAAAGGCGCACGCCAAGCCCTGCCATCTAGCTATCGACCTCTCGGGCGTTCAGGTCCAATACGCCATCGGGCAACCCCGTTGTGTGTGTCGTCGCCCGGGGCGCAAAGAACCGTCATCAGAATCTGGAAGCGACCGCACCGGTCCGGCGCGGCGAGTGGAATTATCGGAACACGCGCCTGGCGGCATCCGGCTGACAGGGTGTGTCACCACCGTCAACGCAGAACTGTTTTTCCAGCCATCGCGTGATGGTATCGACGACGTCGTCGCTGATGGGCCCAAGCTTGTAGCCTGCCTGGCGACCGAGATTGTGTCCCAGCTTGGAAAAAACCTGAATCTGCACGTTGCCCAAACCGGACCGCCGCGCCCGCTCCTTGAGAATAGGCCCGTAAAGCGCCTGAGCGTCGTCCAACGATCCGTAGAGCACCAGCGCCGCGATGTCGCGTTGGACGATCACGTCCTCAGCCCAGGCGAGACCATACCGATCCGTGGGGCAATCGTCGGGGATGTGCATGGTCGTTCTTTGAATCATGGCAAGCGCGGCCGCAAGCTCCCAATTCGCCAGCAAGCGGTCACCATCAAAATCAAGACGCCCGAACGACTGCTGCGCGAGCGGCTTCGATTCGTTGACCCGTTGCCACGTACGAAACTCGACCGTATCCAATCGACCGTCGCCGTCGGTATCCATGGCGGAACGCAGATCGCTCGCTCGTTGCTTGACCTCTACGCCGTCTCCGTCATTCGGTCCCGTACGCGCCAAACGCGACCCCGACAAGAGAACGAGGCCCACAACACCCCGATCGCCGTCAGCCAGCCCGCACGCTCGCCACGCCCCGAGGTCTTGCCCCAGCAAAATGTAACGATCGTCAGCCACAAGCTGCTCCCGACGGAAACGCGCCAACGCAGATCGCGCGTGCGACAACGCAACGGGGAAGGGATAAGTCGTCGCCTGGCGTGGCCAATCACTGGCGAGCGGGTCGCCGTGGCGGATGGTGCTCCACCGCATCACCGTGAAGCCCGCCTCGACGAGCGCAGATGTCAACATCACCGCCTCACGATGTGATTGGCCGTTGATGGCGTAACCGGGGGGGACAGTCCAATCGAGATCGTTGCCGAATCCGCCGCCGATGAGCAGCACACCGTAACCATTGGCGAGCCTGGGCGGCGGGCGGGCGATGATCGCGTCAAAAACGTACCCGTCGTCGGCCTCAAACGTGCACGGAATCGTCGCGGCAGCGCTCTGCCTGGCGAGACGAACTCGACCCGGCGCCGGTTCCGGTTGACAGGCCGACGCGAGGCAAATCGTGGCTGCCATTGCGCTGAGCACGAGACACCGCCTGCCGAAACGTCCGTTGCCATACAATTGCCCAAACCCTCGCTTCGGGCATCGGCGGTCAACTGGCTGGGGTAGCGTGCGGGACATCACTAGTAATGTCGGCCAACTTTGTGACCAGGCAATTCAAATCCGCGAAAAAATTCCGGAAACACTCTTTCGCCCGCCGGGAGAGAGTTGAATCACCCATCAATCAGTCAGCCGCCTCGCGCACCGTCAAGGTTGTCGCAGGGCGGTTCCCGTTACCGTTCGCTCGCCTATCATAAGAAGTTGCTACGAGGGCACCGTTGCAAGACGAACCCGCCCCGGCGGTGCATCCGAAGCAATGGGCTGACGTGTGGATCGGGCGAGATCGCAATACACCAGCGTCCAGATCGCGGATGTGGGCAGGCAGGCCATGACGGAGAGGAATATCCATCATCTGGTTGAAATCGCAATCGTAGAGGCGGCCGTCGAACGCCACTGAGACCGTACGCCGACACATCAAACCGTCCACAGTATTGGGGTTGAACGCACCCACCAGACGACCCATGTATTGCGACCACTGTCCTTCGTGCCTCAGGAATTGGTCAAAGCGGTTGACCGGCATGTTGTTCATAACGAAGAGCCGGTCGAACACGATCCCGTGCAGATCATACAGCTCGCCCTTGAATCTCCGTTCCAATGCGTCCTGAGGACCACCGAGATCGGTCCCCGACGGATTGGACACCAGATTCAGCGTTAACCCGGAATTCGGTCGACCATATCCCAACTCATTAAGCCTCCGCAGAGCGGAAATACTCTTGGCGAAGCTGCCGGTTCCACGTTGGCGATCAACGATCTCCGCATGTTCAGACGGCAGTGAAGCCGTAATCTGAATGCGGTGTTCCGCCAGAAATTCGGGCAAGTCCTCGTAGCCCGGCTCGAAAAAGATCGTAAGGTTGCACCGATCAATCACCCGGCAACCGAACCGAGAAGCTTCGCTTGCAAGGTACCGAAAATGAGGATTCATCTCCGGAGCCCCGCCAGTGATATCAAGCGTCTCAATGGCACACCGACGCAAGGCCCGAAGCACATAATCCGCAGTCTCACGCGTCATTTCTTCAGTCCGATCCGGTCCTGCCTCGACGTGGCAGTGGTGGCACGCCTGATTGCAACGACGTCCCAGGTTCACCATGAGGGCCGATACGTCAATGGCACGAAGCTCCCCGGGATCACTGTCCGTCGCATGGCCCGCGAAGCATCGCCCGCCAATGTTTTCGATCGCCCACGGCGGGAGTACCGTCTCGCCACCGGCATCCGTCGCGTTCGACACGTCCATGACAGGCAATGATCGTATATCTTTCTCCGCTTCCGGAATCTCGTTGCCGCCGAACAACTCTTCCAACGCACTCCAGAACTCCGCCAGCCACATTTTACTCGCAACTGCGATTCCACTGTCGAGATCGTTCATCCAGAATCGAGACCACGCGCCGTGACGCCACGATCGATACGTCGACATCGCAACTTCACCAGCCGTTCCAAGTTGAGGACGCGGCAGACCGAAGGCCACATCGCCCTTCAGGAATTGGATCTCCACTTCGGGCCCCGCGCAAAGGCAGTGCGAAAATACCACGCTTTGCGACGGACGGTGGTATACGAATGCCACTGCAACAAGTACTCCAGCCTGCAACAACAGTGCATTGGTCGGGAAAACAACTTCGACGAACTCACTGTCCAGTTCCTTGACTAAATTCGGAACATCAATAATGGCAAACCCGCCCCGTTGCACATACGCTGACTCGACACACCAGGCATCACCAGAGAGAATGTCCGCCACAATAGCAGCATGCAATTCGCCGAGCGACGGGGCTGACGTCACACGCGTCGCAACGATCGCCTTGCGTGGTAGCAACGGATCGGGCCCGTCAAAAAACGGACTGCCCCACTTGCACTGAGTGCACCCCGAGCAGAAGTAAAGACGCTTCAATGACCAATAGTATCCGTCACGCCATCGCCGACTGGATTCCTCCTCGCCCAGAACCGGACATTCACGTACGAAACGGTCCCAAAGGGCTTGTTTGTGCTCGATGATACGCCGGCTGCCTCGCACGCCATCGGCACCGGACTGTGACTTCGGCGCAGCCATCGGTCCGTCGGGATGTCGCACCAGAGGGTTGACCCCGGGACCGGCGTGCATCGGATGTGCGTACAGTGTTCGATCCGCGTGACGGTCGAACAGGCAGACGACAGCCACAACCGCGCCGTCCGCAATAGGACCGCCAGTCACCGGGAACATCAAACGTACCAGAGAATCAGAAAGATGCTTGTACACGATCGGCTTCGATTCGACCCGCAAGCCCGTACGATCGAACAACGTGCGTAGCGCGTCCATCGGCTGACTGACGAGCACCGATGCGACGATACTTGCAGCAGCCGCCCCGTCCTTGTCAGCGGTTGGGAGCGTGCGCAGGTCAACCCCCCGGTCCTCACGGTGCATCATCGCCCACACTCCGTTGGTTCTGGCCAGCCGTCGATATTCAAACTTCGCCGATAGGTGATGACCGCCCAAACATGCTCGTCCTCAACGACGCTACAACGATCCTAATGGCCGCCATTATCAAGTGCTTGAAAAAGCGTCCATCGACGCTGCGCTCCCGGTCTACGTTGCGATGCTACCCGATCGCGCAAAACCGTGTCAACGCGAGGTAGGGAATGCCAAGAGGAACATAGACGTGGATCATGCCGACGCGAGAGAACGTTCAGATTTCAACCCGCGTCGATGCCAGATTCTTCCAATCAGAGCTAGCCAACCCCATCGCTCGCCGCTACCATCACGCCCGTCGTTGAATCGTGGGATCGGCAATCAGCGTGCGGGCCGGTCACGCTTCATATCGTATCTCCGGTCCATTCGCAGTCGGCGCGGCTGCGAGCCGGTCGTTGTCGTTCATTCAAACGGAGGACCGTTCTTATGTTGCAATCAATCATCCAGTTCCTTCTGAGCATTCTAAGTCAATTCCTGTCGGTCTTCGGGATTTTCAACTAACACGACGCCTTTCAATTCAGCCGCCGGAAGCACGCGCCGATCCCTCACGCAGTCGGTCGCACGACGATGACCGTGCGCGCCGGTGTGAACCGTCGAATGGGCATCGGGACCTGTCACGCTCCAAAGCCCCGCCTCCACGCAAACGGCCCTAGCGACGTGCCTCGCTGCGCAGCCACTGTAGCGCGCGCGTCAAGACCGGATCGCTGTGCGCGAAATCGACCCCGTCGCAGGCGACCTCAATGTCCGGCTTGATACCGACCTCTTCAAAGCAGCGCCCATCCGCCGTCATCGCCTTCCAACTCGGAAGCATGGCCTTCACCCCGTTCGGCAGGAAGACCGCTTGCGGGTTCCCGGAACTGCCGTACGACGTCTCACCGATCAACACCGCCCGCTTCGCCTGCCTCATCATCAGCAGAAACGCTTCGCAACTGCTAACGTTGTGACGCCCCATCAAAACCGCCACAGGCCCATGGTAACGGTCAGGAGCATCGTTGGGCGTGATGGCCCGCTCGCGGACGGGAGTAAAATCGTTCGGCCCGGGCCCGCGGCGATACGTGTGCTTGGCATACACCCGTTGTTCATCCACGAACCACGCGGCAACACTCCTCGCAAGCATTTCGCTCCCGCCGCCGTTGGGGCGAACGTCGATCACCAGCCCCGGAACGCTGCGGTGCGATTCAAGCCACCCGCTCACCGCCCGAATATCGCTAGCCGCATCCGCCGACCACGTCCTAATCAGAACGTAACCCATGCCATCGTTCGTCACGCCAGCCGCCACGGACTTGTTCAACCTCGTGACACTCGGAATGATCGCCCGAACGCTACGCCAATCAAAATTGAGTGGCGATCGAAGAGCGGCCGTGGGCACCACTTGGCCATCAAAGCTAAGTGCCATATGTATGTCATTGACAACCGCGAGCATCTTTGCAACCCGGTGAACCCAGTCCTGCGTAGTCTCTGCAGCCACAATGTCCGCCCGATGCTTCGCAAAAAGCTGCTCCCACCGTACGCTACGAAGATCGAAATACGAATACTTGCCGCGTAAAGCATCGATCAGGGCATCGAGCGACTGAATATTCAGTGCATGCTGCTTTGCAGGCTCCAGACGCTCACTGCCCAGTCCAGCCGTTTTGAATCGACATTCGAAAGGCTCGGCAGGCACGAGCCAGACACTGCGGAAGTTTTTGAACCGCGGACTGTTGATACCGAAACGATACTCCCAGTTAGGCCGAAGCTTCACCGGCAGGGCGCACGTATAGGCGTCGACCCAATAAGGAGCACCAGCCCCGCCGGGAAAATGCGGCCCGCCGCCGACGAACGAATAACCGTCGCGACTCATCGACATGTCGAACGTCACACGAATCTCGTCAAGTCCGGGGTCGACATCGTCGGCCCCGACCGGCGGCGTCACAGACTTCACCCGAGGAACGCGGGCATGGTCGCTGTTGTGATCCTGAGCAAACGCCGACAGGGACGCACCAGCCACAACGATCGCAATCAATCTTCGCACACAAACGCTCCTCGCTACGAGACTCCTACCAGAATGATTGTAGCATTACCCACGAGGCTGCCAATCGCCCGGCAGCATACGGTCGCAACAAACCGCCACGCGCTTGGTGACCGCACTGCTCCAACCCCGAGCAACCAGCAATCCCCGCGGCGTGCTTGACCGCCACGCTACCGCGTCCAGCCCTTTCCGGTTCGTCTGCGCGGTACGCCCCATTCTTGGTGCCGCCAAGCGTGGGCCAAGGACCGTTCCTGGGAATCTGATTCGCACCGGAGTCCGGCTGACGCATCTCCGGCGGCGATCGGCGGCGGCTGGTGGGCGTGAATTTGGTTTTTGGCGACGCGAGGTGTGGCAGCGTATAATCCGTTCTATGGAATCGATGAACACGTCATCGGATGGCGACGGACGCGCTCGGGTCACGCTTGACGATCAGCCGCTGAGCCTCGCGCAGCTCGACAAGGTTTACGGCAAGCGGATCAGCGTCGATGTCGCCGACAGCGTTTGGCGACGCATCGTAGCCTGCCGTGAAATCGTCGAGCGGATCGCATCGGGCGAAGAGTCGGTCTACGGCGTGAACACTGGCTTTGGATCACTCTGCCGAAAGCGCATCGATCGCGATCAGCTTGAAACGCTTCAGGAAAACCTGGTGCGATCCCACGCGGTGGGCGTCGGACCCTTGGTGCCCGATGAAATCGTGCGATGGATGATCCTCTTCAAAGTCCACGCGCTGGGGCTGGGCTACAGCGGGATTCGTCGCCAGACCGTTGAATGCCTGCTAAGCATGTTGAATCACGACGTGCTTCCCATCATCCCGGAGCAAGGTTCGCTGGGGGCTTCCGGCGACCTTGCGCCGCTCGCCCACATGGTGCTTCCGATCATCGGCGACGGAACGGTTCGGTGCGACGGCATCGAGCGTCCGGCGGCTGACGCATTTGCCGAGCATGACATCGCCCCGGTTCGTTTGGGCGCCAAGGAAGGATTGGCGCTCATCAACGGAACGCAGTTCATGAGTGCGTACGCGGCTGCCATCCTCGTTCGGGCGGTTCGTTTGGCGAAACATGCTGACACGATCGCTTCCATGACGCTCGAAGCCCTGTGCGGCAGCGTCAAACCATTCGACGACAAACTTCACAAGCTTCGCCCGCATGCCGGCGCGACGGAGACCGCCGAAAACTTCCGCCGGCTTCTTCGCGACAGCGAGGTCATGCAGTCCCATGCCAAGTGCGATCGCGTTCAAGATCCGTATTCCATCCGGTGCGTTCCGCAGGTCCACGGTGCGAGTCGAGACGCCATCCGCCACGCCATCGGAATCGTTGAGACCGAGATCAACTCGGTCACCGACAACCCGGTCATCTTTGCGGATGGAAGCGCGATCAGCGGCGGCAACTTCCACGGCCAATCGCTGGCGCTCTCGCTCGATTACCTCGCCATCGCTTTGGCGGAGTTCGCCGGCATCGCAGAGCGGCGGGTTTACTTACTGCTAAGCGGTCAGGAGGGCTTGCCCGCTTTGTTGATGCGAGACACCGGCGTCAACAGCGGGTTCATGCTGCCGCAATACACCGCCGCAGCCCTGGTCAGCGAGAACAAGATCCTCGCGTCGCCCGCCTCGGTCGATTCGATTTCGACGTCGTTGGGTCAGGAGGACCACGTCAGCATGGGCGCGATCTCCGCGACCAAAGCCTGGCGCGTCATCGGCAACGTTGAAACCGTCCTCGCCATTGAACAGATGTGTGCAGCCCAAGCGCTCGATTATCGCAAACCGCTCAACGCCGGCGTCGGCCCGAGGATCGCCCTGGACATCATCCGAAGCGAAATCGGTCACGCCGAACAAGATCGCCTCTTCGGAAAGGACATCCAAACGTCTCTCGCGCTGCTACGATCGCAACGCGTTGTCAAAGCCGTTGAACAACAAACAGGACCCTTGAAATGACCTCCACGACAACAAACATCTCCGGCGTTCGTACCGTCCGCGCACCGCGTGGAAAGAATATCACGTGCAAGTCATGGCAGAGCGAGGCTGCCATGCGCATGTTGATGAACAACCTCGATCCCGACGTGGCGGAAAACCCCGACGAACTGGTCATCTATGGCGGAAGCGGCAAGGCTGCCCGGTCTTGGCCGGACTTCGATCGCATTGTGGCTGCGCTTCGAGAATTGGAAAACGACGAAACCCTCCTCGTGCAGTCAGGCCGAGCAGTGGGCATTGTCAAAACCCACACCGACGCTCCGCGCGTGTTGATCGCCAACTCACTACTCGTGCCGCACTGGGCGAACTGGGACGAGTTTCGCCGGCTTGAAGCGAAGGGCCTGACAATGTTCGGCCAGATGACTGCGGGCAGTTGGATCTACATCGGCACGCAGGGCATCTTGCAGGGCACGTATGAGACATTCGGCGCCTGCGCCCGGCAGCGATTCGGCGGCTCGCTCAAGGGGCGACTCGTTGTAACAGCCGGCCTGGGCGGCATGGGTGGTGCACAGCCGCTGGCAGCAACGATGAACGAAGGCGTCTGCCTGGCGATCGAGATCGACCCGTCGCGCGTCGAACGCCGACTCGCAACACGCTACTGCGACAAGGCGACCGAAAGCCTCGACCAAGCCCTCGAATGGTGCAACGCAGCCAAGTCGAACGGCGAAGCACTGTCCGTCGGACTGGTCGCCAATGCAGCCGACGTGCTGCCCGAACTGATCCGCCGCAACGTAGTCCCCGACGTGCTCACCGATCAGACGTCGGCCCATGACGCACTGATCGGCTACGTCCCGAACACAATGTCGTTCCAAGACGCGGTCGCCCTCCGCGAGCGTGATCCCGATCGCTACATTCGCGAGTCAATGCGAACCATGGGCGAGCACGTGACCGCCATGTTGACCCTTCAGGAACGCGGTGCGGTAACATTTGACTACGGCAACAACATACGCGGCCAGGCAATTCAGGTGGGGGTCGACAACGCTTTCGACATCAAAGGATTCGTACCGGAATACATCCGTCCGCTATTCTGCGAGGGGCAAGGGCCGTTTCGATGGGCAGCCCTCTCCGGCGACCCAAAGGATATCGCCCGCACCGATCAGGCGGTGCTCGAAACGTTTCCCGAAAACGAACATCTCTGCCGCTGGATCCGTCTCGCATCGGAGCGCATCGCCTTCCAAGGCTTGCCGGCGAGGATTTGCTGGTTGGGTTATGGAGAGCGCGACAAGATGGGATTGATCTTCAACGACCTGGTCGTCCGGGGCGAGGTCTCCGCCCCCATCGTCATCGGACGCGACCATCTCGATTGCTGGTCGTTCGCATCTCCAAATCGCGTAGCCGTAGGCATGAGGGATGGGGCCCCCCCCCCCCCCCCC
>CAYQFV010000117.1:0-13596 GCA_964416845.1 uncultured Phycisphaeraceae bacterium | reverse complement strand
GCTTCGTCTATTACGTCAGCCTGACGGGCATCACCGGCGTGCGTACGACTTTGCCGCAAGAGCTTCACGCGGCCATCACGAGCCTGAAGAAAATGACCGACAAGCCTGTCGCCGTCGGTTTTGGAATTTCCACGCCCGAGCACGTTCGCTCCCTCGCAGGGATCGCGGACGGCGTTGTCGTGGGCAGCCGGTTCATCGAAGCGTTGCGACGCGACGAGGACCTAGCCGCACTTACGCGGCAATTCAAAGGGGCGACCATTCGAAAGAAGGAGCAGGAGTCATGTTGATTGTAATGAAGTCCGAGGCAAGTGAGTGGGAGGTCGAGCAAGTCTGCGACGCCGTCCGGACGATGGGGCTGTCGCCACATCCGATACCCGGAAAACTACGAGTGGCCATCGGCATCACCGGCAACCTCGGTCCGGTCGATCCGAACCGGCTCTCGGTATTGCCCGGTGTGGTCGAGGTCATTCAGGTCACCAAGCCGTTCAAACTAACCGGTCGCGAGATGCAGCCGGAGGACTCAGTGGTCACGATCGGCGACGTCGAAATCGGCGGACCGGACATCGTGGTGATCGCCGGACCGTGCTCGGTCGAGTCGGCCGACCAGACCATCGGTACCGCCGAAGTGCTGGCGACGGCAGGTGCCCAGATGCTTCGCGGCGGAGCGTACAAACCTCGCACCTCGCCCTACACGTTCCAAGGTCTGGGCGTCGAGGGGTTGCGAATCCTTGAGACTGCCCGCGAGCGGTCCAACCTGCCGGTCGTCTCCGAAGTGATCGACACCGACAGTTTCGCAAATGTGGAAGCGGCCGTGGACATGATTCAGATCGGCGCCCGCAACATGCAAAACTACTCACTGCTCCGCCGGGCAGGCCAATCTCAAAGACCGGTCCTGCTCAAGCGGTCCATGTCCGCCACACTGAAGGAATTCCTGCTGGCGGCTGAGTACATCATGGCTGAGGGCAATCGCAACGTGGTTCTTTGCGAACGCGGCATTCGGGCGTTCAGTGACTACTCGAGATTCACACTCGACATCAGTATCGTTCCGGAGCTAAAGCGCATCTCCCATCTACCGGTCATCGTCGATCCCAGTCACGCCGTCGGTCGTCGGGAACTGGTGATTCCGATGGCTCGCGCCGCCATCGCGGCAGGCGCGGACGGCATCATCGTTGAAGTACACCCCGATCCGGCCAACGCCCTTTCGGACGGCCCTCAATCGTTAACGTTCGCCATGTTCGAAGAACTGATGGCCGACCTTCGCATGATCGCACCGGCGGTCCGCCGTCCGGCCCGGGTTCTCTCATGAACCTGCGAGCGCTCGAGGGGTTGCAAGCGTACCATCGTCGCGTTCTGGCGGGCGTCGTACCGCTACAGGTCTTCGATGCGCTGTACGCCGACGAACGCTACGCATTTTTGTACGAGTCGCTGGAGCAGCACGGCGGTAGCGGGCGTTATTCGTTCTTGGGTGGCAAGCCGCGAGTCGTTTTCCGAAGTCGCGGCCGCCGGATAGAAATCGAGACGGCCGACGAGCACATCGAATGCGACGACGACCCGGTCCAGTGCTTGCGCTCGCTCGTCGGCGCGCACACCGATGCGCCACCCATCGCCACCTTTCCCGGCGGCGCGGTCGGCTACTTCGGTTACGATACCGTGCGCTTCTTCGAGCACCTGCCGGACAACAACCCCGACGACACGGGGCACCCGGACGGCTTTTTTCTCTTCCCCGAAGAGATCATCATCCTCGATCACCTCAACGAGGTGGCCCACATTCTGCTGTACCAAACGGTCGACCAGGAACAGCGTGCCGACGAAATCGCCGGCGTTCTGGCGACCTGCGACGAGGCGGATGACACGCCTCAACCCCCTCTTGATGACGCCCCGACCGGCGAGCCTGTCGCCATGACAGCCAACATGACCCAGGGGGATTTCGAACGTTCGGTCGAGACCGCCAAGGATTACATCCGCGCCGGCGACGTGTTTCAGGTCGTGTTGTCACAACGATTCTCGTTCCCGATGACGACGTCCCCAATCGACCTTTACAAAGCACTGCGTGTCACCAACCCGTCACCCTACATGTACTACCTCAACCTCGACGGCTTGTCCGTACTTGGCTCGAGTCCGGAAGTGCTGGTCAAGCTGACCGGGCGGCGCGTGTCGACACGTCCGCTCGCGGGCACCCGGCCCCGAGGCGATACGCCGCAACACGACGATGAACTCGCCGCGGAATTGGTGGCCGACCACAAAGAGCGGGCAGAACACGTCATGCTGGTGGACCTCGCCCGCAACGACGTCGGTCGGGTCTGCCGCAACGGCAGCGTCCGCGTGACGGACTTGCTGGGCGTGGAACGATACTCCAAAGTGATGCACTTGGTGTCCAATGTGGAGGGCATGCTGCGCGACGACTGCGACGCGTTCGATCTGCTCGAAGCTGCGTTCCCTGCCGGCACGGTCTCCGGAGCCCCCAAGATTCGAGCCATGGAGATCATCGACGAACTAGAGCCGACCCGCCGCGGGATCTACGCAGGAGCGATCGGCTACCTCAGCTTCTTGGGCGACATGGACGTGTGCATCGCAATCCGCACCATTGTCGTCGACGGCGACACCGGGTATATCCAGGCAGGCGCGGGAATCGTCGCGGACTCCGTGCCGCACCTGGAATATCAGGAGACGATCAACAAAGCACGCGGGTTAACACGGGCGGTGGAGCTGGCGAATCGAATTGCTCTTGCTCGTGGCGTGCCGGGCTAATACGCTCTTAACGAGGCGTATCATCAGGCTGCGGGCGTCGTTCGTGAAGGCAATGATGTTGACACATACCTCCCGTTATTGCGCGTCGTTCGTTTCGTTGCTCGTCGTCTTTCTGCCTGGTTGTATCGATCCACCACCGTCAAACAACACCTTTCCCCGTGCGAAACCGATTGAGTTCAACGACTCGGGCACCGTCGAAGTGACGGGCGAGATCGTCGGGGATTTGGACCCGGATTTTTACGCGATTGGACCGCTGGCAGCCGGTGATCGGATTCTCGTCGATGTTGATACGATCGATTCGGAACTGGACGCAACCGTCATCATTTTGGACGAGTTCAGAAACATCTTCCGCGCCAGCGACGACGCAACCGGCGACGTCGCCTCGGTCGATCCATTCGTCGACGACGTCATCCGACATCCGTCAAACAACTACGTGGTCGCGATCAACCGAACTGCGAACAGATCAGCCACCAGCGGTTCGTACACAATGCGGATCACGGTCGAACGCGGCAGTGGTCCGCCCGCGCGCCCAAGGCAGACGGTTCTTCTCGATTTCGACGGCGGGCAGGTGACCACGCCTAACGGCGTGACCGTCCAGATTCCGCCGTTCGATGCGACCGACATCGATCCCATCTACGATGGCATGACCGACGCAATCAAAACCGCCGTCGTCGAAACGTTCCGCCGCCGCTTCGCGCGTTTCGATTTGGAGATTCTCGAAACCGGCCCAGACGCGCCGCCTTCCGACGGCCGATTCTCGACCATTTTGATCGGTGGTGACGGCGCGACGTTCCAAGATCCATCGGCAGAGACGTTCGGAGTGACCGTCGCCGGAACGGACGTGTCGAATCGAAATCCGGCGGACGACGCACTCGTTTTCGCCAACACATTCATGCCGGATCGCTTCGCCCTGCCTCCGAGCGTGCAGGAACTCGGCACCGTCATCGGCAACGTGGCGGCCCACGAGATGGGACACCTGCTCGGCCTGGAACACGTCACGTTCGATGGCTTGATGCGATTCGTCAACTTGGCCACGTTTTTGGAGGACCTCGAATTCGAGCGTGGCATCATTGAAGACGCGGTGTTTCCGACGATCCCCGCGGACGTCGCCTGGCAAGACGCCGAGCAACTCCTGCGCGATGCGCTTGGCGAATTCCCCGGACCGATCGATGTCGTCGCAGCCGATCTCGACAACGATGGTGACATCGACCTCGCAACAGCCAACGCCGTCTCCGACAACGTGTCGATCCTGCTCAGCGATGGCGACGGTCGGTTTGTAGTAGGGCAAAACGCCGACGTCGGCCCCGACGCTGCCGCATTGGCGATCGGCGATTTGGATTCCGACGGTGACGCCGATCTCGTCGTGCTGCATGCCAGCGTCCCATCGGTGTCGACCGTCTCCACCGGCCTTTCGGTACTCTTGAATCGCGGTGACGGATCGTTCGACATCGCAACCGCGGTGCGCGTTTCGTTCGAACCATCGTCGGTCGCGTTGGGCGATATCGATGCCGACGGAGACCTCGACCTCGTTGCTGGCGAAGCGACGCTCGACGGTGAGACGGCTGTGCTTGTGAACCGCGGCGACGCGACCTTTGAAGACCCGCTCCTGCTCGCATCCCCGCTGGCCGGCGTGTTTTTCGAGAAGGGGTCAACTCTGCTCGTCGACGTGGATGGTGACGACGACCTCGACATCGTAATGGCCGACTGCGCGGACGATTCGACGTCAATCACCGTCGCGTTGAACACCTCGTCCGGTCAATTTCAGACCGCCACAACGATCGCCACCGGCCCACGCCCGTGCCACGTTCGGTCGGCCGATATCGACAATGACGGAGATTCGGACTTGGTCGTCGCACGCGACGCGTCATTCGGATCGTCCGGCGGTGTTGATATCTTGCTCAACGACGGCGCGGGGTTGTTCACAACCATCACCATTGCGGATCTCTCGCGCACCGGCGGTGAACTCGCGCTGGGCGATTGGGACGCAGACGGTGATGTCGACGTGGTTGTTGTGGATCGCCGCGGAAACGACGGGCCGGGTGTGGTTGTTCTACGCAACGCAGGCGACGGTCGCACCTTCTCTCAAACGCGCTACGACGCCGGGCCGGATCCGTTCGGCGTCACTGCGGGCGATTTCGACGACGACGGCGATCTTGACATTGCCGTAACGGATGCAGACACCCATCAAGTTATCTTGTTGTTGAACGATCAAACGGGCATGTTCACGGAGCAAATCAGTGTCACCATCGGCCCGACGTGAACATTCCGCATGGCGAGCCTTTATTCCGTTCGCCGCGGGTAACTTGCTGCTTGCATGCATCGCGTGCACGAATTCCGCCATTGCTCCGCCCGCGGTCGCTCCCCCCGTCGTCACCGCGTGCAGCGCCTTCGCCGCCGGCTGCGCGACCGATCAAGGCCCGAAGCGCCCCGTCGATCTGGTCGCGGCGGATCTCGACGGAGACGGCGATCCTGATCTGGCGATCGCCAATGAAGATTCGAACACGATCTCGGTTCTCCTCAACATCGGCGATGGCCGATTCACTCCGTCGGTCAGCATTCCCGTTGTCAACGGTTCAATGGGCCCGCTCGGCATTCGCGCGGGCGACCTCGACGGCGACGGCGCGATCGATCTCGTCGTGGTTCTCGATCTTTTCCGCGATGACAGCGTCCGATGGCTGCGCAATCGAGGCGATGCAACATTCGATACCCCGCAGAACCTGTGTTGCGCGGGGCTGTCGCCGTCATCGGTCGCACTCACCGATCTGGACGGAGATGGTGACACGGATTTGGTCACGATGGGGTTGGGCAATCCGCCGCAGCTCGCCGTCAGGCTCAACAACGGTATGGGCGATTTCGCCGCGGAAACGCTTTCTCCGGGCGTGACGGCCGCTCGGGGATCAAGCATCCTGGTCGTCGCGGACTTCAACGCTGACGATGCACCTGATATTGTCGCACTCGACACGTTCGACCAAAGCGTGTTCGCCTTCCTTCCCAACAGTGGCGACGGCGCGTTCCCCGCTGTGACCCTGTTCGACGTCCCACAATCCTCCTTTGCGATCACCACCGGCGACCTCGATGGTGATGGCGATGTCGATGTCGCCATCGCGTCGGGAATCGGTGACGAATCCGTGACGGTGTATCTCAACGATGGCGGCGGCAGTTTTGATCGCGGAGGCAGCTTCGCCACCAACGGACCGGCGACCAGTTTGGCGGCAGCCGATTTCGATGGCGACGGTGATGTCGATCTAGCCGTCGCCAGCGACACGCTCCTACCGACCGACGACGTGTGCATTCTCTTCAACCGCTCAGACGCCACGTTTCGCACGCCCGCGACATGCGTCACAGTCGGCGCAGGCCCGGCAGCCCTGGTCGCAGTCGACATCGACGCCGACGGCGACGTCGATATCGCCACGGTGAATCGCCGATCCGACAACGGGTCGATTCTACTCAACGATGGACGCGGCGGTTTCACACTCCGCGACTGACGAACGCGATCGCCCCGAGGTTCTTTCACGTCACATCGCTCGGCGTCGAGATCGTCAGTGGAACGATCGTGGAGAAGGAAAGAACACGCGTGGGGCAGACCGAAATACAAATGCCGCAACTGATGCAGCTTGTGTTGGACATATCGAAGAACCGCCCCTTCAAGGCGAGGGACTTGACGGGAACACCGACTTCACAGAATCGATCACACATGCCACACGCAATGCAGCGCTCTTTGCGGCTGGAGATTCCCAACGTGCTGACCGATTTCGGCTTGGCTTTGTGGAACAATCCCATGATGCCGACAACGGGGCACCAGTAACGGCACCATATTTTGCCGCCAAAAAATGGGTAGAAGGCTATTGGCAGAATAGCTATCAGCATCAGATCAACCGTCAAGGTGTACACACGTGAAATCGTCACACCGTCCCAAAGGTGGTCGACTCCCATCGCCACCAGGACGGTAGATAACAATGCAAATGCAGTCACATAATTGATTTGCTTCTCTCTCGCCGTGTTGGCCTTGCCTTTTGGGGAATACTGTCGCCAGCGATCGCCGACAGTCTCCGCAAGCGCACCACATCCGCAGATCCATGTGCAGTAGCTCTTTCCCTTCAGCCAGACAGCAACGGGAAGCACCACCAGCGTGATGAACAATACCCAGGCGAGATAGAGTTCCTTCGTCTGTGCCCAGTCCGACCAGTTTCCGGGCCGTACTGACAGTGGCCACACATAGGCCAATCCCCATGCGCCGCCGTTGTGAATGACGAAGATCGGCAATACTGTGAAGAGTACGACCTGAAAAAACATCATCGACACGTATCGACGAATCTGCCATTTATCGTTGTATTCAAACGCATACCTATACATGGCTCTGATGCCAAACCCAACGACCAGCAAGCTATAGAGAATCGGATAGAATTCCCCCGCGTAAAGCCCCATCCATCGGTATTCCCACCCCCACGTTTTGAGTGCGATGTAGAACGCGGCAACCGCAAGGAGTATTGGAATAAAGGTCCATAATCGCGCAACATTCCATCGATTCTCGTATTTCAGGCCGAATGCGTCCAGCGTATCGATGGGCACTTTCTGTTCGAACCGTGTCATGGGAAGGACGTGGTCGAACGACAACCGCCGGCGCGTTCCGAGTGTATCGATCTCAACCTCGCCGCCGTGGATCGCCGTGACAGCTGTAGTGGGCAGAAACGTGACCGTCCCGTTCTCTGCGAGATTCTTGCAAGCACAGGAGAACTCTTCGTTGGGGGAGTGATTGTGTGCTTCCTCGCAGATCAGCGTCACGTCGTTCGCGGAGGCGAATCTGCACGCCGTTTCAAAAGCCAGTGAGCAGGCGTCGGATGCCACGACCAGTAGTCTCTCGCCGGAGAACGTTGTTTCCGGTTCGCTGAGCAAGTAGCGTATGCGCGGATTGTCTTCACCGACAGGATCGAGTTTCCCGAGAAAAGTGAGCTTGCCGATCGCAACCACGACGCGACGGGCCAGTATCGTTCCCTTGTCAGTCAGCACTTCGAAGAGATCGCGCTTTGCGATTCCTTTCACCGTTTCGCCAATGCGGACGTTGAGTTCGCACGAAGAGAGGCGCTGCGTCCACTGTGAGATGCACTCGCCCACAGTGCCGTCGGAAAAGCCGAGAACGCCGCCTGCAAGAGGCGGGCCGGTCTCAGCGAGATAGAGTTGACGCGAATCGCCTAATGAGGCGACGGAATTGAACAGGCGTTTACGTTCTATGAGCAGATATGAAACACCGCGGCGGTCCAGCTCCGTCGCGACAGTAACCCCGGCAGGGCCGCCACCGATGATCAGAACGTCACAGTCGGCTTGAACGGGTGTGCGGTTTCCTTTGGCTGCCAGGTGCCCAGCCAAGCGATGACCGGCATTAATCGCAGCCTTGATGTCGGGTGTTCCAGCAATGTCACCAACGACGTAGAGGCTTTTGATGTTGCTCTGAAGATTCCTGTCCAGTACCGGATAGCGGTCACCCATGTCGGTGAACGAGTTTTTGCCCACAAGAAGAGATTTCAAAGTCGCAAAAGCCATCATCGTCATCCTTCCAGGCCCGCCAGGTCGTCGATGGGGTGACTGCCTTTCGGAATCACTCGTTCGCCCAATGGATTATCCGTGCGATCGTTCGAATGGCAAGCGGCGGAGGAGATTCGACAGATCGCGTTCAATATGTTCGAGTATACTCTGAGAGTCCGCGTTCATCGGTGCGCGCTGCGTGTAGGCCATTGTGTCCGGCTGCGTTGTTGGCTGGGTTCACGCAGACCGATTGACTCGAGGTGGTCGCACGCGAAGTTATCTGAGTTGAGCATGCGGGACGGACCCAAGAGCACGCGTTGATTGCTCCGTGAATCGTGTCGAGGGTCGCGTCACCAAGGAGTGCATGCGGTATGTCATGGTTGTCCACCGGCCGGCCGGCGATCTCCGCATCGTCCTTTGCGCTCATCCTGGTGTTGATGGGATTGGCAATCGGCACGCTCGTGCCATTCAGCCAGCCGAGCAGTTGGCCTGACCCGCCGGCAAGCCTTCATGAAGTACTGTCCATACCGTGGGGCCCGTTTGATGGGCATCCTTTCATCGAACATCTATTGCCGTTCTGGGTGCTGGGCGTCGTTCTCCATTGGAACCTCCTGACCCGACACACGCGTCGCCCGGTCCTGACAAGTCTCGCCGGTGTCGTTCTGATCACGCTGGCCTTGGAGATCGGTCAGAATCTCGGTGCATCCCGGCATGCCCGAATGTGCGATGTCGCGTTTCGTGTCTTGGGCGGTCTAATCGGTGTCGCATGTTGCGGCTGGCTACGCGTCTATCGCGACCGACTGCGTCAGATGTACTCGAGGTACGACCGGGGGTTGGCGATCGCTGGGATCGTCTTGGGAAACATCGTCACGACGGCCGTCGTGATCCGCAGTCACAGCGGCGTAACGCTCGATGGTTGGGACTGCTATGATTCACTTCTGGTAGCCAACGAAGCAACAGCGGATCGCCCCTGGAGAGGCCGCATCGCCGGGCTGGCGATGTATGACAAGGCGTTGCCCGCACAACAGATCGCAAGACTGGCCGACGAACCCTTCACGGCGACCGCGTCGGCGTCGGGCGTGCGTCGCCGGTTGCACCCGATGCTGCTCTATTCGTTTGGAGCACATTTCACCCGGCGCGTCCGCCAGCAATCCGAGGACGGCCCGCCGCTGGACTTGCTGCTGCCGCCCGCCGGGCCCGACACATGGCAGCAGCGCGACGGCGTACTGGACATCAAAGGCGACATCACGGTGCGCAGCGACGGTGACGTCGGAGCGGTGTGTCGCGCAGTTCAATCATCGCAAGCGTTCACGTTGGAGGTTGCTGCGAAGTCAGCCAGCCCCCAGCAGCACGGTCCGGCAAGAATCGTATCAATCTCCAAGAATCCGTACGAGCGCAACGTGACCATCGGGCAGGAGTATGCGGAAGTCATCGTTCGCATCGCCACACCCCGCACCGGGCGGAACGGCATGTCAATTCCCATCCGAACACATGGGCACGCGGTCGATGGCCGGTGGCATCACATAGCGGTGACCTATCGCAACGGGTTGGTGCGATTCTACCTGGACGGCGAAGACGCCCGCCCGCCGCTACGATTGCACGCCGTAGCGACCATGCTGTTTCGGCGAGATTTTCCCGGCGGCGGGTTCCTGGCTGCCATCGTCTTGTTTTGGCCCATCGGCGTCTGTGGCGCGATTCTGTTCTCAGATCGGCGAGACCTTTTATCGCACGCGTTGGCCACTGCCGCTGCGAGCGGTCTGCCGCTAGTCGCCTATCTGGTCGCAACCCAGCGGTGGGAACGCGCGGTCGACTTTCAGTTTGCCGTGGCGGTCGTTCTCGCCGCACTGCTGGGCAGTTGGATGGGGCGACGAATGCACGGCGACAGCGTGCGGGTGAATTGACGTGCGTGTCCCGATTGTCTCAATGGGTCAATCCGATCGAACGCAACCGCGTTCAAGATGCCTGCAACATCATTCCCGCGAGTTTGAGAATGGACGCTGCGAACAATGTCTGGCCGAGGGAAACGCTCCTGCCAATCCTCCTACGCGTCGATAACAACGATTGAACTTCCTCCGCAGCCGCCTATACTCCTATTGCTGATTGTGGGGGACGACTGTGGGAGGAATCCCGCCGCGGCGGACCAACCCGTCGGCGGACGCAGGCAGGAGGCGTGACATGTCCCACCGACTGACCGTGTTGGCAGCCAGTGCGGTGATGTTGGGCGTCAGCCTGTTCGTCACAACCCCAGCCCGCGGGCAGACGCCGGTCGAAGACACCGGACAGGCGTTCGACGCGTCCGATAATCAGCAACCTGGCACGGCGACCAATGCGGTCGACCCCCTGTCTCCCAAGCCGCTCGACGGTCGTTCAACGCGAGCCCTGCGCTCGCGTCGCGGTGCATTGCGATCCGACCTGACGCGTCCCGCGCTCGGCGGACAGCAGGCCGGCGGCAGGGCGTTCGACGTCAACGCGCTCCCCCTGTTTTCACTGCCGTCGATCGGATCGAGCTCCGCCCGCGGTAGAAGCGGAACGCCGGGCAGCCGCGCGAGCAACCAACCGTTTGAAGATGAAATCATCGCGGCGAGTCCACTGTTCGGGCTTTCGCGGTCCTTCAAGTCCGTGGATGGTCTTTATCGGTCCATGTGGCGAGGCGGATACGGTCGCGTAGAGAGCCTGACGACCCGTTTCAAAGGCATTCCGGGGGCGGGTGGAACGCGCGCGTCCGTCGGTGGCATTGCGTCGAACCGATTGGTGGATCGTTACGGCAACATGGTCACCCACACCGACGGGCTGGTGCGGTCGGCCCTTGAATCCGCCGCGGCAACCCTGGTCAAACCGGGTCAAGACGCTGGGCCGACGTCGAAAGTGCCATATGGTGACACTAACCCGGTGATCGCCAAGTTCTCCCTTGCAAAAGAGCGCCGCGCCAACGCCGACATTCCAGCGCCGTTGGCGCAGTCGTCCCGTTGGGCTTCGGAGTATCTTGAGGGCATGTCACTGCGTAGGCCTCCCCCGCCGACGGGCGATGCGAAGACCGAAGCGGAGAACTATCGCCGCAAGGCTGAAGCGCAATTGATCGCTGGCGATTTCTTCCGGGCGATCTCGACCTACGATCTGGCAGCCGTGTTGGACCGGAACAACCCACTGCTCGATCTTGGCAAGGGGCACGCGATGATCGGCGCTGGGGAGTATTTGAGTGCAGTCCGACGCCTGACGCGGGCGTTACCGCGGATCGACACTGAAACGCTCGAATCGCTGGATCTCACATCGCTGATCACGGACGTGAATCTCCTCGACCGCCGCCGGGCTGAACTCGACATGCGACTGCAAAAGAGCGAGGACTATCGATTGCGGTTCTTGTTGGGTTACATCGAGTATTTTGGCGGGCTTCGATCATTTGGCGTGACCCAACTTCGCAAGGCTGCCGCCGATGCGCCTCCGGATTCGGTGATCGCCCGGATTTCGGAATTCCTGCCGGACGTCCGTCCGGATGCGACGACCGCCGCGTCGAACACGCCTTAACACCCGCCCGATCCGTCCCCCGGGTAACAACAGTCCCATTTCTTTGCGACCGATAACCGATTTGGGTGCATCGTGTTGACGAGCCCCGGTCGGTATGAGAGCGACGGTCGCATGTTTTTCAACAGCCTGTCATTCGCGGTTTTCTTCGCCGTGCTCTACGGCGCGTATCTGTTGACGATACGCCGGCTGAAGATTCAAAACGCCCTGCTGCTCGTCGGCAGTTATTACTTCTACGGATGCTGGGACTGGCGTTTTCTGGGGCTGATCGCGTTCTCAACGCTTGTTGATTACGTCTGCGGCTACCTGCTCGACCGGCGGCGCGCCGACGAGCCCGAGCGTTCCGGGGCGTACCAATTCTCCTCCGCGCAGCGGAAGGCGATTCTTGCGGTGTCGCTCGTTGCAAACCTCGGCATTCTTGGCCTGTTCAAGTACTACGATTTCTTCGCGTCTAGCGCGACCGATCTGCTGGCGGCGCTGGGCGTCACCGTGCAGCCGCGATTGCTCAGCGTCGTCCTGCCCGTCGGTATCTCGTTCTACACGTTTCAGACGCTTAGCTACACGATTGACATCTACCGCGGCTCGCTGCGGGCTCATCACAGCTTGCTCGACTTCGCTGTGTTCGTCGCGTTCTTTCCACAACTGGTAGCCGGTCCCATCGTGCGGGCGAAGGAGTTCCTGCCGCAGGTCGCCCGCCGGCGACACCTCGATCTCGACCAGATTTACATGGGCGGATACCTGGTTCTCTGGGGCCTGTTCAAGAAGGTGTTCATCGCCGACAACCTCGCTCGGCTGGTGGACTCGGTGTTTTCGCAAGACTCCTGGCCGAACGGCGGGGTGGTTGTGGTGGGCGTCTACGCGTTCGCCGTACAGATTTATTGCGACTTCTCCGGGTACACCGACATCGCTCGGGGTTGCGCCAAGATGATGGGGTTCGAGCTGCCGATCAACTTCAACCTGCCCTATTTTTCAAGCAATCCCGTCGAGTTCTGGCGGCGGTGGCATATCAGCCTGTCGACGTGGCTTCGCGATTACTTGTACATCCCGCTCGGTGGGAATCGCTACGGCGCTTTCCGCATGTACGTCGCCATTGCGATCACAATGCTACTGGGCGGGTTGTGGCATGGTGCAGCGTGGACGTACGTGGTTTGGGGCGCGTACCAAGGCCTGCTGTTGATCGCCTACAAGGCGTACAAGGCCCGGCGGTCGATGGACTCCCACGCGCCAGCGGTTCAATCGTCAGCCGTGTGGTCATGGGGCGTGCGAATCGCGTTTTTCCAATTCACCTGCCTCGGATGGTTGATCTTTCGCGCCGAATCCATGGGACAGGTAGGCCACATGTTGTCAGCGGTGATCGGCGGCGGTGCGTTGCACGGCAGCGGAGTGGTCACGCTATTCGCCTATTCACTCCCGCTGCTGCTCGTTCAGCTAGCGCAATTTCATCGAGCCGACTTGAACGTTGTATTGCGCTGGCCTGCGCCGGCACGCGGGTTGGCGTACACAGCTTTTTTCTACGCGATGATGTGTTTCGGCGCCGTCGCCAATCAGCCGTTTATCTATTTTCAGTTTTAGCAGCCCGGAGGCGCGACGTTGCGAGATACTCCCGTCCTGATTGCACACGCGGTCGATTCCGGCGCTTCGCGAGTTAGCGTTTCCTTTGTGCGTATCGGAGAACGCGCTTTTCGCGCTGCCCCACGCGGCGCGATCGTCGCGGTGCTCACGATTCTGCTCGTCCACTTTTCGGTTGGTAGGTTCATCTACCCGGCTCCGGTTGCTCGTGACACGATGCAGCGCAAGATCATCGCGCTG
>CAYQFV010000116.1:12296-13627 GCA_964416845.1 uncultured Phycisphaeraceae bacterium | reverse complement strand
GGCCGTCTCCCACGCCCCAAACGACTTGGACCCGGTCTGTTGAAGACGAGGCGGCGATCACGTCAGAAGCTCCGTCGTCGTCCAAGTCGGCTATCGCCAGTGCCGCCCCGCCGAATGAAATGGGAGAAGTCTCGGCGAAAGCGAATCCTCCACTGCCCAGGAAGACTTTGATGCCCGAGGTCGCCCCAACGGCGATGTCGAGGAATTCGTCGCTGTTAAGGTGACCGATGGCAACAGAAAGCGGCCGGTCTTGCACCGGGACGGTGAGGGCGCCGACGGCGAACGTCCCGTTCCCGTTTCCGCGAAGGATGGAAAGGCTGTCGACGGCGTTGTTGGCCGTCACCACATCCAGATGGCCATCGTTATCGAGGTCCGCGCATGCCAACCCCAGCGGGGTGCGTCCGACTCCAAACCTGATCTGCGGCAGGAAGCCGCCTTGCCCGTCGGCAAGAAGAACGGCAACGTCATCGAACGATTGGTCGGCCGTCACCACGTCCGGCAAGCCGTCTTCATTCAGATCGCAGGTGACCACGGCCGTCGGCCCTGCCCCTACTGCGAAAACCGGTGTCGTTCGGAACAGGTCCGGTTCCTGTGCGACGCTTGCCTGCGCAAATCCGGCGATGAGTAGCCACACGTACCTGTGCCAGACGAGCCGTCCAAGAGCGGTGTTGTGACCGGGACTCGCACTATTCAGATGCTCTCTGACGCTCGCGCACATAGTACCCTCCTTTTTGTCGGAATCAGTGACACTTCGCTCTTAATAGGATAGCAGGATCAGGGCTGGATTTGCAAGCGATCGGTCGCCGCGCTTCCACTGTGGGATGCGTGGTCCGATGTAGTAAAGACCTTCTCTACTGGGAATGCCGATCACATCACGCCGGGTGCCATGTCCAAGCCGGAGGCGCGGGCATGCTCCGTCGGACGGGTGGCCCACCTCCTTCTTTTGGGAGGTGGGGGAGTCGATGATCGCGGAGGCGTGCCCCTGTGCGCACTTCATCGCCTCCGCCACGTCCAAAGGACATGGGCCACCCGACACACACTGCTCGATAGCAGTGGCACACCACCCATCCTTCCCTACTGAAAATGTCGATCACGATCGCTGGTTGTTAGACCGCTTGCAGGGTCGACATTTTCGTGCGGATGTCGGCCATTAGTTGGTCGAATGAGTTGACGAAGGCTTGGACGCCGGCGTTGAGCAGGTCGGTCGTGACTGCGTCCATGCTGATGCCGGCTGCTTCGATGCGTTGGATGGCAGTGCGGTAGGCGTCCAGGTCGTTTGAGATGGTGCGTGCGACTGTCGCATGGTCCAATGCGGCGGCGATGGTTTTTAG
>CAYQFV010000116.1:0-12196 GCA_964416845.1 uncultured Phycisphaeraceae bacterium | reverse complement strand
TCCGCGAATGTAGGCCTCGGTCACCTTGTCATACATCGCCAGCGAGAAGATGAGCGTGACGTTGACGTTGATCCCCTCGGCGATGAGCGTTTCGATGGCGGGCATGCCCGCGAGCGTGGCGGGCACCTTGATGAAGACGTTAGGCCGACCGATCGCTTGGAAGAGGTGTTTCGCCTCCGCGACCGTGCCGTCCGTATCGTCGGAAAGGTGCGGGTTCACCTCCAGGCTGACGAGTCCGTCCACGCCATCGGTCCGGTCGTACACCGGGCGGAGCAGGTCGGCTGCGTCAGCCACGTCCCGAACGGTCAACGCTTCGTAAATCTCGTCGGCGTTCTTGCCGTCGGCCACCATTCGTTGGATCACATCGTCGTAGTCGTGACTGCTCGATATCGCCTGCTGAAAGATCGACGGATTGGAAGTCATCCCCACGATGCCCGACTCGATCAGCGACGACAACTCGCCCGAGTCGATCATGTGGCGGCTGATGCTGTCGCACCAGATCGATTGACCCAGCGAGAAGATTTCTTCGATGCGAGTCTTGGCGTGATTATTTCCCTTGGCTGTCGCGCTGGGCTTGTCTGACAAACGTTTCGACGCGTGGCAGTCGACTGACTTGCCGACGAACGCATCGCCCGACGCGACCTGTTTTGCGGTCTCGACGATGCGCTCGACGGTCAGGCCAACTTCTCGCATGACGTCCGCCGCCGGCGCCGATGTTCCGAAACGGTCGACGCCGATCGACGCGCCGCGCGTGCCCACGTATTTCGACCAGCCCATCGTCGCACCAGCCTCAACGGAAACGCGAGCTTCGACGCCCGGCGGCAGCACGGATTCGACATAGTCGACCGGCTGACGATCGAACAGCTCCCAGCAGGGCATGCTGACGATGCGAACGTTGAGCCCGTCCGCGCGAAGCCGGTCAGCCGCGTCGATGCACAGGTGCACCTCCGAGCCCGTGCCGATCAGAATGACGTCCGGCGTTGAATCGCACTCGGACAATACATATGCACCGTTGAGCAGCCCTTGGGCGGGCGCGAATTGCGTGCGATCGAGGATCGGCAGGTTCTGACGAGAGAGCGCCAGCAACGTCGGTCTGTCGCCGAGCGACATGATGTGTCTCCACGCGACCGACACTTCGTTCGCATCGCAGGGGCGGATCACGTCAAGGTTCGGCATGGCTCGCAACGAGGCGAGGTGCTCGATGGGTTGATGCGTCGGCCCGTCTTCGCCCAGGCAGATGCTGTCGTGTGTGAAAATGAATACGCAGGGCAACTCGCAGAGCGCCGCCAACCGGATGGCCGGCCGACAGTAGTCCGTGAACGTTAGGAAGCTCGATCCGAACGGTCGCAGCTTGGAAAGTGCTAGGCCGTTCATAATCGCCCCCATCGCGTGCTCGCGAACACCGAAGGCAATGTTGCGTCCCGCCGGCGTGTCGCGTTGAAAAACGTCGCTCGCCGAGATGATCGTCTTGGTGGAGCAGGCCAAGTCCGCCGAGCCGCCAACGATCCACGGCACGCGGGCAGCGACTGCGTCCAGCGCTTTCGCGCCGGCCACTCGCGTGGCGATTCCCTTCGGATCCGGCTTGAACGTCGGCAGATCCGCATCCCAGTTTTCCGGCAAACGCCCTTCCTGCATCTCGCGCCATCGCTCCGCCAGTTCGGGATTGGCATTCGCGTAGGCATCGAAGGCCGCCTGCCATTGTTCCGTCAAGGCGCGGCCACGTCGTTTGGCACGTTCGGTCATGTGGGCAGCCACTTCGGCGGGCACGTGGAAATGTTCGTCGGGGTTCCAACCGTAACGCTCTTTCGTCAGGCGGACCTCGTCTTCGCCCAGCGGCTCGCCGTGTGCCTTGGCCTTGCCAGCCCGGTTGGGGCTTCCGTATCCGATTTGTGTTTGGACGATGATCAGCGTGGGGCGATTCGGCTCGGCTCGTGCTGCCTCGAGCGCCGCGTGAATCTCGTCGAGATTGTTGCCGTCTTTCACGGACAGGACGAGCCATCCATACGCGATGAACCGCGTCCCGACGTTCTCGGTGAACGTGATGTCCGTACTGCCGTCGATGGAAATCTGATTGCTGTCGTACAGCCAGACGAGGTTGCTCAGCCCGAGGTGGCCTGCCATGGACGCTGCTTCGCCCGATACGCCTTCCATCATGTCGCCGTCGCCGCACATCGCGTAGACCGTGTAGTCCGCGATCGCGTGGTCTTGGCAGTCGAAGTGGGCTTTCACCCAGCGCTGAGCGATGGCCATTCCGACGGTGTTGCCCGCGCCTTGGCCAAGAGGTCCGGTGGTCGTCTCGACGCCGGGTAGCAACGTCGATTCGGGATGGCCGGCGCACTTGCTGCCGAGTTGGCGGAAGTTGCGAAGGTCGTCGAGTGAGACATCGTAGCCGGCCAGGTGCATGGTGCTGTAGAGCAGCGCGGAGGCGTGTCCCATTGAAAGGACGAAGCGATCGCGATTGGGAAGGTCGGGCCTCGCAGGATCGTGTCGCAAAAACCGATCCCAAAGCACGTACATCGCAGGTGCCATCCCCATCGCCGCCCCGGGGTGACCGCTGTTGGCCTTTTGCACGGCGTCGATGCTGAGCGTGCGAATCGTGTCGACGCAGCACTGGTCGAGTTGGCTTCGTTGGTTCATGGGTTGTTGGCCTTTTGCAATAGTATTGTAGGTGTCGCGCGCGGGTAAGCTAACCGCGCCGATAGCTTGCTTCAAGGCGCAGCCCGCATCGCGTTGGGCAAAGAGAGTGGCCATCGCGACCTTGCCAAACGACGACCGGCTGAGACTTGGCGGGGGCGAGCTCGTCGAGTGCGTTGTCAGTCCAATCGCCGGCCTATCCTGCTGATGCGGAGGAACGTCAAGTGGGCGGATCGGTTTACGAACGGGATCATTCCAAGCGCGGCCTACGTCGGATGCGACCGGTCTCGTTGCCGCAGGCCAGCGATCGGCAGACCACCACCGAAAGCTTCGCTGATAACACGCGAGTCAAGCGGATTGGCGTCGAGAATACTGGTCGGCGACGCGCATCGCCTCGCGGACGCTTCCGGGATCGCGAAAAGAAAAAAACGTCGGCCGCCTCCATGCAAGTCGTGTTGCATAGACAATTGTAAAAAGAATGTGATGAATGAATGCCGTAAATTGACGCCGGGCGGATTTGCGGTCGTTCTGCTGGATTCGGCCGTTGGAGTGCGCCTATAATGGTATGTGGCAAGGCGCGCGACGTGAGATTTCGGCGTTTTACGGCCGGTAATTCGGTTGCCCGCCCCTGGGGCGAATGTTTGTGCCCCGAGTTTCGCATCTTCACTGGAAAACGCCATGAGTGTAAACTTCAGTTTAAATGGAAACGGGAATAGCTTCTCGGAATCCCTCGAAGGTGCCGACACTCAATTGAGGGAAAAGCGCGTAAAATCTTTTCGGAAGTGGTCCAGGTTTGTGTATATTGGACTGCATCATCGGCCGTCCGCGACACGGAAGCGAACGGGCAGGCCGGGAACGAACCGGGAGGAACAACATGCCAATTCTTGACGCCGGACTATCCGAACTCCGATACGGGTCAGTGACGGAGCGGTTCGGTGAACTCGCCGACAAGCTCAACAGCTACCTTCAGTCTTTTCGGGCGTTCGGGATTCGTTCCAACCGCGCGGTCGCACAGTACCTGTGCGTCGACAGCGCCGAGCTGTCGCGTTTGAAAAACGCGCGTGTTGGCGACATCAATCTCCAGCGTGGCTACGAGATTCTGCAAAAGTGTGAGGAACTCCGTCGCCGGCTATCGACGTTCGGCGGACCGCTGAAGTGCAAGGATGTTCACAGCGTGGGGTTTTCGATCTCGGCGTTGCCGGCGGTCAATGTTCACGAGCAGACTCATGCCATCTCGTTGCAGCAACAATCCGACAGCGTTTTGCTGACGGTCGACGACGAGAATCAGCGTCGCGAACTCGACATGCTGATGAGCGATGTCCTCCGAAGCGTGGTCAATCCAAAGCGTAACCCCTACGGTCCGATGAGCATCATGTATGTTCTCAAGAGCGTGTACGCGTCACCTGGTTCAACGGTAAGCCAGTTGCGTCGAAGCCTTCGGATCGTCCGTCTGGGGCGCAGGGCATGCCGTCCTGCTGCGTTCAATCAGCAGTTTTCAGAAGAAGTGCGGCGGCGGACGTTGGGCGCGATCATGAACAACGGCGGCGCGATCGCGCTGCGGTTGGCCAATGCGGACCCGACTCGGACCCACCGCATGCTTTGCCTGTCAAGGTTTCTCCATCGCGAGTCGCTTGACACGTACTATTTCCCGTCTGCGGTTCGTGGTGCGTTGACGTGTGCCGACCTCCTCAAGGATGGTGAATGGGCACGCGAACTCGCTGACCAATTGGTCAAGACCGAGGGTGAGTCCGCCACCAGTTGGCCGAGAGGCGTTCGCACTGACCTCAACGACCCGGACGAGTGGGTGTTCCTTAAGGAGCACGGTCATCTGGGTGCGTTGAACGCGGGTATTGGATCTGTCGCATAAGCAGCAAATCGTTTCGGAAGCTCATAGGAGTAGTCCATCATGTTTTCCCACATCAAAACCACTCACATCTTTGTGGTGTTGGGATTAATCGGATCGATCCTCTCCGGACCATCCTTCGGAGCCGACCGGGCTCCAGTCGATCCGGCGATTCCGGTGCTCACACCGGACGATCCCAATTCCGTCGCAACCATTATTGGGCCTTGGGGAGAACCGATCACGGTTCGGGTCATCCGGCTCTCGGATGTGCCAGCCGCGACACTTTTGTTTGACGATGGAAGTGATCCTGCGTTGCCTGCGCGAGTGGCGACGTCGGTTCGTGATCCGCTTGGCGGCGTGATCAACATCAACATCGTCGAAGTCGACAACGTGGCGACTGCCAGGCTCAACCGTCGGGGGCAGCGCAGAGTTTCGTGGATCGTCAATACCGATGAGCCGTACACCGTCGCAACCCAGTTGCAAGCAGCGATGCGCGGCGAGAGCGTGGCAAAGAAAAAGTCGTTCCGCTCGATGCGTGGCGACCCGGTCGACTATGTGTCCGGGGAGCCTGTCGTCGAGATCTACGTCTGGTTCGATTCCGCTACCCAACGCACCGAACGGCCGAATTACGGGATCCAACTGGTAGATCCCGGCGACGCTGATCCCTCGCTCAGCCCCGCCAGCGCTCCCCCCGGGGGAACGCCGAACGGCGGCGGAGGCACGGGGATTGAAAGCGGTGGAGGGACCGATGGGCCGGATTCCGGAGACGGAGCCGATCCGATCGGAAGTCCGGACCGCGCTCCTCAGAAGGGTGGCCCGTAGGGGTTATCCGCTCCAAGCATGTGGTGGCATGAATCGTCATTGCGGAGGATCGCAACGAATGCGGGTGGTGAGTTGCTGCCGCGCGCCCGGTCCGGCGAGCGGCGATTACCTCGCAACGCATCGCGATTGAATCGCGCCGAGTGTGTTCTCGTCTCCGACGCGAAGTCCCCTGCCTGATCGTTGTCGCCGTCGTGAATGCGTCTTTCGCTACGAGTTTGGTCTATCCGTCCTGCCTGTTATTGCCTTCCACAATACCCGACGACCTTACAGTTGATTCGTTCCTTGGGCGTTGCCTCACCTCACGGCGACGCGATCGACGTGGATCACTGTGCGCTGGGCTCTGCCGGGGACGATCGGACCGAAAGCTCGCCTTCGACGAGATCGACCACGACGTTCGATCCATCGGGGATGTGGCCTGTGATGATCTCGCGTCCGACTTTGGTCTCGAGCGTTCGCTGTAGGAATCGCTTCAGCGGACGCGCACCGTAGACCGGGTCGTACCCTTGCTCCGCGATGAAGCGGATCGCGGCCGGTCGAATGTCGAGCGTGATGTGTCGGGCACCGAGGCGATGGCGAAGCTGGTCGGCGAGCAGCGTGACGATGCGCTCGATCTCGTCGAGCTTCAGCGGTTTGAAGACGACGATCTCGTCAACGCGGTTCAGAAACTCCGGGCGAAAGCGCGTGCGAAGGTCAGCCATAACTTGGTCGTGTACATGGTTCTTGACCACGCCGTCCGCGAGAATGCCGTCCAAGAGATAGTTCGCCCCGATGTTGCTGGTCATGATGATGACCGTGTTCTTGAAATCGACGGTACGCCCTTGGCTGTCGGTCGCCCGCCCGTCGTCCAGGATTTGCAACAGGACGTTGAAGACATCCGCATGGGCCTTCTCAATCTCATCGAAGAGGATGACCGAGTACGGTTTTCGCCGGGCGGCTTCGGTGAGTTGCCCGCCTTCGTCATATCCGACATAGCCGGGCGGCGCGCCGATAAGCCGGGAGACGGCGTGTCTTTCCATGTACTCCGACATGTCGATGCGAATGATGTTGTCTTCGCTATCAAAGAGCGCTTCGGCGAGCGCTCTGGCGAGTTCGGTTTTCCCAACGCCCGTCGGACCTAGGAAGATGAACGACCCGATCGGTCGACGAGGATCCTTGATTCCCGAGCGAGCGCGGATGACGGCGTCTGCCACCAGTTGCACGGCCTCGTCCTGACCGATGACCCGCTGGTGCAGGATTTCGTCGAGCTTGATGAGTTTCTCGCGTTCGCCTTCGAGCAATCTGCTCACGGGAATCCCCGTCCACCGGCTGACGATGGCGGATATCTCGTCTTCGGACACCTCCTCGCGCAGCAGACGCTCCGTATCGACCTTTCCGAAGTGCTCCTTCTCGAGGGCTTGTAGCTGCTGCTCGAGGTCGGGTAGATGTCCGTGGCGCAATTCGGCAGCCCGGTTCAGGTCGTAGCTTCGCTCGGCCGATTCAATCTCGCGCCGGACATGTTCGATCTGCTCGCGCAGTGATTGCAACTCGTGGATGGATTTCTTTTCGTTGTCGTATTGCGCGCGAAGCGTGTCAGATTGCTCGCGGGCTTCTTGCAGTTCTTTTTGGAGCGACGCGAGTCGTTTCTTGCTTGCGCCGTCTTTTTCTTTCTTGAGGGCGGCCTCCTCAATCTCCAACCGCATGACGCGCCGGGTGACTTCATCCAACTTGGCAGGCATGGAGTCTATTTCGGTGCGGATCATCGCGCACGCTTCGTCCACAAGGTCGATCGCTTTGTCCGGCAGGAATCGATCGGTGATGTAGCGGTGCGAAAGTGTGGCTGCTGCGACCAAGGCGCTGTCGTGAATCTTCACGCCGTGGTGCACCTCGTAGCGTTCGCGGAGCCCACGCAAGATGGAGATCGTGTCTTCAACGCTCGGCTGATCGACCATGACCGGCTGGAACCGTCGTTCGAGCGCGGCGTCTTTTTCGATGTGCTTGCGATGCTCGTCGAGCGTCGTCGCGCCAATGCAGTGCAGTTCGCCCCGGGCGAGCATCGGCTTGAGCATGTTGCCCGCGTCGATCGCGCCCTCCGCCTTGCCCGCGCCGACGATGGTGTGCAACTCGTCGATGAACAGGATGATCCGGCCGTTGCTGTTCTTGATTTCCGTGAGGACCGCCTTGAGACGCTCCTCGAATTCTCCGCGGTACTTCGCCCCGGCGAGCAGCGAGCCCATGTCGAGCGCGAAGATGGATTTGTCCTTAAGGCCCTCGGGAACATCGCCGCGCACAATGCGGTGGGCGAGTCCTTCCGCGATGGCTGTCTTGCCGACCCCCGGCTCGCCGATGAGCACGGGATTGTTCTTCGTCTTGCGGCTTAAGATTCGAATCACGCGGCGGATTTCCTCGTCCCGGCCGATGACAGGCTCGAGCTTGCCTTCGCGAGCAATCTTGACGAGGTCTCGGCCGTAGCGTTCGAGCGCTTCGTACGTGTTTTCCGGATTCGCGCTGCGCACCCGCTGACGTCCGCGAACCTCTGACAGCGCGACGAGAAATCGGTCGGCGGTCACGCCGAAGGTCTTGAGGATGTCACCCGCGGCGGTAGCGTCGCCCTCGTTGATGAGCTCGATGAAGAGATGCTCCACCGAGACGTACTCGTCTTTGAGCCGCTTGGCGCCCGCTTCTGCGTTGACCAAAAGTTTGGACAACCGCTGCGAGATGAGCATTTTTCCCTGCTCGACGCCCTGGCCGGTGACACGGGGACGTCGCTGCAATTCAGCCAAAACGGTTTGATGGATCGCGTCGGCCGACATGTCCATCTTTTGCAGGATGCGCGGGATCAAGCCGTCCTCCTGCTCGAGCAGGGCGCACAGCAAGTGTTCGCCGTCGACTTCGGTATGATCCATGCCGACGGCCTTGTTCTGGGCCTGCGAGATCGCTTCCTGAGATTTCTGTGTCAGTCGGTTCAAGTCCATAACAACGCACCTCGCTGAGTGTGTGACATGGACGACGTCGTACACGCGACGACGGCCGTCGGCCGCCCCAGACTGCTGATCGAGCAACGCATTGCCAGCGGCTGGGTGTTGTACGCACGAGATTCTGCTCGCCTCGGCTTCCTAAATCAATACGAGTTCGAGACGGGAATGGTTCACCGGCGACAGCCATGGCGTACCCGGGAGTCGGTTGGCTGCGTCAGCAGCCGCCGTTCAGGAAGAGGGAGAGCGTCGCGGCTCGGCTTGTGTTTAGGTGGTCAATGGCGAGATGCTGTATCACGCGGATACGTCGATGAACTTGCCAACGGAGAACGATGGCGATGCGGCGATGCGGGTGGCGCGACCGCGGGTGGGTCGAGACGACGAGGCCGCTCGTTTTGGCCCGGTGGGCGAGTCGGTATCGATCACTGGCGAACGCCCGGTCGAAGTCACCTCGCGCGATGCCTCAGCGGGAGCGGTAGCTTGGGGTGCGATTGCGTTGTTCGGAGACGGGACCTGCACGTTGATCTCTCGAACGTTGTCCGCCACACCTCGAGGTTGCAGTGAATCACCCCGCACGTCGGTTGCACGTGCCGCTGACGGCGTCTGCGATGCCGACGACGTGCTGTCAGAACCGTTCTTGTCGCGTCGCTCGGCGGCGAGTTCGGTGCGTGCCTGGGCTTCGGCGGCTGCTGCTTTCGCTGCAACGCTGCGATCCTGCGACGAGGGTTCAGCCGGTGCGTTGGCGGCTCGTTGCACCTGTTGCATCTTGCGAATGGTCGCCTGTGGATCGCCTGGCGCAGGCGACGTGTCGATCTGCACCTCGCCACCGGTCGCGTATTGTTTTCCGTCCGGCCCCTTGGTGTACTCAAAAGATGGCCCGCCTTTGGCCGCGCTCCCTGCGGACGCTTGGTGCGCTGCTTCGTGACGGCGAACCTCTTGATCTCGCTGCTTGAGTTTCTCGACCTGCTGCTTCTCTTCTTCGGTCAGCTCGCTTTTTCCGGAAAGGCCGGTGGCCGGTTCGGTCTTGGCGATTCTCTCCGATCCACGCGTACCGCCCGCCGGTCTCGTGCCACTGATTTCGCGCAGCAGCGTGTTCATGGCTGCACTGGCGGCAAAACCTGTTCCGATGGCGCTGACCATACTATCGCGTCCTCGCCGGAGACCTTCTCCGATGCTATCAATATCGTATTCTGCCGCGGTGCGATCCAATTCCGCTTGCCAAGAAGCGGTTTTCGGACGCTTGGCCTTTCCTCATGTTCGCGAAGCTCTAGAATTCGGGGTGGATAATCGGCGAGCCGCAAACTTATAGGACGCATCGCGATGAATGGCGAATTGACACGGCGTACGTTTCTGGGCTCAGCCGCTGCGGCGGCTGTGGCGGTACAAGCACGAACAGTACTGGCGGACCGGAACGGATCATCCGGCGGGCCGACATCCGCCCCAGTGGTGATCAGCAGTGCGAACGGACTGGTTGCGACAGCCAAGGCGGCTGAAATGATTCGCGGACAGGCTGACCCGCTCGACGCGGTCATCGCCGGCGTGAACATCGTGGAGGCTGACCCGAATGACCATTCGGTTGGCTATGGCGGACTTCCGAACGAGGACGGCGTTGTCGAGTTGGACTCGTCCGTCATGCACGGCCCGACGCACGACAGCGGCGCGGTGGCGGCAATACGCAACATCATGCACCCGTCACGCGTCGCCCGATTGGTCATGAAACGTAGCGACCACGCCCTCATTGTCGGCGCTGGTGCGCTTCGGTTCGCCAAAGCCCACGGCTTCAAAGAGGTTGAGCTATTGACCGACGAGGCTCGCGAGATCTGGCTGCGATGGAAGGAGCGACACTCAGATCGCGACGACTGGCTGCCCCCGTTGGACGTACCGCAGGGGCAAGAGCACTCGCGGGCGAACGATGGCATTGAATACACATACGGAACCATCCACTGCAGCGCGCTGGACGCGGAGGGCAACCTCGGCGGTGTGACCACAACGAGTGGCCTGAGTTACAAGATTCCCGGACGCGTTGGAGATTCGCCGATCATCGGCGCGGGGTTGTATGTCGACAACGAGATCGGCGCGGCGGGCAGCACCGGACGCGGCGAGGCGGTCATCAAAAACTGTGCATCTTTCGCGGTCGTCGAGTTGATGCGCGGCGGCGCCCAGCCGCAGGAAGCCTGCCTGGAAGTGCTCAAGCGTATCACCCGTCACACCAGTGATCCGCGCCTTCGACGCAAGGACGGCCGCGTCGCCTTCGACGTCAAGATGTACGCCCTTGCCAAGGACGGTCGCTTCGGGGCAGCGTCCATTTGGTCCGGAGCGAAGTTTTCCGTCTTCGCCGACGGCAAGAACCGGCACGAACCCTGCGCGTATATCCATGAACGATCCAAGTCGCGCTAGAGCATGAGACGCATGACGAGCACCGATGGCGAGCGCGTGGAACGAGTAACCGACGAGTACCGACGAGTGCCGTGAGGTTGACACCGTGAAATCGTCCTGGCCGTCTCCGGTGTTCGTGTGCGTTGAATCGGCTGCGTGCGCGTGGATCGCGAGTCAGCACCTGCCCGGCCTGCTCGTGTCCCCCCTACCCATGCCGCTGTGGCAACAGGTCGTGCTGGGTGTGTCATTGGTGGTCGGGTTGGCACCGATCGCCATCAGCATCGTACGTCGCGGTTCTCCGCCGGAGTTGTCGCGGGTCTACTCAGCGATCGGTCTGTCGATGGGGCTGGTGTTGTGGGGCTGCCTGCTGGGCGTGTCGCCGCGAGAAGTTCCTCCGGACATGTTGCCGCGTATCGGTGTCTGCGTGGCGATGCTCTTGCCCGGCCTGGTTCTTCCGAAGTTCCTGTTTGATTCCCGTCGCGCGTTTCTTCCCCGTCGCGTTCTGTTCGTCTGGTGGCTTGCTGTCGGCGCTTATGGCGTTTGCGAAGTTGTCGGTGGTGAGATCGTTCGAGAACGTGGGTGGCGCGTCATGCTCGTGGAGAAGGCGCCGTACGCCGTGGTGGTAGACGACGCGCGTCAGTTTCGTCTCGCCCCGCACGCGAAGTGGCATCACACGTACTCGTCGGATCCGCAGGGGTACTTCGGGCCGACGCACACCATCTCGTACGAGACCAACTCCCTCGGGCTGCGGGAACGGGAGTTGGCGATCCCCAAGCCGCCGGGCGTTGTACGCGTGGTTGCACTGGGCGACAGCTTCACGCTCGGCGAAGGTGTTCGTGTCGAGGATAGTTGGCCAAGGCAGTTCGAAACGATTCTTCGGTCGCAATATCGCGAGCGGAACGTCGAAGTCGTCAACGCCGGCGTCAATGCGTATGACACGCGCCAGGAACTCGAGCACTACCGGCGGACAGTCCGCGCCTATGACCCGGATCTGGTGGTGATCGCGATGGTCTGGAACGATGCCCAGCCGGGCGACGCTCGGATGTTCAGCGCATCCTTCGTCGGCGGAACGGCTGCGATGGCGCAGTACCTTCCGGTGGCGGACCGAGTGGGACGTACGCTTGCATCACTGCTCGGGCGCACCGGAGTCGCCACATTGCCGAAGGAATGGCAGGATTCGCTGGACGCTTTGACGGAGCTTCGCGCAGAGACGTTGGCGGAGGGAGTGGAACTCGTCGTCGCGATCTACCCGAGCGTTCGACATTTGCACAATCGCTCGCTTCAGCGCGTGTATGATATCCAAGCCGCGTTTTGCCGGCAGCACCATCTGCCACTCTTCAACGCGTATCCGACCTTTGCCGCCGCCCCGCGCCGAACTTGGTACGTCCATCCCGTGGACAACCATCCCAACGCGGCCGCCCATCATTTGTTTGCCGAGGGGCTTGCGGAACATGTCGGCCCGATGCTCTCACGGATCGTAAACGTACGCTGATCGCTGCCGCGAATCCGCGCTGTTGCCGCCGTTGCGGATCCCGCGTAGTGTCTATTTGTCGATGGTTAACTGGTCGAT
>CAYQFV010000115.1:0-13647 GCA_964416845.1 uncultured Phycisphaeraceae bacterium | reverse complement strand
ACGAGGTCCGCCCGAGCGCGTCCGTTGGTGTTCTCGGGACGAGCACCGCACAACCCGGAATCGAGCAATCGTGTAAGAATGCCGAACAGCACCGATCCCATCTCGGGCGTGACAGCACCCAAACGGACCTCACGAAAGAGTCGATCCATGGCCCGGCCGACGGCAGTCCTGTTGGTGAGCTTGCGAAGATAGCCTTCGGGCACGTGTGCGTAACGTCGGCGACGGTCGCGGCGAGCTTCGGCCATCGCTTCGCGGCGTTTGTCCGCAATGGCAGGGTCGTGGAAAGCGCAGAATTCCGAGTCGGCGCGAATGCGTCCGCGACACCGCTTGCCGGCCTTCGTCACCGCGGAACAACGTGTCTCGTACGGGAGCCGAGCGGTCGTTCGCGTCGTGTTTCCGCCGCCCGTCGTTTTGGAACAACGATCGTCAACCGCTACCTGACCGCGCAGCACTTCCCACAGCACCATGGCATACACCCTTCCCGGTTCGCGTCGGCCCGAGGACCTCGCAAAGCTATGCCGACATGCGTCCGTGAAGTGTCAACCTAGCGACTGTAACCGATGCTGCGGCTGGCGTTCCATGCCACCGAACGATCGCTGCATTTCCCCATCGCGCGGCACCACTCTTCCCGATGCGAGACTGGCGACTCGTTACGATACAGGCTCGAACTCGGGTGAACCGCAGGCGCGATTATACGCTCGCGACGCAGAACAGCAACCGTCGACAATCGCGAACATTTCACACGCCGTCCGTTGCGCGACTTCGTTGGTAACCTATTGATACAAAATAGAAACGAGGCGAGCGCGGCGAGTTATTGTTGCGCATTCGATCGAAAGAAGCGATGTTGCAGGTGAGAAAACAACAGGCGATGCGCCGAGTTGGCCGATCACCGAGCACGTCGATCCGTCATTGCGACCGGCTGATCCGTCTTCAGGCGGGAAACTCCGCGTACGTCTTGGCTGTCTCGTAAACGCGAACCCCCCGTAGCATCGCCGGCGCGAATGCGCCTTCGAGCTTGTCAAAGATGACACGCGTGATGTTCTCGACGCTCGGGTTGAGGTCGGCGAACTCGACACAATCACTGTTCAGATGCTTGTGATCGAAAACGTCGATCACGCGACGGTTGACGATGTCTTCGACCTGTCCGAGCGGAACCAGAACGCCCGTTTGGGGGTCCGGCTGACCCGTTAGTTTCACCAACAGCACGTAGTTGTGCCCGTGTCCGTTTCGATTGGCACAGCGACCGAAGATGCGATCGTTCTCTTCATCGCTGAGATCGTCACAAGAAAGCCGATGGCTTGCACTGAACTCGAACTCGTATGAAAGCGTTACCATGGCGATGTCTCCACGATCTACGGAGTATGAAAGATACGGGCTGGCACAAAGGGTCAGCCGTTCGAGCTTGGTGTCGGCGGGAACGACCGGCGCAACGCGGTCCCACAGCGGTCGCATCATGCCGGGCATGCCGAGCGATTCGCCGTGACCGGTCCACGTGTCACGAAGATACGACACGGCATGACTGCGTAGGAGTTCGTCGATGACCTTGATGTTGCAGACGTAGCCCGTGACGTGTTCTGCAACGCCGCTGACGATCGCCCGCAGACGCAGGTAGGGCGCGAGGGCGTCGGTGGCGGGCAGACCCGCCCACGAATTCCTGCACGCCGTCGACGCCCCTTTCGAATCGACAAGCATGAATCGAATCTCTCGCATCAATCGCGTGCGCATGGTCGAGATCATATATCCCCGCCACGCCGGCGGCCAACGCATCAAGAAGATGGCATTGGAACGTGGGGTGCAGAATAGGGTCCGATATTTCCGATAGAGGGTGTGCTTGCTGCGTCAATTGGGTCCTAAGTTGGGAGTCGGAGCGTTGCTGCTTCAGGCCGTCGAATCCATCAATGCGTATCGCGAAGCGGTTGGTTTGCTTCGGGCGGACGAGATCGTGTCGTGCGGCCGATTGCTGGCAGACGTTCACCGACGCGGGCGATGGGTGTACGTGTTCGGCAATGGTGGAAGCGCTTCGACGGCGTCGCATTTGGCGGTGGACTTGGGCAAGAACACCGTGAACGGGCCCGGACCGCGAATTCGCGTGATGTCCCTGGCGGACAACAGCGCCTGGCTGACGGCGGTATCGAACGATCGTGACTATGCGGACTGCTTCGTCGAGCCGCTCCGGAACTATCTTGATGCTGACGACGTGGTGATCGGGATCAGCGCGTCGGGCAATTCGGAAAACATGGTGCGGGCTTTTGAGTACGCGCGATCCGTCGGGGCGCGAAGCATTGCGCTGGTCGGGTTCGACGGGGGCAAGCTGGCGACACTGGCGGATCAACGTGTCTGGGTCGATTCGCACGACTACGGCGTTGTGGAAAGTCTGCATTTGATGGTGGCACACATGTGGGTGCGCATGCTGACGGTTGACCAACCTTCTGTGGCGAACGGTACGTGCGAAGGCTTGCGCCGTGGCGATCTGAGCAGCGCGGTGACGCAGCCTGCGTACCGGGCGCGCTGACGAGTACCGACCGCGACCGCGGAGTTTCTCCATTGACTCATCCTGTCGAATCATCCTCGATCAAGACGCTGTCCGTTGCGGGCCGTTGTTGTGGAAACCTCGTTGTGATCGGGGCGGCCAACGCGGAGTTCGCGAAGTTGGTGCGCGCGTGCGGCGACGGGCTACAAATTGTGGGATACCTCGACGACGACGCATCGCGCTTGGGATCGCGAGTGATGGGGGTTGAGGTTCTCGGCGGCGTGGACGCTGCCTGCCGCGGCGCGTTCACGGATGCTTCGTACGTCGTCTCGATCGGCGATCCGGCGACGCGTCGTAGGGTCGCGGCGGGATTGCAATCGAAAGGTTGCCGGATCGCGACGCTGGTCCATCCGGGCGTGGACGTGTGGGGCGTAGACATCGGCGTTGGGTGCGCTGTGTTTGAAGGGGCGGTCATCGGCCCGAACACGCGCCTCGGCGATCACACGGTGGTGAGTTTTCAAACATTTTTGGGGCATGACGTTGTTGTGGGGGCGTACTGCAACATCGCCCCGGGGGCGCTGCTCAATGGGGGATGTCGCGTGGAAAACGGCGTCTACGTCGGCGCGGGGGCGGTGCTTCTGCCGGGTGTCTCGGTGGGAGAAGGCGCGACGGTCGGCGCGGGGGCGGTGGTCACTCGGCCGGTGGAGCCCAGGTGCACGGTGATGGGGAACCCGGCCAGACTTCTGACACGCGCGAGTAGCGGGCGCGAGGATCGATCGTCATGAAAGTGGCTGTCCTTGGGACGAGCGGTGTGGATCTTCTGGTCGCTCCGTTGCGATCGGCAATGACGGAGGCGGTCGGTGAAGCGGTCGAAGTGACGACCGGGCGATATGGCCTTTGGCGGGAGGACTTGGCGAACCCGCCGGCGGACCTCGCTGACCGGCAGCCGGAATTGGTGCTGGTGGTGTTGGACGGTCAGGATCTGTTTGAACCGTACTGGCCGGAGATGGCCCACGATGTCGAACGCAGCGCTGAGCAGATTCGCGGCGGGCTGCTGCGTGACATCATCAACTCGTTGGAGCGTGGATTGTCGCGATTCGACACAGCGCAGTTGATGGTGACAACGGTATGTCACCCGCAGGGACTGATGCTTGGCAGCCTCCGGTCGCGAGCGTACTACGCGTTTGACGATGCGGTCGATGACTTCAATCGAGAACTGCGCCGATGGGCGATGGCCGGCAGCCGGACGCAGGTGATTGACGTCCACGCGCTCGCGATGACGTACGGGGCGGCTGAATTGCGTGACGATCGCTTGTGGTGCTTGGCCCGATGTCGCTGGAGTCGTCGGGGGCTGGCGCTGATGGCGGATCGTGTGGTTGCGACGTGGCGCGCGGTGCATGGTGTGCGACGCAAGTGCATCGTGGTGGATTTGGACAACACCCTGTGGGGCGGCGTGGTGGGCGAGGTGGGTTTGAGCGGGATCGAGCTGGGACACGAGGGCGTTGGCCTTGCTTTTCGCGAGTTTCAGATTCGATTAGCGCGACTGCGGGATCAAGGTGTACTATTGGCGATCGCGAGCAAGAACGACGAGTCGACGGTGTGGGAGGCGATGGAACGTCATCCTGCGATGGTGCTCGGTCGGTCGAGTTTTTCGGCGTGGCGCATCGGCTGGGGCGACAAGGCGGCGAGCGTTCGGGAGATTGCGAACGAGCTTGGGATCGGTTTGGACTCGATCGTGTTTCTGGATGACGAACCGGCTGAGCGCACCCGCGTGAGGGACGGATGTGACGGCGTTGTCGCGCCGGACTTCCCTGACGACGCTGCGCTGCTGCCGGGGTTCGCCGAGGAGTTGGTGTGGCGATTCTTCAATCGCGTTGCGGTGCAGGCTGAGGATTTCGCACGGGTTGCCTGGTATCGGTCGGAGTCCGAGCGGCGGTCGTCTCGCCCTGCCGGTGCGACGGTGGAAGAGTCGCTGGCAGCGCTCGAGATGCGATCGCGCGTGCGACTTGCCGGACCTGCGACGTACGGGCGCGTGGCTGACCTGACCCAGAAGACGAATCAATTCAACCTGACGGGTCGTCGCTATCGCGAGGACGAGATTCGGGCGATGGCGGAATCGGACGAATGGTTGATCGTGACCGCGGACCTGAAGGACCGATTCGCGGATGCGGGGTTGGTGGTGGCGGTGTTGTTACAACGAACTGATCCGGAGTCGTGGCGGATTGACAACTTCGTGATGAGCTGCCGCGTCATCGGGCGAGGGCTGAAGACAGCGGTGATGTCGGCCGTCGGTGAGGTCGTGCGATCGCGCGGTGGGCGTTCCCTTCAAGCGGAATATCGCCCCACGCCGCGTAACGGTGTGGCGAAATCATTGTGGTCGGATCTCGGTTTCGACGAAACCGGTGTCGACGAGGACGGGCGGTCTACGTGGCGATGCGACTTGGCGGCGTGCGATTTAGACCACGAGTCGCCGATCGAATTGGATACGTCGGAGTTGAATGCGATGGGAGCGGCCGTGCTATGAGTTGCGATATTGATCCGTTGCTCTTGGAGGCGGTCGCCGGGGTGTTGGCCATGCCGACCGACGCGCTGGGACCCCGGTCGGGATCCGACACATTGGCGGGGTGGGACTCGCTGTCACATCTGAACATCGTCCTGGCGGTGGAGGAAGCGTTCGGCGTTCGCATCGCAACGTCGACCATTCCCGGATTGACCGACCTGCGCAAGTTGCAAGACGCGCTCGACGAGCTTGGCGCTGGTGGGCGATAGTCGGAACAATTCGCAATCTTGAGTCAACGCTTGATGGATCGCAGGAAAGCCTGCACCTCGGGGATGGCGCCTTGGAAGATGAGGTAGCCGTTGTAGGGCTCGCGTAGGGTGATCTCGTCGTTGACGGGCGTGAGCATGATACGTTTGACTTCGTCGCGATCGTCGGATTGGCCCAGCGCCCAGGACAGCTTCATCAGGGCGACTTCGGGCAGCATGTTGGCGGCGGGTATGACGCCGAGCTCCATGATTTTTCGCCCGGTCTCGTAGACGTACATCTGCACGTAGCCCCACAGCGTCTGGACGGTCATGTAGACGTGCACGCCCTTGTCGGTCGCGCGCTTAAGGGCGGGGTACAGCGGTTTATTGACATGTCCCAACCCCGTGCCCGCGATGACGATGCCGCGATAGCCTTTGTCGACCACCGCGTCGACGATGTCGGGGTGCATGTTGGGGTAATAGTAAAGGATCGTCACCTTTTCTTCGAAGGCGGTGTTGATCGTGACGTCGGTGTCATATCGGCGGGGTCGGTAGTCGTCGCGCAGGTAGGTGATCTTCTGTGGATCGATGGTGGCCAGCGGGATGTCGCCGATGGTGCGGAACGTCGATCGATAGCTGGAGTGCATCTTTCGAACCCGCGTGCCACGATGCAGAAGGCAGTACTGGTCAGAGGTCGGGCCAAACATGCAGACGGTGACTTCGGCGATGTCGCTTTGGGCGGCGGTCTTGACTGCGTTGATGAGGTTGATCGCCGCGTCGGAGGAAGGCCTGTCGGACGATCGCTGCGAGCCGACCATGACGATGGGAATCGGCGAGTTCTGGACCATGAAGCTGAGGATCGCCGCCGTGTGGTGCATGGTATCAGTGCCATGACCGATGACGATCCCCTCGACGCCTTCGCTGATCTTTTGTCCGATGGCGTTGGCAAGTTCGATGTATTGGGCAGGCCCCATGTTTTCGCTGAAGACGCCGAACAGTTTTTCGGTCGTGAGGTTGCACAATTCGGCAAGTTCCGGCACTGAGCCGTACAGTTCGCCGGGCGAAAACGCTGGGATGACCGCTCCGCTGCGGTAATCGAGGCGGCTCGCAATCGTGCCGCCCGTGCCAAACAGCACGACGTTGGGCTTTCCCGCGTCGGAAGGGAACTGGCGTTCGGCGATCTTGTAGTGGGCTTCACGCCGCCCATTTTGGACGATGGACGTGATGGAATTGGCGGCGATGCCGATGTTGTATCCGCTGATGACCTTGAGAACGATGTGGTTTTCGTCGGCGGTCTCGGAGCGCGGCAGGACAATGCCTTTGAATGTTCCACCGGTCGTCTGCACCTCCACGTCGCCCCACACCGAGACTCCGTTCGCATCGAGCACCTTGAGACCCGCGCCGCGATAACCGCGGGTGTCGGTGGTGGTGTTTCCTGTGGTCATGCTTGGACCTTTCCGGCTGCGTCCAGAGAAGGATTGCCGCCGAGGCGTTCGGCAAGCTTGGTGGCGAGGTATGTCGCGTTGGTACGACCCGAAAGGTCAGCCATGAGATCGCCCATGAGGAATCGCTTCTGTTGGTCGCCGTTTGCGAAATCGCGGTGATTCGCATCACGAAGCGTCTGCTTCAGCCGGTCTGCGACGAACTGATCGGACGCGGGCGCGATGTTGAGATCACTGAGGGCGCCATCCACACGGTTCGTTTCAGCATCGTCGCTCGGTGGTGTTTGTATCAAGCGCTGAAGCACCTTGACCACGCCCTCGCGTGCGACACGGCGATCGGCGAAAGCACGGAAGACGTCGAAGATGTCCGCGTCCGTCAGCCGCGACGTGTCCAGACCCTTTCGACGGAATGACTTCAAGCGTTGACACAGAATGACCGCGACGAACACCGGATCGACGGCGAGTTCGTCAACGATGCGATCGAACAACGTCGCGCGGTTTGAAACGCACAACGGCGCGATGACGTCTTCGGGCAAGCCTAACTTGACGAAACGGGCCTGCCGCTCCCAGACGTACTCCGGTAGTCGGGCGCGGATTCGCATCAGACGATCTTGCCCGATGGCGAGAGGCGGTAGATCCGTATCGGGATACATGCGTTCCGCGCCGGGCAGAACGCGTTCGAAGCCGTTCGTGCCGTCGGCGACCGCCTGCCGCGTGTCGCTGGGGACACCTTGTGTGGCTTGCCTTGCACGGATGACTATTTCCTCGCATGCCGTTCGGGTGTCCCGTTCGTCGCCCCACACGAGAATGAGCGCGTCGTCGTGGTTGGTATCGAGTTTTTTCCGGATGCGTTGCCATTCGCGACCGTGCAATGAATCAGACGCGTTGTCGGAATGGATGATGTTCGGCAGGCGCGTCAGGCAAGCGATGACGCGCACACGGTCGGAGAATTCCTTGGCAAACGTGGTGTGTTCCTGCGTTGGATGATTGAGCAGACCCGCAAAGTGCTTCAGGACGACGCAACTGACGCGGCACCCCTGTTCGAGCGCGTCGCGGATCGGCTGATACTGCGTTCGCCCGAGGATGCGCGTGACGTCGGCGGTCTGATGGTCGAACGTATCGGGCGAAACGCCGCGCGATGCGAGTAGCTCGCGAATGTCGAGCAGGGCGCATTGGCGCATGGCTTCGTTGTAGATGAGCCTGGGAATTCTGCCGATCTGGGGAACGCCCTTGATTTCGATGCGCGTCCCGCCGCGTACGCTGACGTTGACGTCCTGCCGGGCAGCGCCGTAGCCGGTTCGCACCCGGCCGGTCGACAGGCAGAGCATTCGAATGACCTGACACACTTCAGCGCACTCGGCGGGCGTGCGCATGTCGGGCTCGGTGACGACCTCGATCAGGGGCATGCCAAGCCGGTCCGTGAGATAGACACGGTCGTGACCGACGTCGGACACCTCTCTGCAGGAGTCCTCTTCCAAACCGAGTTGGCGAATGCCGATGCGGCGATCCTTGTAGGGGATCCACCCGTCGAGGCCGAGAATCGTCGTCCGCTGAAACCCCGCCGGTATCGAGCCGTCAAGGTACTGCTTTCTGGCGATGTGGAGTTCATCAACGAGGTTTAGACACAGCAGCAGGGCAAGTTCAATCGCGGTATCAACCGCGCGGTCGTCCATAAAAAATGGTGGTGTGTCGTCGAATTCATAGGTGCAAACGGTGTCGTGATGGATGCGGTAGTAGATGTTCTTGCGTGTCTTCTTCTCCATCAAGGCGGTCCCGTCGTACTCGCCGAGTTCCGAGAGCGTGGGTCGCATATGCCGCAAGATTTGTGCGTCGTACTCTTCGCTGTAACGGCCGGCCGGGCAGTGGCAGAAGAGCTTTCGCGCGGTGAGGAGTTGGCGGTGCACCTCAAGCCCGCACCGCAGACCGATGTCCGCGTAGTCGTCGGGCGTCATTTTGTGGAACGGCTTGAGAATCCTGGGCATACGCGATCAACTCCCGGTGGTCCTGTTATGGGATGTGATTCTAGAAGGGCGAGGATCATGTCGCAACGCGGGCGACCGTCAGCCGCCCCGCGCGGGGTCGAGCATGGTCGGATTATCGGAAACGGCGATCGGCTTCATCGAACGCGGAATTGAGCATCGGCGGCGACCGATGAAGAGTGTACCGGAGGCTGGCTGGAAGAGACAAGCCTCGAAGAGTGGGAAAGGAGATCCCCCCTACCGATGAATCGCGTCCATCGAACGAGTGCCGTTTGCCCCGCAGGGTTCAGCTTGGTCGAGCTTGTCATCGTGATTGTGATCATCGGCGTGATCGCAGCCATCGCCGTCCCACGGGTCAGCCGTGGGGCTGAGGGTGCTGCAAAGACCAAGTATGTCTCCGATCTTGGCACGCTTCGGCGGGCGGTCGATCTTTACTCGGCGGAACACGGAGGGCGTCTTCCGACCGCGGCAGGGTTCGCGGACCAACTGACGACGTTCAGCGACCGACTCGGCAACGTCTCGCCGACTCGGAACTCCACATTCAAGTACGGGCCATACATCAGTACGATTCCGAGCTTGAAAATCGGACCTGAAAAGGGTGTCGACACGGTTGGCACGACGGCGATCGCTGGTGTCGCTTGGGTTTACAACGAAACATCAGGCCGCGTCTCCGGCAACACCGGCACCGTGAAGGACCAAGTCGGAACTCTTCTGTCCGAATACTAGTTCGTCAGCACACGTCCACCACTCCCTGACCATCCTCCGCAGCCACAGAAACCGTTGCGCCCACTCGTGAATCGCCCGAGTGCGTGTTCGGCGGTATGCTTCGTCCCGCGAGCGGGTCACCGGATCATCGGTCCGCGTCGCTGGGAAAAGCTCCATGTTGCGTCAATACCTTGAACTGCCGCGATCGGTCCACGTGTTGTGTCTGGGAACGTTCGTCAATCGCGCCGGTTCGTTCATGATCATTTTCCTGACGATCTACCTCAAGGAGCGCCTGGGGTTGGGGGTTGCGTTCGCAACGCAGACGATGGGGGCCTACGGAGCGGGCGCGATCGTCGCATCGGTGGTCGGTGGGCACCTGGCGGATCGGATCGGCCGGCGAACCGTCATGCTGTTGAGCTTGGGCGGCGGGTCGGTCGTCTTGATGGCGTTCGGGTCGTTGTCGTCTGCGCCGGCGATCATCACTGCCGTCGTCGTATTCTCGCTCTTGACGGAAATGTATCGCCCCGCAGCCTCGGCGATGATCGCCGATCTGGTGTCCCCAGCCCACCGCGTTCACGCGTATGGACTGATGTACCTTTCGATCAACCTGGGGTTCAGCGTCGCGCCGGTGGCGGGCGGGCTGTTGGCGGCTTACTCCTTTCTCGTGATGTTCTGGGTGGATGCAGCCACCATGCTCACCTACGGGCTGATCATTTTCTTTGCGATCCGCGAAACCCTGCCATCACGGTCTGCGAGCGGCAACGCGTCGTCCTCAATCTCGACGAACCGTCACAAATCCGACGGGGACAGTACAGAAATGACGATCCTCGATGCGGCGAAGCGAATCGTACGGGATCGTGTGTTTGTGGTTTTCAGCGTGGCGACGCTGGCGAGTGGTGTGATGTACACCCAGGCGTTCTCGACGTTTCCGCTTTGGCTGGACATGAACGGCATCGGAGCGGACGGGTACGGTCGGATCATCGCGATCAACGGCGCGATGATCGTCTGCCTTCAACTTCCGTTCACGTCGCTCGTCAATCGGTTCAGCCGAGGCGCGGTGTTGATGGTATCGGCAGTGGTGATGGGGACCGGTTTCGCCCTGATCGGTGTGGTCTCGACGGTTTGGGGGTTTGCGTTTACGGTCGTGGTTTGGACGATCGGTGAGATGATGGAATCGCCGATCCGCATGTCGGTCGCGGCTGATCTTGCACCGGTCGACATGCGGGCTCGTTACATGGGCGTTTTGTCGATGTCGTTTTCGGGGGCGCTGGCCATCGGCGCTCCGGTCGGCGGAATGGTGTTGACGCGTTTTGGCGGCGGCGCCCTTTGGGGCGGGTGTTTGGCGTTGTCGCTGGTCGCGTCCGCGTTGTGCCTCAGCATCTACAGGCCATTGACGCGTACCGCAGAGCGTGATGGAACGCACAAGTAATCGCGGCGAACCTTGGCGATGACGACTCAGATTCGAACGGATCGAACTCGGAAGAGACGGATGAGCGATACCGACGTAGTGCGATGTCTGTCGCGGCTGGCTGATTCGGCGTCGTCGGAGATCTTGACGAAGATGGGCTTCGAATGGACGCAGGTGGACCGCGCAGCGTGCGCGTCAGCCTGTTTTCAGCGATCCGCTCCGGACGCGCCAACGCTGGTCGGACTGGTCGGAGGTGCGTCGTCGGGCAAAAGCACCGTGTTCAATTCTCTCGTGGGCGAGCAGGTCAGCCGCGTGAGCGCCCACGCCCACGAAACATTGGGCGCGGTAGCCGCCGTTCACCGATCGAACGCCGAGCGTATCGTCTCGTGGATTGAGCGCGGCACGCTGTTTTCAAAACATGAGGCTGTCGTGCTCGACGGGGCGAACCGCAGTACGGGGCGCGTGGGGGCGGTGGAAATCCATGCCCACGATGCGGACACGTTGCGCGACGTCGTGATCGTCGACCTGCCGGACGTGACGAGCAGCTCGTCGGCGGAGGAGGGGTCGGTAACAACAACACTGCTGCCGTGGTTTGACGGTGTTGTCGTCGTGGTTGACGAAGAACGATGGTTCGACGCAACAGTCTTCGACGACACGGTTCGATCGCTGGCCAACTTCGGATCGAACGTGTGGTTGTTGTTCAATCGGACCGACAACGGCGACGCGCTGAGCGATGTCGACACGCGAACCCTGGCGAAACAGGCAGAGGCATGTCGCGCGTCCGGGTGGTGCGTCAGTGGGTATATGTCGGGGGCGGGCTTTCGTCCTGTGTCGAACGACGTGACAGCCGCTTTGGTGTCATGGATGGATGGCGTGGACCCGGCTGCTCGATCGCCCGTTTTGGATCGCTACCTCGAGCGTCGCTGCTCGGCTGTGCTGCGAGATAACGTTGCCCGCAGCCGGCAGTACGACGAGCTTCGCCGCGCAGTGGATTCGCTGTTTGAATCCCAATGCGCTGAGGCGAGGTTGACGGTCGATCTTCTCACCAACGACGAACGCAAGCTGCTTGGCGTGGGACACCGATTTGTACCGTTGTACACCGCGTTCGAAACGTTGCGACGATTCATGCGACGCGGCAGGCCGGGCGGCGGCGCCAACGTCGAATTCGACAAACGGACCGAGCAGTTGGCAGACGTGCTTCGTCGGAATCTCGACCACCGTTTTCACACCATCGCCGACGAAATGAACCGACTGGTGCAAGACAGCGATTATCTGTCGGGCGGGCCTACCGATTGGGAAGGCGTGTGGGAAGCGCCCGCGATCGATCCCGACGAATGGGCGGCGCGCATTCGAGCTCACATTGACGCGTGGAAGGCTGAACGGCAGAAACAATCGCGGCGAGGCGATCGAACGATCATGGCCGTGGGCACGCCACTGTTGCTCGCTGATTTGCTCTTTCTGGGCGGTGCGGGTGTGACGTGGTTGTCGGCGACGGCGTGGCTTGCGGGAATGTTGGGCGGCAAAGGCGTGTTGGAGATGATACAGCGATCGGAAGCGTTCGCCGCATACCAGACGAGCGTGCGAGCATACGAACGGCTGGTTCGTGAAGCGCTGCGCACCCAAGCCGAACGGAATCTGGCAACCGTGCCCAAGCGACATCTGGCGATGACCGACCCGACGCTGGAAGCTGTGATGTCGGTGTCCACCCCACGAGAGGCGAGACGATGAGCATGCCCGAATCCGACATCGAACCCGTCTTGCAATCAGCCAACCGGCGTTTGTCAGCGTTGTTCGGGTGTGACGAATTGAAACTGTCGACGGGTGGGACGCAGTCGCTCAGTGACGAGCTTTGGGTATGGGGCATTTTGGGCGGCAAGGACGTGGGCAAGAGCACGCTCGTGAACGCCCTGGCAGGCAGCGACGTGGTGTCTCGCGGCGACGACGTCGGCGAGGGAACCAAGCACCCGTCCGCCTATCTGACCGCGGCCGATCGGGCTGCGGTGCAAACGCGATTCGCGGGGCTTGAGAACGTCGACATTACGTACCACTGCAACGCGCCCGAGCAGATGGCTGGCCTGGTACTGTTGGATTTGCCCGACTTCGATTCGATGTTTGACGACCACGTCGAGCAGGTTCGCCGAATGGCCGGCTTCTTGGATGGTGTGATTTGGGTGACGACGCCGAAGAAGGTCGGCGATCTCCGGGCAGCGCAAGAAATCCATCGCGTGCTCAAAGACCGGACGAACTTCGTGTATGTCGTCAACAAGATCGACTGGTTGCTCGCCCAATCCGATGGTGACGCGTGCGACGAGTTGGACCGGGTGGCGAGGGCGCTGCGCGCTCAGGCGGCAAGTTGCGACGGAGCGCATGGGCAAGACCGGACGTTCGCCATTTCCGCAAAATACACCGACGCCAATTCGATCCTCGCCGCCATCGCACAACAACGAACCGCCGGCGAGCCCGGCGGTGTTGCGACTTCGACAACGTCGCTCGACGCGGCGGCAGCCCGCCTGGCAGAGAGTTTTGATTCGCTACATCGCATGTTGACGACCGCGCCGACGCGCGAAGTCATCGGAGGCAACAAACGTGCCAACGTCGCGTATCAAGCCCGCGCGGAGGCGAACCAACTGCTCGCCCATTTTCAGCCCGGCCGCGCCGCTCGTCGCCTGACGGACGCAGGCAGCGAAAACGCGATCGCCGAGATCGTCGAACGGTCGCTGCCGGCGGTGTTCTGCGAGCGATTGATGCGCCGCCTGAACGACGAGCAACGATTGTTCGCGAATTTTTCGACGCGATTGTTCAAGAAGCGAATCGCCTATTGGCCAATCCTCGGCATCATCGCGTGGCCGCTATCCCTTCTGGGAGTCGTGCTGGGGGGCATCCGACTTCGCGTGGTGG
>CAYQFV010000114.1:1794-13707 GCA_964416845.1 uncultured Phycisphaeraceae bacterium | reverse complement strand
CTGATGGGCCGGGCAATGTGGCCGGCACTTCGCAAACCCGGAGAAAACCGCGCTCTGCTCGCGCTGTTCCTCATCGCCTCGACCGCCATCGCATTGTTCTACGGTGCGGGGTTGATGTGGGGTCGTCAGACGCATCTCGCCATCGCCGAGTATTGGCGATGGTGGGTCGTGCACCTTTGGGTTGAAGGATTTTTCGAAGTGTTCGCCACAGTGGCCATCGCGTTTCTGCTCACGCGCATGGGCCTGCTACGCACCTCGACCGCAACGGCGGCTGCACTATTCTCCACAACTATATTCCTGAGCGGTGGCATCATCGGAACCTTTCACCACCTTTACTTCGCCGGAACGCCGACCTCGATTCTCGCGCTCGGAGCGAGCTTCAGCGCCCTCGAGGTCGTGCCGCTGGTACTCATCGGGATGGAAGCGTACAGCACGCTGAAGCTGACGAGGGCCAAGCCGTGGGTCGAGGCATACAAGTGGCCGATCCGATTCCTGGTGGCGGTGGCATTTTGGAACTTCGTCGGGGCGGGGCTGTTCGGCTTTCTCATCAACCCGCCGATCGCCCTGTACTACATGCAGGGGCTGAACACCACCCCGGTCCACGCACACACCGCGTTGTTCGGCGTGTACGGCATGCTCGGCATCGGCCTGATGCTGTTCTGTCTCAAGTGGATGGCCACCCGCAACGCGTGGCGGACAGGCCCGCTGTGCTACGCCTTTTGGGCGATCAACGTCGGCTTGGCACTCATGGTGCTCCTCAGCCTCCTGCCGGTGGGGCTCATGCAAGTCTGGGCCAGCATCGGCCACGGGATGTGGTACGCACGCTCAGCTGAGTTTCTGCAAGCGCCGACGATCGCCACCCTGCGCTGGCTGCGAATCGTCGGCGACGTCATCTTCGCGTCCGGCATACTCACGCTCGTGTGGTTCGTGATCGGGTTATCGACCGGGTGGTCGATCCAACGCGGTTCCGAGCCAACCGTCAAACGCGTTCCGGCCGTCGCATAGGCCGTCACACCGGTTGATACGCGAGGCAGTCGATGACACACGGCTGCCTCGCACCCATCACGGCCTGCGACGACGTCGATCACCGACGCTGGTCGATCTTCCGCTTCGGGCGACTTACAATCGAACGAATGCGATCACCCGCCAAGCCACCCCGACTCGCCGTGCGGCGGTCCCTATCCTGGTCCGCCCGTGCGACCATCTCGATCGCAATCCCGCTTGCCTGCGGTGCGGTGTTGGCCTCAACCGGCGTACCGAGACAGATCTACAACAACGCGTGGCGGTTCTGGTCCGCCGTCGGCCTCCACGATCCCACGCCCATCCAAATGCCCGCCCGGCAGGCTCGAACCGTCGTCCCGCCTCTCAACCCCCGCCTCAGATACATCACCGAAGGATTGATCTACACCGTCATGATCGTTCCGGCGTTCCTGCTCGCCATTTTCATCTACGATCGGCTCACGTTTCGGTATTGCAACGACCGGGTCCTCCGCTGCCTGCATTGCGGCTACATCCTCAAGGGGCTCACCGAACCGCGCTGCCCGGAATGCGGCACGAAGATCTGACACCTACAAACCTCGCCAGCGCGTAGATCCCACGCAGCCGTCATGAACGTCGCAGCGCGACTCCCTACCATTCAAGCCCGCCCTTGAGCGGTTTCTTTCGTTTGCGCTTCGGCTTGGCGGGCTCGGGCTCTTGCCCGCTGTCGGGACCGACGTAATCGGGCATGGTCGCAAGCTGTTTGATCGACAGCGCAATGCGTCGGGCGTCTTCGTCAACGCTCAACACCTTGGCCGATACGGTGTCACCCTCGCGAACAACTTCGGTCACGCTATGCACCCGCCCCTCGGCGAGTTCGCTGATGTGGACCAAACCCTCCACCCCGCTGGACAACTCCACAAACGCTCCGAAAGCTTCGATACGCGACACTCTCCCCTCCGCAACGCTCCCTTCAGGCCAACGCGCCGACGCACCCATCCAAGGATCATCCCCCGCCCGCTTCAGCGACAGCCCGATCCGATTTCGATCCAGATCAACGTTCAATACCCGAACGTTCACAACCTCGCCTTCGCTCACCACTTCCTTCGGGTGATTCACACGACCGGCAAACGTCAGTTCGCTGATCGGAATCAATCCTTCCACACCCTCGGTCAGTTCCACAAACGCCCCGAACTCCATCAGCCGCGTCACCCGACCACTCACCAGCGAGTCCACAGGCCACTTGTGCTCCGCGCCCTTCCAGGGGTCGTCCAGCGTCTGCTTCAATCCCAGCGCGATCTTCCGCTCGTCGCGATCAACGCGGAGCACCATCAGTGACAACTGCTGCCCGATGGACACTACCGCCGACGGGTCTTCCACCCGTCCGAACCCCATGTCCTTCACGTGCAGCAGCCCGTCGACCCCACCGATGTCCACAAACGCACCGTACGGCATGATCGTGCGCACCGTACCGGTCACGATTTGCCCCTCCTCCAAGGTCTCAAACGTCGCCTCAGCTTTCACCGCCGCTTCCGCCTCCAGCACCGCGCGGCGGGACACGACTAGCTTTTTCTCACCCCGGCGAAACTCCATCACCCTGCACGACATCCGGCGCTGAGTGAACCCCTTGAGGTCGTCCTCCTCAATCCTCGCGACGTCAATCTGACTGATCGGCATGAACGACTTGATCCCGTCGATCTTCAACTCCAGCCCGCCCTTGTTGTGACCGGTCACCACGCCTTCAACCGTCTGCCCCACCGCCAGCGTATCCCACGCCGCCGCCGTCACGGCATCCTTCTGCGACAGCAACAGCAGCCCCTCGCTCTCGGAAAAACCCGTCACGGTCACTTCGATGGTGTCCCCAACTTGCGGCGCCGCTCCCTCGCCGAGTTGATTCCGCGGAAGCACACCCGTGCTCTTGCTCCCCAAATCAACGAGCACGTCGTCCTTTTGGATGGCCACCACCGTTCCACGACGCACCCCGTCCGCCGCCGCAGCCGCGCCGCCGCCCGGCTGATCTCCCGCATCGACCAGGTCCATCAGGCTCATGTCGCCCAACGCCTCGTTGATCTCGCGATCCAAATCGCCGCCCATCCCCGAACCCATCAAAAACTCTTCGTCTCGCGAATCCATCACACCCTTCCTCTTGCCCGCGTCCACGTCACACCCGAATCACAACGTCGGGGCGCGTCAGCCACACCACCCCAACCATTGTCCCCGCCCCGCGTTCAACATGTCAACCGCCACCATTCGTCCCCCGTCCACTGGCAGATCGAGGCGCCCACAAGCGGACGCCACTTCCTCGACGCTCAGCGAACGGCGCGGGACGAACCCACTTGACGCTATGGAATTTAGCCTCTACTATCTTTTGTAGTAGCAGGTACGCATGACGGATCGAGGCTCGCGACCCATGCACTCACCCCACAAACCGTTCCATTCCACTCCCAGTCGCGTTGTGTCGCACTCGGCGACCTGCGCGTGCGTCATGCTTTTCGCGTACGCGCCCGCGGCGGCCGACCCACCTGGCGATGGGGATCCGATGGACCAACCGCTGGTCACCGACCGAACCGACTTCACCGAGAGCACCGAACCCATCCCGGCCGGCCACGCGCAACTCGAGGCCGGCTACACCTTTACGTTCGATCGCGAGAACGAGGACCGCGTCCGCGACCACACCGCCGGCGAACTGCTGCTCCGCATCGGCGTGGTGGACAACTTCGAGCTACGCATCGGGTGGGACGGCTATTCGTGGACCGACAACCGATTTCAAGGCGAGACGCGCGGCGGCCGACGCGTGACCCGAGACGACACCAGCGAGGCGTCACACGATCTGACGCTCGGGTTCAAATGGAAATTCCTGGAACAAAGCGACCTCCTCCCCGATTTGGGCCTGCTCGCAGCCATCAGCGTGCCTTCCGGTAGCGCGGGCGTGTCGTCCGGCGACGTCGAACCAGCCGTCGTGTTGCTCTGGGCTCGTGACCTGACGAACGCCTTCGCCATCGCCGGCAACGTGTCGATGTCGTTGCCCTTCCACGAGAGCGGCCAATTCTTCCAGACCTCCGCATCGCTCAGCGCCGCGCTCACCCTGACCGACAAGACCGGCGTGTTCGTCGAGTATTTCGGCTTCTACCCCAACGCCCCAGGATCCGACGCGGCCCACTACGTCAACGGCGGGCTGACTTATCTCGTGAACAACAACGTCCAACTCGATTGCCGAATCGGAGCAGGCCTGAACGAAGAAGCTGATGATTTCTTCACCGGAATCGGCATCTCTTACCGTTTCTAAGGCTCATTGCCTCAAACGACCGATGACCCAGGAGTTACCCGATGAATCAGATCCACTTTTCAAAACCTCGACGCTTGTTGATCAGCCTGATCTTTCCGATACTCTTCGGCATCAGTGGCTGTTCCCTTGGCGAGGCGTTGCTCGACGGCTTCTTCGCGGGGATCAGCGGTATCGTAGCGAGCGCGGTCGCAGAGGCCCTCACGTTCGGGATGTGACCACCGGCTCGCACGCCGAGCAACGGTGCTCCTGACCTTCGCCCGGAACGACTCTCGTAGCGGAGGCATTCGTGCAGGCCAAAAAGAAAGAGACAACGTCGACTGCTCGGTCCAAACCGAAACGCTTCGAACACCTTCAGCAGCCGTTCCGACGAACGCGATTGGACCACGCCACCGAGACCGCCGAAGACTACGTTGAACTCATCGACGACCTAACACAAAGTTGCGGTGAAGCCCGCCTCGTGGACATCGCCCAGTGCATGGGCGTCACGCCCGTCACGGTCAATCACGCGGTCCAGCGATTGCAACGCGATGGGTTCGTCACGAAAGAGCCCTATCGTTCCGTCTTCCTTACCACCAAAGGCAAGAAACTCGCCAGGCAATGCCGCGAACGACACGACACCGTTCAACGGTTCCTTCTCGCCATCGGCGTTCCCGAAGACCAAGCCCGAATCGACGCCGAAGGGCTCGAACACCACATCAGCAACATCACCCTGCGCGCAATGGCACAATTCATGAAGACTTCAGACCATCGACGTGACGTGACGTGACGACCGTCAGCCCAAACGCGGTTTGCTCAGGTCATCGAAACCAGCCGACGTGCAACACCGCGTCAACGCTTCACAACAAAAATCCGGCAACCCCATTGCCGGCGATCGTAGCGGTCAGCCTGCTTTCCGAGCAGCCTCGACCGGTGACGGTCCCACGTCAGGCCAACCGTTGTCGTCCGGTTTGAGGTGCTCCCAATTGTGGAACAACCTGCCCCAGTCGCTGTTCAAGGCTTCGTTCACACGCCCGCGTCCGACGATCGGCAACCAGTAGTAATCGTGATATGCAATACTGGCGACGTACGACCACGGTGCAAGCCACGTCTTGAGCGACCACTCGATCCACTTCTTCAGCCCGCCCCAATAGATCTTGTGCTGCATCCGGGCGGCGAAGGTCATATTCTGAAACGGGCCGACGAAGTTCCAGTTTTCGTCCGCCGCCTCAACGTCACCGACGATGCGAATCTTCGACGGGTCTCCCACCCCAAGCCCCAATCCGTCCGCCAGCCGAATGAATTTGACGTCCCTCAACGGATCAAACCCCATCAGCTTCGCCGCCACAGCGTCGATCGCAACCTGATCCGACGATGCCAAAATCACGTTCTTGACATGCGGAATCATACAGCGAGGACCAGGCCCGTCTCCGGCAAACGTGCCGTCCATCACCGCGAACAGGCCGTTGTGGATGTGCTTCTGAATCATCAACAGATCGACAAGCGTCTCGTGAATGACCTCGTGCGTCCAGTGGCGGCGCTCGTTCAGCAAACCGCCGAAGGCGTTCTTCATCGCTCCGGTCATGGTCGTGAAAATATGCGTCTTGACCGTCGGCAGATGAATGATGTTCTCACCCAGGAACCGTTTCGGAATGCTGAACCCCTTGGGGTACACCTTGTTAAGCACCAGGAGCTTCTCAGACAACGGTCCGATCGCGTCGCGGACGTTGATCCACGGCTCGTTCTCGTACAGATGCACGTTGCGCAGGCCATGCTCCTGCACAACATTCAGATGCTTGTTGTGTCGCTCCCCGGTCTTGGCGCTCACCACCACCGTGCGGTTGTGGCAAGCGTGAACAAGGTCGCGACTGAACCCGTCGCGAAGCATCGCCCGAATCACGCCGTCAAGCTGCCATGGCGTGGTCGAGCAGGCAGGATAGAAATGCTGCCATGAGATGTTCACCTTGAGCGCGGTGTCCGACGATTTGTCCAACACGTCCTGATACCCCGCGAGGTTCATCAGGCGATGATAGTCCGCGATCACCGTCGCGGGCGTCGTCTTGACAATGGCAACCGTTGCATCCGTCACGAGGTTTCACCGATCGTTATTGCTGCGATGTTGCGTCCCACGTCACCGCCGATTCCCAAAGCATCCATCCAGTACGATTCCGTCATAATGACCACCGCCAACATGACCCACACCACAATTGTACCCAGGAACGCCCGATCGTGCAGAATGATGTCCATCGGGCCATGCCAATCTCCGGTCTGAATCAGCATCGCGTAGCGAAAAATCCCGTACACCACCAGCGGCACCGTGTACAGCAGATGATGCTTGTTGAACGGCGGCGCGTTCAACGGGTCACGATCCAAAGTATACAACAAAAACGTCATAATCGTGATGCCCGCCGAAACGCTGATCAAATGGGCCAGCAACTCCGGCGTGTACCGCAACAGCGTCGCGCGGTGCTCGCTCGCCTCTTCCGGCGTGTCGAAAAACGATATCTCACATCGCCTCTTGCCGAACCCGAGGAACAGGCACAGCGTGAACGTGCACACCATCAACCACGGCGACACGTCGACCTCAATCGCCGCAGCCCCCGCCGTCGCGCGAAGGACGAACCCGACCGCGATCAGAATCACGTCCAGTATCATGCGGCGCTTCAACGAAACCGAGTACCCCAGGTTGATAATGAAATAAGCACAGACGATGATCGGGCAATACACTGGAAGAAACGCCACGCTGCTCCAAACCGACCCGGTCAACAACACCGCTGCCAGCACTATCGCACCCGCCGGACTGATCGCCCCGCTCGCCACAGGCCGGTGCTTCTTTTGGGGATGCAGTGCGTCAGCCTTGCGGTCCAACACGTCGTTGATGGCATACGTCGCGCTCGACGCCAGGCAAAACGCCCCGAACGCCACGGCGGTCTTCGCCATCGCAACTCCGTCAGCCCGAAGCGCGAACACAGGACCAGCCAGAACCGCCAGGTTCTTGATCCACTCCTTAGGCCTCATCAGTCGCAGATACGAAATCATCGAGAAATGCCGAAAACCGACCTTCCACCACACAGATCACGCCCGCACAAGCCCAACCCGTCCGCGCCGACGAGCTGCCTGGATTCTCTACGATCGCAACCATAGCCGCCAACGCCCGTCCCCACAAGAACGCCGGTAAAATCAGCGACGTCGCCATCCGCCAGCGATCAAACCGCGGCAGATTCGTTACCAGAAGGCCAAAAACGGAGGTGCGGACAGCCTGCGATGGTGCCGGCTTTCATCTTCTCGATCCGCGCCGCGCAACCACATCGCGTATGAAGATCGGCCCGAAAAAGAAACACTCCGAAGTGTCACGATCTGACACTCCCGAGTGTCATACGGCGACACTTCCGACCGGGTTATCTCCCTTGCGTGCATGCGGAGAGGCGAGCCGGTCGCACGCGAAGCGCGACGACCCCTAAGGGCCGCAGCATGCGTCGACACCTGAAAACGAATCAAGGACGGCGAATAGATCGAACAGATTCAGCGTCGAGTTCCCGGCGCACGGCTCGATGTCGACGTCTTCAAAACTGCAGTCGTTGAAAACACCGGAGAAACCGTCGAGTACGCAGAACAGATCGAAGAGATTGATCACGTCGTTGTGGTTGACGTCTCCGTACATGTTGGGGGGATTGGAACACTCGTTGGCAATGCATAGATCCTTCGTGCAAACATTCGAATCGCTGCAATCCGAATTCACCGTGCAGGGTATGCCAGTACAAACCCCATTCAAACATGTCCCGAGATTGTTGAAGCATGGCGATCCATCCGCCACATTGACATTGCCACACACAAAACCCACACAACTGTCTGTTGTGCAATCGTTGGAATCGTCGCAGTCAGTCGCAACCAGACATTCACGGCAGGTGGTCGCGCCCTCGTCGCACACCGGCAATGCGGGATTGGTGCACGGATTGGTGCCCGTCTGGCAATCCAACGTCAGAGAGCATATTTCCAGGCCGGTGCAAAACAATCCGTCATCGCACACCGTGTCGTCCGCAGTGTGCGTGCACGTATTCAATACGTCGTCGCAGGTGTCCACCGTACAGACCACGCCATCGTTGCATGGGTCCGTTCCCGCCACGCACGTATTGGTCAGCGTGTCGCAGGTTTCAGCTCCACTGCAGAACAACCCATCGCTGCAATCGCTGTTGAAAGCGCAAACAACGCAGGTGTTGGTGGTTTCGTCGCACGCAGGGAGTGCTGGATTCGTGCAAGGACTGGTTCCCGGTACGCACGTATTGGGAATGGGCAGCGTGTCGCAGGTCTCCGCTCCGTTGCAGAACAGCCCGTCATCACAGTCCGGATCGACGGTGCATCCCGTAGGCGGCGGCACGGGGCGAAGAGTATACGCTTCCACAATGTCGACCGTACCAGTTCCCGCCTGCACGACGATGATTTGTTCGATTGTGCGAATTCCCAATACGCTATGCAGGTTGTCCAAATCCAGAAAGATCAGGTTCATCACTGACGGGCCGGGAGGAATATCGAGTGTATCGATATCAGCCCCTTGCTTGCCGCCCGTGAAGCTCAAAAACACAAATTCGCCCGACTCCACCGGGGGTGTTTGACCGACCGGCGGTGTCTCGATGTCACGTACCTGAAGAATCAATCCGAAGTCGTCTTTGGCGCCGGACTCAATAGGGTTATTCGCGCTGCTGCGAACGTTCGTGTCGATCAACGCCAACTCAAACGTCCGCGTCGTGGTTGCGTCGCTCAGACCGTTGAGAGGTTTTCCAACATCGCCACGTTCACCGACGAACTGAACAGTCTCCGACGGTGAAAACGTGCCGTCAAACGCAAAGCCGTCGGGATGATTGAACCGAACCGCCCGCACAGCGTCGGTCGCCACGCCGGCACAATCGAAACCGATCACGAAATTCTGATCGTACGTCGCCGCGCCGCTGAGGACTTCCGCAGATTGGGCGACGGTCTGCCCCAAGTCCAGTTTCCCGACCGGGCCGGCGAAATCCAGCCACTTGGAGCATTCTTCGCCATCGACAGGCAGCTTCTTGCGAAGAGGAAGAATGGTCGGCTGATCGACGATGTTCGTTGCCGGGTTCAACAAAATCGCGCTGTTGCCTTCGGATTCCAACGCCGTGATATCCGCCTGCCCGGCCAGAAACGCGCCGAAATCCGTTTGGAGCAACTCATTGGTCACTCCTGGTGCGTCCGTGATGCCCTGGATCGCCACGAACACCGTCGTTTGAAAGGGTTGACCCGTGGCGTTTTGTCCCGTCGTCGGCTCGATGACGGTCGCGGTGACGGTCGTGGTCTGAACCGGGTTCGTGATCGCCGGAGCGCCCCCGTTGGTTGCGGTCACGGTAATTGGAGCAGTCGGGGACTGGCCGGCCGCCGTCAGCGATGCGCTCACCAGAACACTCGGTGTCCCAATTGATCCGCCCGACACTCCCAACGCAGCGACACCGGGTGAAAACGTAGCAAAACTGCTGTTGCTCGATGGACCGGCCGACGTGACTGTCATATCGATCGGAGAATTACCGCCGACGTTGGCAGCCAGAATCTCCACCGGAGCGCTCACGCCGGCGAGAATGGTCGTGATTTGCGCAGGCGGGCCCGCCACCGCCAATTCCGGCGGTGACGTTGTACTGGGCACGAAACCAGGCGTTGGGAAAAACGGCCCCGCATTGCGTACGTGACGATACGCGTTGAGCGCATCGCTCACCGGGTCGTTCGTCGCGGTGGTCTCGGTGGTTTTAGCTTGATCGAGATACACTCGCGCGTAACCGTTGGCCGTGCCCGGATCCGGCGGCGAGGTAACCTTCTCGGGCAGTTGGGCAACCAGGTTGCTAAATGCGCCGCCATTGGGAAGGATGGTCTCAAGGTCGATGCATTTCACAGGATCCGTCGAACACGCGGGATCGACGGGCGAGTTTAGCGGCTGCAACAAGACGTCAAAACCTGAATCATCATTGTTTGCAAACGCATCGAAAAGGACGCCGGTCGGTAACACCGTTCCACCCGGCAAATCCGGGTCCGCGCTGAACGTCGGTGGTTGATGGGCCGAGTCCTTTTCGTCGTAGAGCGTGACATAACCCGCGCCGTCGCGGTTGAGCAACAGGTAGACGCCCGAGCCGTTCTCAATCTGTCCGGTGCGCACCTCGTCGGACAGTTGGCCTGCGGCCCCCCATTCAATCAGCGACTCAGCAGCAAGCGTCGCAAAATTATTGGTTCCACCGAACTGCTGACCATTGATGGCGACAAACACGTAGTCGCCGTCTTCCGCGGTGAGTCCGCCCTTGATCAGTGCGACGCGCGTGTTGACCGTTCCCGCCAGCGTGGTCGGCGTTGCATCGCCATAGTCAACCCAACCCAGCACGACGATGCCGCTGTTCGGTCGCGGAATCGTGTTGACAGGGCAACTCGCCGAGTTCGCCAGAACGCAAAAGGTGGGCAAATCCCAGCGATAGTTCAACTGTCCCAACTCCATACTGGTGTGGTCACCTTCGACTTCTTCGAACGTGATGTTCAACGCGCTGCAACTCAACGCGGTGTCGAGCTCTGCACATGTGGGCAAGTAGATTTCCACGAATTCCTGATGCGGATTCGTCGAATCCCGTCCAATCGGGCCGTCATTGACGCCGTTGGGGTCAAAGTATACTTCCGTAATGACTGGATGATTCGGAACTTGCCCCCTGGCAGTGACACCAACCGCCATAACAACGAGCGCGGATGCAAGGATCGAAACCCATGCTTCTCGATACTGGTTCATTCTTCCCTCTCCCTGAAGGAGCTACTGACGCTTGTCCATCGCCTTCCAAATCTGGTCGACGATGGGATTGTCCAGTCTGTCAAACGGCTGGCCCAGTTCGTTTTTCGTGAAAATCCCCGGATCGGGAACCCAAGTAACGTGTCCATCGGAATAGGCGGCATTGACGCCGGTCTTGTGGGCCGAGAGCACGACTTTTGGCATGTGAATCACATCCGAAAGGATGGCTTCAGTCTTGCGAAAACTACTCATGGATTTCCCGGAAAGGAGGTGTCGCCGGGCGTACGACGCACGGGTATCGAACCCCGTATTCGGCGGCCAGGGATTGATCGACGAATCGAGCGAATGAAACCGGTCCTTCTGAAACGGACAATACAACAGTTTCACATCGTGCAGCAAACTCTTGTCCGTGATCAGTGGTCCGAAATTCGCCTTCCAGTCACGCCCGTCGTAAATGAGATAATTATACTGCCAATTGCCATCGTTCGGGTCGTTATTAAGTGACGGGAACCTGCCGCGAACGTCAATCAGCAAAGATTGGGCAAGGTAAATCGATTTGAGGTTCGTCTTGCACAAAGTGTCGCGCCCCATGGCCCGGGCCTTGCGCATGGACGGCGCAGCGATCGCGACCAGAATCGACACGATGGTGATCACAACGAGCAACTCGATCAGCGTGAACGCCAACCGCCGGCCGGCTGGCAGCCTGTGATGACGCAGCGCACTGCCGCCAACCCCTCCCCGTGATGTATCCTCGCCCCACCGCATGGTCGCCGTCGCTATCCTCTCTAATCGATGTATCCCAAGTCACGCAGCCGCTGAACGACCGTGTCGTCTATTTCCACGTCGCTGCACTGCTGCTGCGACCTGCGATCCGTGATTGTCTTCCACCACCGTTCAAGTTCGG